>NZ_JADPZX010000001.1:3366458-3672500 GCF_015712165.1 Streptomyces spinoverrucosus | reverse complement strand
GAGGGTAAGACCCCCGTAGTCGAAACGTCAGCGGCTCGTTTGAGAGACACCCAAGTAGCACGGGGCCCGAGAAATCCCGTGTGAATCTGGCGGGACCACCCGCTAAGCCTAAATATTCCCTGGTGACCGATAGCGGATAGTACCGTGAGGGAATGGTGAAAAGTACCCCGGGAGGGGAGTGAAATAGTACCTGAAACCGTGTGCCTACAAGCCGTGGGAGCGTCGGATGCAGCTTGCTGTGTCTCGTGACTGCGTGCCTTTTGAAGAATGAGCCTGCGAGTTTGCGGTGTGTTGCGAGGTTAACCCGGGTGGGGTAGCCGTAGCGAAAGCGAGTCCGAATAGGGCGTTTCAGTAGCGCGCTCAAGACCCGAAGCGGAGTGATCTAGCCATGGGCAGGTTGAAGCGGAGGTAAGACTTCGTGGAGGACCGAACCCACCAGGGTTGAAAACCTGGGGGATGACCTGTGGTTAGGGGTGAAAGGCCAATCAAACTCCGTGATAGCTGGTTCTCCCCGAAATGCATTTAGGTGCAGCGTCGTGTGTTTCTTGCCGGAGGTAGAGCACTGGATAGGCGATGGGCCCTACCGGGTTACTGACCTTAGCCAAACTCCGAATGCCGGTAAGTGAGAGCGCGGCAGTGAGACTGTGGGGGATAAGCTCCATGGTCGAGAGGGAAACAGCCCAGAGCATCGACTAAGGCCCCTAAGCGTACGCTAAGTGGGAAAGGATGTGGAGTCGCACAGACAACCAGGAGGTTGGCTTAGAAGCAGCCACCCTTGAAAGAGTGCGTAATAGCTCACTGGTCAAGTGATTCCGCGCCGACAATGTAGCGGGGCTCAAGCGTACCGCCGAAGTCGTGTCATTGACACATGTACCTCCAACGAGGGTGTTGATGGGTAGGGGAGCGTCGTCTGCCGGGTGAAGCAGCCGCGTAAGCGAGTTGTGGACGGTTGACGAGTGAGAATGCAGGCATGAGTAGCGATACAAACGTGAGAAACGTTTGCGCCGATTGACTAAGGGTTCCTGGGTCAAGCTGATCTGCCCAGGGTAAGTCGGGACCTAAGGCGAGGCCGACAGGCGTAGTCGATGGATAACCGGTTGATATTCCGGTACCCGCTGTGAAGCGTCAAACACTGAGCATCGTGATGCTAAGGCCGTGAAACCGCCGTGTGCGTCTTCGGACAAGCACGGAGTGGTGGAGCCGCCGGACCAAGCGGTTAGTAGGTGAGTGATGGGGTGACGCAGGAAGGTAGTCCATCCCGGGCGGTGGTTGTCCCGGGGTAAGGGTGTAGGACGTCAGGTAGGTAAATCCGCCTGGCATGTGTCTGAGACCTGATGCCGAGCCGATTGTGGTGAAGTGGATGATCCTATGCTGTCGAGAAAAGCCTCTAGCGAGTTTCATGGCGGCCCGTACCCTAAACCGACTCAGGTGGTCAGGTAGAGAATACCGAGGCGTTCGGGTGAACTATGGTTAAGGAACTCGGCAAAATGCCCCCGTAACTTCGGGAGAAGGGGGGCCACATCCGGTGACGGCACTTGCTGCCGGAGCTGGGGGTGGCCGCAGAGACCAGCGAGAAGCGACTGTTTACTAAAACACAGGTCCGTGCGAAGCCGTAAGGCGATGTATACGGACTGACGCCTGCCCGGTGCTGGAACGTTAAGGGGACCGGTTAGCTCCATTTCGGTGGGGCGAAGCTGAGAACTTAAGCGCCAGTAAACGGCGGTGGTAACTATAACCATCCTAAGGTAGCGAAATTCCTTGTCGGGTAAGTTCCGACCTGCACGAATGGCGTAACGACTTCTCGACTGTCTCAACCATAGGCCCGGTGAAATTGCACTACGAGTAAAGATGCTCGTTTCGCGCAGCAGGACGGAAAGACCCCGGGACCTTTACTACAGTTTGATATTGGTGTTCGGTTCGGCTTGTGTAGGATAGCTGGGAGACTTTGAAACGCGGACGCCAGTTCGTGTGGAGTCGTCGTTGAAATACCAGTCTGGTCGTGCTGGATGTCTAACCTGGGTCCGTGATCCGGATCAGGGACAGTGTCTGATGGGTAGTTTAACTGGGGCGGTTGCCTCCTAAAGGGTAACGGAGGCGCCCAAAGGTTCCCTCAGCCTGGTTGGCAATCAGGTGTTGAGTGTAAGTGCACAAGGGAGCTTGACTGTGAGACCGACGGGTCGAGCAGGGACGAAAGTCGGGACTAGTGATCCGGCGGTGGCTTGTGGAAGCGCCGTCGCTCAACGGATAAAAGGTACCCCGGGGATAACAGGCTGATCTTCCCCAAGAGTCCATATCGACGGGATGGTTTGGCACCTCGATGTCGGCTCGTCGCATCCTGGGGCTGGAGTCGGTCCCAAGGGTTGGGCTGTTCGCCCATTAAAGCGGTACGCGAGCTGGGTTTAGAACGTCGTGAGACAGTTCGGTCCCTATCCGCTGTGCGCGTAGGAGTCTTGAGAAGGGCTGTCCCTAGTACGAGAGGACCGGGACGGACGAACCTCTGGTGTGCCAGTTGTTCTGCCAAGGGCATGGCTGGTTGGCTACGTTCGGGAGGGATAACCGCTGAAAGCATCTAAGCGGGAAGCCTGCTTCGAGATGAGGACTCCCACCCACTTGATGGGGTAAGGCTCCCAGTAGACGACTGGGTTGATAGGCCGGATATGGAAGCACGGTAACGTGTGGAGTTGACCGGTACTAATAGGCCGAGGGCTTGTCCTCAGTTGCTCGCGTCCACTGTGTTGGTTCTGAAACCACGAACAGCCGTTTCCGGTTGTCAGTTTCATAGTGTTTCGGTGGTCATAGCGTGAGGGAAACGCCCGGTTACATTCCGAACCCGGAAGCTAAGCCTTACAGCGCCGATGGTACTGCAGGGGGGACCCTGTGGGAGAGTAGGACGCCGCCGAACAATTATTGAAGAAATCCCCCGTGCCAGTCGGCACGGGGGATTTCTGCGTTTAGGGTCTAGAGCATGCGCTATGACCTGGTCATCTTCGACAACGACGGTGTTCTCGTCGACAGTGAGCCGATCTCCAACCGGCATCTGGCGGCCTACCTCACCGAGCTGGGGCATCCGACGACGTATGAGGACTCCATTCGGGACTTCATGGGATCCGCGATGCATCGGATCCATGAGTCGATCGAGGAGCGCACGGGGCGGCGGCTGCCGGCGGAGTTCGACGATGTCTTTCACGAGCGGGTCTTCGCCGCGTTCGAGCAGGAGTTGACGGCGGTGAGCGGCGCCGCCGAGGTGGTGGAGAAGCTGGCCGCGGAAGGAGTGCCGTACTGTGTGGCCTCCTCGGGGAGCCACGAGCGGATTCGGGTGGGACATCGGACGACCGGGCTGGATCGGTGGTTCGACGACGGACGGATCTTCAGCTCGCAGGATGTGGGGCGGGGGAAGCCGGCGCCGGATCTGTTCCTGTACGCGGCGGAGCGGATGGCGGTCGCGCCGGACAGGTGTGTGGTCGTCGAGGACAGTCCCTCGGGGTGCGGGCGGCCGTGGCGGCCGGGATGGATGTGTACGGGTTCACGGCCATGACGCCTGGCCACAAGCTGGTGGGAGCCACTGGACTCTTCTCCGAGATGGGGGAGTTGGCCGAGCTGCTCAGGTGAAGCTGAGGGAGATTCATCTTTGGCTGGATATACCCAGCGGTGCTCCGGGGCCCTACGCTCGCGGCCATGACTGATGTGCTGCGGCGCGGCAGGGCCTCGCTGGCATTCGGGTTCTTCACTCAGGGCGTTGCCTTCGCCCTGCTGGTGACGCGGATTCCGGCCATCCAGGACCGGTACGGCGTGTCCGACGCGCTGCTGCCGGCCTTCCTCGCCGCCGTGCCGGTACTGGCCGGTGTGGGGAGCGTGCTGACGGAGAGGCTGGTCAAGCGCGTACGGCCCAGTCGGGTGCTGCGATGGTCCCAGCCCGTTGTGCTCCTGGCGCTCCTCGGGGTGGGCGCGGGGGAGCGGATGGTCGAGCTGGCGGTTGCGCTGGCCGCGTTCGGGCTGGCCGTCGGTGCCCTCGACGCGTCGATGAACATGCTGGGCGTCAGCCTGCAACTGTCGTACGGGCGCAGCATCATGCTCGGCTTTCATGCCGCTTACAGCCTCGGCGGGATCTTGGGGGCCTCGCTGGCGTGGGTGGGGGCGCACTGGGAGCTGGCGTTGTTCGTGTCGTATCTGCCGGTCGTGGTGGTGCTGTTGCCGGCTGCTCTGGTGGGGAGTCGGTGGTACGTCGACGGGCGCGCCGGTGCTGCTTCCGGGACCGCTGTGGAGAAGGAGGGGCAGGCGGGGGGTGTCGTCTTCAAGGCGCTGCTGCCGTTGTGTCTCGTGATGACCTTCGCGTACATCGGGGACGCGACCGTCTCCAACTGGAGCGCGAAGTATCTGCAGGATGTGCTGGGGAGCTCGGAGCAGACGGCTACGGTCCCGTACAACGTCTATATGGTCACCACGCTGGTGGGGCGGTCGCTGGGGGACTTCGGGGTGCGGCGGTTCGGGGCCGTGGCGGTTGTGCGGGGTGGGGCGGTCGTGGCGGCGGTGGGGTTCGCGGTGGTGGCGGGGGCGCCCGGGGCGTGGGTGGGCACGCTGGGGTTCACGCTGCTGGGGCTGGGGTTGTGCGTGCTGGTGCCGCAGACGTTCGCGGCGGCGGGGCGGCTCTTTCCTGGGGCTTCGGATGTGGCCGTTGCGCGGCTGAATGTATTCAATTATGTGGGTTTTCTGATCGGTTCGCCGTTGGTGGGGGCGTTGGGGGATGCCTGGAGCTATCGCGGTGCGATGCTCGTGCCGATGGTGTTGGTGCTGGTGACACTCGTGTACGCCAGGTCGTTCGCCGCTCAACCGGACCGATACGGTGGCGGGCATGAGCGGCCGCGCACAGCTGATGTGGGACGAGGCAGTAACGGGCTATGACTTCGGGCCGGACCATCCGATGGATCCGGTCCGGCTGGCGTTGACCCGGAGACTGGTCGAGGCGTTCGGGCTCGATCGCGAGATGGATGTCGTGGCGGCCAAGGCGGCGGGGGAGTCCACTCTGCGGCTCGTTCACCGGGAGGACTACATCGCGGCGGTGAAGGCCGCGTCGGTGGATCCGCGGGCGGCCGACCAGTCGTATGGGCTGGGGACGTTGGACGATCCGGCGTTCGCCGGGATGCATGAGGTGTCGGCTCTTATCGCCGGGCAGTCGGTGGGGGCGGCGGAGGCTGTGTGGCGCGGGGAGGCGCTGCACGCGGTGAACTTCGCGGGTGGGCTGCATCATGCGATGCCGGCGGGGGCTTCGGGGTTCTGTATTTACAACGACGCCTCGCTGGCCATTGCCCGGTTGCTGGAACTGGGGGCGGAGCGGGTCGCTTATGTGGACGTCGATGTGCATCACGGGGACGGGGTGCAGGCGGCGTTCTGGGAGGATCCGCGGGTTCTGACGATTTCGTTGCACGAGCATCCGCGGACGTTGTTTCCGCAGACCGGGTGGCCGGAGGAGACGGGAGCCGAGGGGGCCGCGGCGGGGTCGGCGGTGAATGTGGCGCTGCCGGCGGGGACGGGGGACGCCGGGTGGTTGCGGGCGTTTCTTGCGGTGGTGCCGGAGCTTGTTGCCGAGTTTCGGCCGCAGGTGTTGGTGACTCAGCACGGGGCCGATACGCATTTCGAGGATCCGTTGGCGCATTTGGCGGTCTCTCTGGATGCGCAGCGGGCTGTGCAGGTTGCCTGCCATGAGTTGGCGCACAAGTACGCCGGGGGGCGTTGGGTGGCGTTGGGTGGGGGTGGATACGCGGTGGTTGATGTGGTGCCGCGGTCCTGGACCCACCTGGTGGGGATTGTGGCGGGGCGGGAGGTGGCGCCCGAGGCGATGGTTCCCGAGGAGTGGCGGCAGGAGGTTTTTGCTCGGACTCGGCAGTTGGCGCCCGTGCGGATGACTGATGGGCGGTGGCCGGTGTCGTGGGGGGACTGGGAGGCGGGGTACGACCCTGCGGATCGGTTGGATCAGGCTGTGTTGGCCACTCGGCGGGCTGTGTTTCCGCTGCGGGGGTTGTTGGCGTAGGGCTGCTGGTCAGCTGAGGTCGGGTGCGGCTGGGCGGGGGTGGGGTCGCTCGCCCGCGCGGGCGGGGTGCCGCTGCGCCCACCCGTGCCGCCCCAGCGGCACGACTGCCCGCAGCTATGGCGAGACGGCGGTTGCGGCGGCGCGGTGGCTCCGGCGGCGCGGCGGACGGCGTTGCAGCTATGGCGAGACGGCGGTTGCGGCGACGTGCGGCTGGGCGGGGGTGGGGTCGCTCGCCCGCGCGGGCGGGGTGCCGCTGCGCCCACCCGTGCCGCCCCAGCGGCACGACTGCCCGCAGCTATGGCGAGACGGCGGTTGCGGCGACGTGCGGCTGGGCGGGGGTGGGGTCGCTCGCCCGCGCGGGCGGGGTGCCGCTGCGCCCACCCGTGCCGCCCCAGCGGCACGACTGCCCGCAGCTATGGCGAGACGGCGGTTGCGGCGACGCGGTGGCTGCGGCGGCGCAGCGGACGGCGTTGCAGCTATGGCGAGACGGCGGTTGCGGCGACGCGGTGGCTGCGGCGGCGCGGCGGACGGCGTTGCAGTAGTGGGGACGTGCGGTTGCGGCGGTTGGGCGGCAACCCGGCCACCTCGCATCGCCAACCCCCATTACGCCAACCCCCATTACGCCAACCCCCATTACGCCAACCGAGCCCCCTTCCCCCATTCCCACCCCACCCCCACCCCGCCATCCGTCACCATCCCCCCATGCCCACCGACCCCACCCACCGGGTCCACCGAGCCCACCGAGTCCCCAGAGCTCCCCGAGCCCGCCTTCGATCTCACCTCCTGGCCGCCCGGCTGGCCGGTCCCGTTGCCACCTCTCGGGAAGAGAGCCTGCGGAGTTATCGGGCCTTCGCGGCGCGCGATCCTCGCCTTCTGATCGGGATTGATCCTGAACAGGCCTGGACTGAGCGGGATTTGATCGGGTTGATGGCGGACAAGTGTGGGGTATCCGGAGATCCGAGATGCGTTTCTGGTCAGGATGTGATCGACCCGGAGCTGACCCTCGCCGCCTTGGAGGCGTTCTCGGAACGGCTCGCCGTGGTCGCGCAGCGTGGTGCACCCGTGTTGCTCGGGACCGGTCACCCGCACCGGCTGCTCGGTTTCTACGGCGCCTTGGCGGACGCCCTGTCGGCGGCCGGATGTGCTGTCCTCACCCCGGCGCAGGGTCGCTCTGTCGACATAACGACTAGGTTCGGCCTACGCACGTACGACCTTGATTACGTACGAGGCGTCGCGCTGGTGCGGGAACCCGGCGCCCCCGGCTCCGGTTGTGCGACCGGCGCACACACCCATTCCCCCCTCCCGGTTCGCACCGTTCTGGCCGCGATCGCCGAGGCCGGCGGGACCCTCCCGGAGCTGGTCATCGGGGACCACGGATGGGTCTGCGGAGCAGGTCAGCTGGGGTTCGAGGCGATCGGGCTGGCCGACACGGACGACCCCGCGCCGTTCGTCGGCGAGGCCGAGGGGCGGGTGTCCGTGGTCGTTCCACTTGATGACGCTGTGCGGTCTGATTACTACCGGCCGCTTACCCGCTACGTACTCAATCGGGCGTGTCTGTCACAGTAGGCCGCCGATGGGTGCACCTCTTCCCCACTCGCATCACCCGCCCCTACATTGGGGAGTGAGCACGCAGCGACGAAGAGTCACCGGAAGGGGAAGCCGGTGGCCGTCGAGTCGAGTGCGGAAGGTTCAGGTGTGTCATGGCTGCAGCTGGAGATCAGAGGCCTCTGAGTGAGGTTCAGTTCCTTACCGTGGCGGAGGTCGCCTCGGTGATGCGAGTGTCGAAGATGACCGTGTACCGGTTGGTGCACAGCGGTCATCTGCCCGCGATCCGGGTGGGGCGGTCCTTCCGCGTCCCCGAGAACGCGGTTCACGAGTACCTCCGCGACAGCTATGTGGGGGTGGAAACCGCCTGACGGCGATTCGGGGAGATCGAGCTCAGGGCGTTTTCGATCTCCCCGTGCACCTCGATTACGACCTCAGCGCTCGGGCGGGTAGGCTAGCCCCTCGTAGGTCGTGTGGGCCCATGGCGCCCAAACACCGAGTGATGAGAAGTGAGCGAGGGTAGTCGTGGGCTCTGTTATCAAGAAGCGGCGCAAGCGGATGGCCAAGAAGAAGCATCGCAAGCTGCTCAAGCGCACGCGCGTTCAGCGTCGTAACAAGAAGTAACGACGCACCGTAACGTCGCGAAAGCGTGACTGTGGCCCCCCACCCCGTCCGGTGGGGGGCCACACGCATTTCACCGTGGCCCGGGTACGAGCGTGTTTTCTCGTCACTTGGTGCAGCGGGCGGTCATCACAGCGCAACGCCAAGCCGCTAAGTTGACCGCAGACGGGGAACTCGGCAACGGTACGAGGGCTGGAAGGAAGGCGCGGATCTTGGGCAAGGTCGTGCTCGTGACCGGAGTGGCCCGTCAGCTGGGGGGCCGGTTCGTACGACGGATCCAGCGGGACCCGGAAGTCGATCGGGTCGTCGCCGTGGACGCGGTACCGCCCGAGCATCACCTGGGTGGCGCGGACTTCATTCGGGCGGACATCCGGCAGCCCACCATCGCGCGCGTGCTGGCCGAGACGGCCGCCGACACGGTCGTCCACATGGACGTCACCGCGACCGCGCTGGGCAGCGGCAACCGGGCCACGGTCAAGGAGACCAACGTCATCGGGACGATGCAGCTGCTCGGCGCCTGCCAGAAGTCCCCGACCGTACGGCGGCTGGTGGTGAAGTCCAGCACCAACGTCTACGGCTCGGCGCCCCGCGACCCGGCCGTGTTCAGCGAGACCACCCCGCCCAAGTCGCTGCCCAGCGGCGGCTTCGCCAAGGACACGGTGGAGGTCGAGGGCTACGTACGGGGGTTCGCGCGCCGCCGGCCGGACGTGGCGGTGTGTGTGCTGCGGTTCGCCAACATCCTGGGCCCCAGCGCCGACTCACCGCTCGCCTCGTACTTCTCGCTACCTGTCCTGCCGACCGTCTTCGGTTACGACCCCCGGCTGCAGTTCGTGCACGAGGACGACGTGATCGAGGTGCTGCGGATCGCCTCGCACGAGCCGCGCCGGGGCACCCTCAACAGCGGCACCTTCAACATCGCCGGCGACGGCGTCCTGCTGCTCTCCCAGTGCTCCCGGCGGCTCGGCCGCCCCACCCTGCCGCTGCTGCTGCCCGCCGTCACGTGGGCCGGCTCGCTGGTGCGTACCCTGGGCATGACGGACTTCTCACCCGAGCAGATCCGGCTGCTGACCCATGGCCGGGTGGTGGACACGACCCAGATGCGCGAGACGCTGGGTTTCCAGCCGAAGTACACCACCGCGGAGACGTTCGCGGACTTCGCGCGCAGCCGCGGACCCGGACTCCTGCCGCCCGAGGCCCTTGCGGGGGCCGTCGACCGGATCGCCGCCCTGCCCGTCGCGGGCGGCGGCAACCCCCCGACGCAGAGCGCCAACTGAGGAGCGCATCAACGATGGCGGACGCCAAGGTCATTCCGTTCGACGACGACCGGTCCCGTGGGAACGCCGTGCAGCGGCCGCCTCGCCGTGGCCGGAGCGGGGGGAGCCGGCGCCCCGGTGGGGAGCCCGCGCGGGTCGGTGAGATGGGCGAGGTCCAGCCCCTGCCCAGCCGGGCGCGTGCGCAGGAAGATGTCCCCGTGCCCCACGAGGAACAACGGCCGGACGAGCCCGAGCAGCAGCCGCTCCTGGACGAGGGCGGCCTGGAGAAGCGGGTCGCCGCCGGCCTCTCCTTCCTGCGCCGCCGCCTCACCGGCGACTACGAGGTCGACGACTTCGGTTACGACGCCGAACTCACCGACCACGTCCTGATGTCCCTGCTGCGCCCGGTGTACGAGAAGTACTTCCGGGTCGATGTGAAGGGCGTCGAGAACATCCCGTCCGAGGGCGGCGCCCTGATCGTCGCCAACCACTCCGGCACGCTCCCGCTGGACGGCCTGATGATGCAGGTCGCCGTGCACGACCACCACCCGGCCGGCCGCCACCTCCGCCTGCTCGCCGCCGACCTGGTCTTCGTCCTGCCGGTCGTCAACGAACTCGCCCGCAAGCTGGGGCACACCCTCGCCTGCGCCGAGGACGCCGAACGCCTCCTCGGCCAGGGCGAGCTGGTCGGCGTCATGCCGGAGGGCTTCAAGGGCATCGGCAAGCCCTTCAGCGAGCGCTACAAGCTCCAGCGCTTCGGTCGCGGCGGCTTCGTCTCCACCGCGCTGCGCCAGGGCACGCCGATCATCCCGTGCTCGATCGTCGGCGCCGAGGAGATCTACCCGATGCTCGGCAACGCGAAGACCCTCGCGCGTCTCCTGGGCTTCCCGTACTTCCCGCTGACTCCCACGTTCCCGTGGCTGGGCCCGCTCGGTGCGATCCCGCTGCCCACCAAGTGGACGATCCAGTTCGGCGAGCCGATCCCCACGGACGGCTATCCGCCGGAGGCGGCCGAGGACCCGATGCTGATGTTCAACCTGACCGACCAGGTCAGAGAACAGATCCAGCACACCCTCTACAAGCTGCTGGTGCAGCGCCGCTCGGTCTTCTTCTGACCACACCGGACATACGACGACGGGGGCGCCCCTCGCAAGGGACGCCCCCACAGCCGTACCGCCCGCAAACTACTCGGCGTCCTCGGCATCGAGGCCGAGCCCGGGCAGCAGCCCCGGGAGCAGTGGTGGAACGGTGACGTCGGGCTCGGTCGTCGGTGGCTTGGTCTGCGACGGGGAGGCGCTGCCGAGGTCCGTCGGTGGGTCGAGCAGGCCGCCCGTGTTACCGCCCAGCAGGCCCTCGATCTCGCCGCCGGTCTCGGCCGAGCGGCTCGGGCCGTCGCTGCCGGTCTCGTCGCCGTCGGAGGAGCCGCTGCCGCTGCTGGGTGCCGTGGAGCCGCGCCCGGACTCGGTGGCGCCGGTGGCCGGCCCGCTGTCGGAGCCGCGCCCGCTGCTGTCACCCTGGCTGCCGCCCTGGGCGGGGGGCTGCGGAAGCAGGGACTGCAGCGGGGCGACTTCCTGGTCTATGGCGTCGAACACCGACGACACCTGCTCACTGACGTCTCCGAGCTGCACCGGAAGCCGCTCGCGCAGGGCGCCCCAGGCCTCGCGGTGCGAGCGGGAGAAGGCGGAGAGGGCCTGGATGGGGTCCAGCGACTCGGGGTCGCGTTCGTAGGCCGCAGTCAGCAGCCGGTGTCCCTCGGAGGCGTCGTGCGTCATGCCGGACAGGGCACGGCGGATCTCGCCGAGCGACTCGTGGTCGAGGTGGCCGCCGCGGCCGCGCTCCATCAGCCGACGAGCCTCGCTCAACCGGGTGGACGCCTGGTCGAGGAATACCTGCCCGCGCTCGTCGTCCCCATCCGCCAGGCCGCGTTTGAAGTCCTCGATGCCGCGCTTGAGCCCGTACAGCGAGTCGCCGGGCAGGGCGTCCCCGCTGGCGGCGGCGACTCCGCCGAAGGCACTGGCGGCGACACCCACGCTGAGCCCGCCCGCGGTGAGGCCCTTGGCCAGTCGCGTACGCGGACGCAACTTGCCCAGCGGCGTGGCCCGGTGGGCGCCACGGCCCCGCGCGGAACGCTGCTCGGGCACCGCGGAATCGGACGTTGTCGCCCCGCCGCCCTCCTGCAGCATGGCCTCGAACTGGGCCACCAGCTGCGCCCTCTGGACGACCTTGACCTCGGGATCCAGCTCCGGCTTGGGCAACGCGCCAAGACCGGCCGTCAGGGCCAACAGGCGGCCCTGCTCGGTCGGTTGTTCCGCAGCAGCCGGGGCCGACTCCTCGGACTGCTCGGCCGCCGTGCCCCGCTCGGACTGCTCCTCCAGGGCCTGGGCGAAGGCGTTCGCCCGCCGGTGCGCCGATACGTTCGCGATCACTGGCGGCACCTCCTCTCGTCATGACGGTCGACTCCCCAGGGGGTCCTGAGGGTTGCACGCCCCGGCCACAACCACACGATCGAGGGATCGGAGTCGGCCAGGGAGTGACCACAGGGAGCCTGCATCCCGCACAACGAGCGGCGCGGCACTTGGGTTACGGACGGAGGAGGAACGGACGGCGAAGTCAACGGTCTTTCACCGATGGTGAGTTGGGGATAGCGGAGTGTGTACGGCGCTCAGCGTGCGTCGTCGGGAAGGAGACGGGCGAGGGTGCGCACGGCGCGGTACTGGAGGGTCTTGATGGCGCCCTCGTTCTTGCCCATCACGCGGGCGGTCTCGGCGACGGAGAGGCCCTGGAGGAAGCGGAGCGTCACGCACTCCTGCTGCTGTGGGTTGAGCCGCCGGACCGCGTCCAGCAGGGCGGCGTTGGAGAGGGACTCCAGCACGGAGTCCTCGGGCGAGCGCTCGACCTCGTTGGCGTCGAGCATTTCGCCGGTGGTCACTTCCAGCCGGAACCGACTGGACTTGAAATGGTCGGCGACCAGATTCCGCGCGATGGTGACCAGCCATGCCCCGAAGTCGCGGCCCTGCCAGGTGAACGTGCCGATCCTTCTGAGCGCCCGCAGAAAGGTCTCGCTGGTCAGATCCTCGGCGGTCGCCTTTCCTCCCACCCGGTAGTAGATGTACCGGTACACGGTGTCGCTGTACTGGTCGTAGAGCCGGCCGAAGGCATCGGCCTCACCGGCCTGGGCGCGCTCCACGAGGTCCATCATCCGGGCGCTGTCGCTGTCGGCGGCCGGACGGCGTGCGGTGGCCGCTCCGGCCGAGCGGCCTCGTCTGCCGACCGCGGCGCTGCCGTCGGCCAGTGCGTAGCACGGGCCGACCGGCGCGGCGGTGGTGAATGCGGGGACGGCGTACGCGGTGGGGACGAAGCCGCGCAACAGGTCTTGGACCGTTGCGCGCAGCGTAGCCAGGCCCGAGGCGTCAACCCCGACGTGTGGGTACACGGGACTCCCAGAGGCAGAGCTTCCATCACGTGCAGTACGGGACCTTTCACCCGTCGTAGCGACGAGAGGGGTACCGGTTTGCGTCTGAGGAGAATAACGCTTCGTGCAGGCGCTGCTACGCCCAGTTGCTCAAATCATCGATTACGTCGCTTCTGTAACCGATTGACGGCCGATCAAGTGCCGCATAGTGACAGCTTGTTGATCGATTGGGCTCGACTTCGGGGTCGGTAAGGGGCGTGTTGTGGCCGGGTGCGGATGAGGGGACTGCGAGGTGCGCGCCGTGGGTACAGGGTCTGGATTGGCCCCCGTTTCGAATGTGCCCCACGTTGCACCAGACCCCGGGCGTGGCGGCCCCGCGCGCTGCGGCTGAAGCGGAGGGCACTGCCGCGGCTTACGGGTACCGGCTGCCCGCACCCAGATGTAAGCCGCACTCGCCCACGCACGGAAGGGGCCGTGTCGGGGGGTGTCCGCCCGCAGCGGTTGGCGCGTCAACACGGGGGCGTTGGTAAGTGACCGATTCCGCGCCGTTCCGAGGACGGACACCCCCCGACACGGCCCCGCCCCACCACCCGGCGTCAGGCGCTACAGCAACCCCCACCAAACCCGAGCAGGCCCGCCGCAGGCGCTACCGCCGGCGGCGATGGAGTGCGATGGCCGCCGCGGTACCACCCGCCACCGCCCCCACCCCAGCCGCAGCCGGAATCCCGACCTTCGCCGCCTTGCGCCCGGTCCGGTAGTCCCGCAGGCGCCAGTCCTTCTCCCGGGCGTGCTTGCGCAGCTTGCTGTCGGGATTGATGGCGTACGGATGCCCCACCAGAGACAGCATCGGAATGTCGTTGTGCGAGTCGCTGTACGCGGCGCAGCGCGAGAGGTCCAGCCCCTCCGCCGCCGCCAGCGCACGCACCGCCTCCGCCTTCGCCGGCCCGTGCAACGGCTCGCCCACGAGCTTGCCCGTGTACACGCCGTTCACCGACTCCGCCACGGTCCCGAGCGCACCCGTCAGCCCCAGCCGCCGCGCGATCACCTGTGCGATCTCCACCGGCGCGGCCGTCACCAGCCACACCTTCTGCCCGGCGTCCAGGTGAGCCTGCGCCAGCGCCCGAGTCCCCGGCCAGATCCGCTCGGCCATGTACTCGTCGTAGATCTCCTCGCCGATCGACTGGAGCTCGGCCACCCGATGCCCCTTGACGATCGACAGCGCCGACTCCCGCACGTCCTGCATGTGGTCCGGATCCTCGAACCCGGCCAGCCGGAACCACGCCTGCTGCCACGCGAACTTCGCGAGATCACGGGTCTCGAAGAACTTCCGCTTGTACAGCCCCCGCCCGTAGTGGAACAGCGCGGCACCCTGCATCACGGTGTTGTCGAGGTCGAAGAACGCGGCGGCCTTCTCGTCGCCGCGCACGGGAAACTCCGGCTCCTCGCCGACTGCGGCGACGGAGGTGTCCTGTGTCTTGCGCGCGGCCTCCGCCGCGGCCTCGCCTGCCAACACGCTCCGCGCCGTGGCGGAGCGCCTACGGGGAGTGAGCCATCCGAGAGCGGCCATGGCGTGAGCATAGCCATTTTGTTCGGAGCTTCCGGAGTCGAGAGGTTGGAACGCCGTGAACTCTCCGCGACCGGGCCGTTAAACAACCGCGTGTCGCGGCGCGAGAATGGCCGGCATGAGCCCGATTTTCCGCCGCAGGAAGCCCGCCGCGCCGCACGACCGCCTCGTCACCCTCATCGGCAAGCCCGACTGCCACCTGTGTGAGGACGCCCAGCAGGTGATCGAGAAGGTCTGCGCCGACCTCGGCGTGCCGTGGGAGCGGAAGGACATCACCCAGGACAAGGAACTCCACGACAAGTACTGGGAACAGATTCCGGTCGTCCTGGTGGACGGCGCGCAGCACACGTTCTGGCGGGTGAACGAGGCCCGCCTCCGCAAGGCACTCACCGAGTAGCTCGCCGAGCGCCTCACCGGGTAACAGGGCGCTCACCTTGGCTTAGGATCGACGAGATCTGGTCTCGGGGGCGGGAACTTTTCAGGAGAGTGTTCGATTGTGGCCCCCCTGTCGCCACCTGCGCCGTCGCCCGGCGGACCGCGCGTGACCCCGGTCACGTTGGCCGGGCAAATCGGACACCATCTTTGTGCACGCGTTCACAAAGACATAGCCTGCATTCGACGGGGCGGTCCGGGGACGTATGACCGCCTGCAGCCCCGCTCTACCCGCAGGAGCACCGTGGCAACTGGCCGAACTCACCGACCGGCGACCCGTAGCCGAGGGATTCCCGAGGCCACCGTCGCCCGTCTTCCGCTGTATCTCCGAGCCCTGACGGCGCTGTCGGAGCGCTCGGTACCCACGGTCTCGTCCGAGGAACTGGCGGCCGCGGCCGGGGTCAACTCCGCGAAGCTCCGCAAGGACTTCTCCTACCTCGGCTCCTACGGCACTCGTGGTGTCGGTTACGACGTCGAGTATCTCGTCTACCAGATCTCCCGCGAACTCGGCCTCACCCAGGACTGGCCGGTTGTGATCGTCGGTATCGGTAACCTCGGCGCCGCGCTCGCCAACTACGGCGGTTTCGCCTCCCGCGGCTTCCGGGTCGCCGCGCTCATCGACGCCGACCCCGCGCTCACCGGCCGCGCGGTCGCCGGGATCCCCGTGCGGCACACCGACGACCTGGAGAAGATCATCCAGGACAACGGCGTGTCGATCGGCGTGATCGCGACCCCCGCGGGCGCCGCCCAGCAGGTGTGCGACCGTCTCGTCGCCGCCGGTGTCACCTCCATCCTGAACTTCGCGCCGACCGTGCTGTCCGTGCCGGACGGCGTCGACGTGCGCAAGGTCGACCTCTCCATCGAGCTGCAGATCCTCGCCTTCCACGAGCAGCGCAAGGCCGGCGAGGAGGCCGCGACCCCCGACGGCGGCGGCCCGGCCGCCGTCACGCGCAAGGAGTCCGCCGACAAGGGGCCAGACGGGGACGTACCCGCCGTGATGCCGGCATGAGTCTGCTCGTCGTCGGACTGAGTCACCGCAGCGCACCGGTCAGTGTGCTGGAGCGGGCCGCGCTGAGCGCGGACGCCCAGGTCAAGCTGGTGCAGGACACGGTCGCCGCCGAACCGGCCGCCGAGGCCGCGGTGCTCGCCACCTGCAACCGCATCGAGCTGTACGCCGACGTGGACAAGTTCCACGCCGGTGTCGCCGAGCTGTCCACGCTCCTCGCCCAGCACAGCGGGGTCGGTCTGGACGAGCTCACGCCGTACCTCTACGTGCACTACGAGGACCGCGCCGTCCACCACCTGTTCTCGGTGGCGTGCGGGCTGGACTCGATGGTCGTCGGCGAGGGGCAGATCCTCGGCCAGATAAAGGATTCGCTGGCCCGCGCGCAGGAGCTGCACACCGCCGGGCGGCTGCTGAACGACCTGTTCCAGCAGGCGCTGCGGGTCGGCAAGCGCGCCCACACCGAGACCGGCATCGACCGCGCCGGGCAGTCCCTGGTCACCTTCGGTCTGGAGCAGCTGGCCTCCGGCGGGGCCGTGGAGAAGTGGGCGCGGGGCAAGAAGGCGCTGGTCATCGGCGCCGGGTCGATGTCGTCGCTGGCGGCCGCGACGCTGGCGCGGGCCGGGGTCGGCGAGGTCGTCATCGCCAACCGCACCTTCGACCGCGCCGAGCGCCTCGCGCAGATCCTGAACCAGGCCGACGACACGGACGTGTCGGCCCGGGCGGTACCGATGGAGTCGGTACGGGCCGAGCTGACACGTGCCGACATCGCCGTCTCCTGCACCGGCGCCACCGGCCTGGTCCTGTGCGCCGAGGAGATCGCCGGCGCGGTCGAGGGCCGTACCGGCCGACCCGCGCGGGTGGAGGAGGCCGCCGGGGAAGCCCGTACGGCGCCGATGACGGACGTACGGCAGACGCCGCTGCCGCCCACCTCGGTGGGTGCCGACGAGAACTGCCCGCTGGACCTGACCACTCCCGGCTTCTCCGTGATGGGCGAGGCCGCCGTGGCCGGGATGGACGCGGCGACGCTGGAGCAGCACGCCGCGTGGGCCGCCGGCAGCGCGGTCGAGCGGCGGGAGGCGGCGCGCCGGGCGCCCGAGGTGGAGCCCGAGCTGATCAGTGCGCTGGCCGCGACGGCGGCCACCGTCGGCCGGGTCCCAGAGCTCCGCAAGCCCGAGCCGGTCGCCGAGGTGCCGCGCCCCGAGCCGGTGCTGTTCCTGCTCGACCTCGCGATGCCGCGGGACATCGACGCGGCCGTGCACCGGCTGGCCGGGGTGCGGCTGGTGGACATCGAGTCGCTGGCGGAGGCGTCCGCGGACGCTCCGATGGCGGCCGACGTCGACGAGGTCCGGCGTATCGTTTCGGACGAGGTGGCGGCGTTCGGGGCCGCCCTGCGGGCCGCGCACATCACGCCGACCGTGGTCGCGCTGCGGACGATGGCCGCCGATGTCATGGCGAGCGAGATCGCCCGGCTGGACGGGCGGCTGCCCGGTCTGGACGACAAGCAGCGCGGCGAGATCCGGCAGGCCGTGCACCGGGTCGTCGACAAGCTGCTGCACGCGCCGACCGTACGGGTCAAGCAGCTCGCGGCCGAGCCCGGCGGCGCCGGGTACGCGGACGCGCTGCGGACCCTGTTCGACCTCGACCCCGAGACGGTGGCCTCCGTCTCCCGGGCCGAGGACAGCACCGAGAAGAACCGAGGGTCACGATGAGTGAGAAGGCGCTCAGGCTGGGGACCAGGCGGAGCAAGCTCGCCATGGCCCAGTCCGGGCAGGTGGCGGAAGCCGTGAGCCAGGTGACCGGACGGCGTGTCGAGCTCGTCGAGATCACCACGTACGGCGATGTCTCGCGCGAGCACCTCGCGCAGATCGGCGGCACCGGTGTGTTCGTGACCGCGCTGCGGGACGCGCTGCTGCGCGGTGACGTCGACTTCGCGGTGCACTCGCTGAAGGACCTGCCGACCACGCAGCCCGAGGACCTGGTCCTGGCCGCCGTACCGCTGCGCGAGGACCCGCGGGACGTGATCGTCGCCCGGGACGCGCTGAAGTTCACCGACCTGCCGCGCGGGGCGCGCATCGGCACGGGTTCGCCGCGCCGGATGGCGCAGCTGAACGCGTACGCGCGCGGGCACGGGCTGGACATCGAGACGGTGCCGATCCGCGGCAACGTCGACACCCGGATCGGGTACGTCCACAAGGGCGAGCTCGACGCCGTCGTGCTGGCCGCCGCCGGACTGCACCGGATCGGCCGGATCGACGAGGTGACCGACTTCCTGTCGGTCGACACGGTTTTGCCCGCCCCCGGCCAGGGGGCACTGGCGATCGAGTGCGCCGCGGACAACGCGGACCTGATCGCCGCGCTCGGAGAGCTCGACGACCCGTTCACGCGGGCCGCCGTGACTGCCGAGCGCTCACTGCTCGCCGCCCTGGAGGCCGGCTGCTCCGCCCCTGTGGGGGCGCTGGCCGACCTGTTGGCCGACGGGCAGATTGTCAAGGAAATGCGCCTGCGGGGCGTCGTCGGCACGACCGACGGCACCCGGACGGTGCAGCTGTCCACCACCGGTCCCGTACCCGAGACGCACGAGGGGGCTGTGGCATTCGGCCGCGAACTCGCCGCCGAGATGCTCGCCCAGGGCGCGGCCGGTCTGATGGGGGAGCGAGCACATTGAGCCCCACCACCCTTCCCGCCGCCGGTCCGGAACACGGGCACGTCACCTTCCTCGGTGCCGGACCCGGGGATCCGGGACTGCTGACTCTGCGCGCCGTCGAGGCGCTGGCGAACGCGGATGTACTCGTCGCCGAGCACGAGGTGCTCGACGTGGTACGTACGCACGCCAGGCCGGGCGTCGCCGTCGTGAACACGGAGCCGGGTCCTTCTTCGGACCTCGGTCCGGGCACGGGCACGCCTCAGCTGACGGTTGTTGACGGCGCGTCAACAACCGTTGGTGCCCCCGCTGTGAGGGATGCCGCACATCTTGTCATGGAGGCCGCGCGGGGCGGCAGGCGGGTCGTCCGTGCGGTGTCCGGGGACCCGGGACTAGATACGTACGCCGCCGAGGAAATGCTCGCCTGCGCCGCGGCGGGTGTTCCGTTCGAGGTCGTGCCCGGTGTCGCGGCCGCGGTCGGGGTGCCGGCGTATGCCGGTGTGCCGTTGCGGGACGCGCAGGGTGCGGATGTGCGGTTCGTGGACGCGCGGACGGCTTCCGATCGGTGCTGGACGGAGGTCGGGGCGTCGGACGGGACGGTGGTCGTGTCGACGACGCTCGATGCGGTGGCCGCGGCTGCGGGTGAGCTGGTGTCGGCGGGGCGTAAGCCGGATACGCCGATGACCGTGACTGTCGCGGGTACGACGACGCGGCAGCGGACGTGGACGGCGACGCTGGGGACGATCGCGCAGACGTTGAAGCAGGCGAAGGTGCTGCCGTCGCCCGAGGGTGGGCGGCCTGTGATAGCCGTGGTCGGGGAGCGATCCGCCGCGGCTCAGCGGGAGCAGTTGTCGTGGTTCGAGTCCAAGCCGTTGTTCGGCTGGAAGGTGCTCGTGCCGCGGACCAAGGAGCAGGCGGCTTCGCTTTCCGACCAGTTGCGGTCGTACGGGGCCGTGCCGCATGAGGTGCCGACGATCGCTGTCGAGCCGCCGCGGACGCCTCAGCAGATGGAGCGGGCGGTCAAGGGGCTGGTGACGGGCCGTTATGAGTGGATCGCGTTCACCTCGGTGAACGCGGTGAAGGCGGTTCGGGAGAAGTTCGAGGAGTACGGGCTGGATGCTCGGGCCTTCGCGGGGATCAAGGTCGCGGCGGTGGGGGAGCAGACGGCCAAGGCGCTGGTTGCTTTTGGTGTGAAGCCGGATCTGGTGCCGAGTGGGGAGCAGTCGGCGGCTGGGTTGTTGGAGGACTGGCCGCCGTACGACCCGGTGTTTGATCCGATTGACCGGGTTTTCCTGCCTCGGGCTGATATCGCTACTGAGACGTTGGTGGCGGGGTTGATCGAGCTGGGGTGGGAGGTCGATGACGTCACGGCCTACCGCACGGTCCGTGCCTCGCCGCCTCCGGCGGAGACCCGCGAGGCCATCAAGGGTGGCGGCTTCGACGCGGTCCTCTTCACGTCCTCGTCGACGGTCCGGAACCTGGTCGGCATCGCGGGCAAGCCGCACAACGTGACTGTGATCGCCTGTATTGGTCCTGCTACGGCGAAGACTGCCGAGGAGCATGGGCTCCGGGTGGATGTGATGGCTCCGGAGCCGAGCGTGCACAAGCTGGCGGAGGCGCTCGCCGACTTCGGGATGCGGCGGCGGGCGGCGGCTGTGGAGGCCGGGGATCCGGTTACTCGGCCCAGTGAGCGGCGGCCGGGGGCTCGGCGGAGGCGGACGACGTAGGGAGGTTACGCCGCCGGCGGCACCGCGTGGCCGAAGCGGAGCAGGTTCTGTGGGTCGTACGTCGCCTTCGTGTGGCGCAGGCGGTCGTAGATCTCCGGGGTCCAGGCTCGGGCCCGGTCGAGTGCGTCGCCCGGCCTGCCGTGGACGTTGACCATGGTGAGGCCGGTGCCGTACGGGGCCATCGCGGTGTGGAGGGCCCGGGTGGCCGTCTCCACCGCCCCGGCGGCCTCGGGGTCGGCCGGGACTCCGATCGTCTCCATGAAGTAGGCGGCGTCCCGGGCGCAGACCGCGTCCTCGGTGTGGGCCGGGCGGGACAGGGCGGCGCCCAGGTGGCGGAGTTCGACCATGCGGAGCGGGTAGTCCGACCGTGCCGTCGGGCCGCAGGCGTGGAGGAACGCGGAGAGCGCCTTTGGGGGCAGGGCCTGCAGCAGGGCGCAGGACTCCCTCACGGGGAGGGGGTCCTGCGGCTCTATGTAGACGTGGTCCATGTCCGTGCAGGGGATGTCCGCCACCGTGTCCAGGAGCACCGGTGCCGCGGTTCGGAGCGGGGCCAGGAGCCTCTCGCCCTCGTCCGGGTCGCCGGGCCAGGCGATCGCGACGCGGGCGAGGAAGCCGCCGCCCAGCGGATCGGGCTCAGGGGTGTCCGGCATCGGCGGCAGGCGCAGGATGTCGTAGGTGCTGCACATCTCGTCGGGGACCGTGGTGGTCCACTCCCTCCAGGTACGCAGCAGCGGCTCCGCCTGCTCGCCGGGGCAGTGGATGCCGCCGCCCAGGAGGCGGGTGAGGGGGACCAGATCGGTGACGAGTTCGGTGACCACGCCCACGTTGCCCTGGCCGCCGCGCAGGGCCCAGAACAGGTCCGGTTCCTCGGTGGGGGCGGCCAGGCGCTGGATTCCGTCGGGGGTGACCACGTTGAAGGAGCGGACCAGGTCGGAGGCGTATCCGTAGGCCCGGCCGAGGATCGGGAGGCCGCCGCCGAGGGTGAAGCCGACCACGCCGACGTCGGTGGACGTGCCGGTGAGGATGGTGAGGCCGTGCGGGGCGGCCGCGTCCAGGGCGTGCCGTGCCTTTGCGCCCGCGGCGATGGTGGCGGTGCGCTGTCGTGCGTCGACGTGTACGTCGGTCATCCGTGAGGTGTTGATCAGCAGGCCGTGGTCGACGGGGAAGTTCGCGCCGTGGCCGGTCGCCTGGACGGCGACGGGGGTGTGGGTGGCTGCCGCCCAGCGCATGGCGGCCACGATGTCGTCAGCGCCGGTCGCCCCGACGACGAGGTCGGGAGTGTGGGGTGCGGCCAGGTTGAAGCCGGCCAGTTCGGTGGTGTAGCCGGGGTCGGTGGGGCGCAGGACCGGGCCGTGGATGTCGGACAGGGCGAACAGGTCGGGGATGGCGTGGGGCGAACTCATCGCGTTCTCCCGGTACTCCGCGTTCTCCGGCTGCGAAGGAAGGGCGGCGGCCGCACTCGGGCGGCGTCGCCGGTCGGGGCGTGGGGTACGTCGGACCGGTGGGTCGCGGCGGGAGAGCGGCCGTCGGGTCCTGTGATCCTCTGTCCCTTTCAGGATGGACCTGGGGTGCGGTGGGCGCACGGCGGGGAAGGAAGGGGCGGACCCCGACTACGCGTCGGCAAAGGCGGGGGCCGGGCGGGCGTAGCGTAGGGCGTATGACGAAGTACGGATCCTTTCCCGGTACGCGTCCTCGGCGGCTGCGCACCACTCCCGCCATGCGGCGCATGGTCGCCGAGACCCGGCTGCATCCGGCCGACTTCATCCTGCCCGCCTTCGTGCGTGAGGGCGTGAGTGAGCCGGTGCCGATCGCGGCGATGCCGGGGGTCGTGCAGCACACACGGGACAGTCTGAAGAAAGCGGCTGTGGAGGCGGTGGAGGCCGGGGTCTCCGGGATCATGCTCTTCGGGGTGCCGGAGGAGTCGAAGAAGGACGCGGTCGGGACACCGGGGACCGATCCGGACGGCATCCTGCAGGTGGCCATCCGGGATGTGCGCGGCGAGGTCGGGGACGATCTGCTCGTGATGTCCGATCTGTGCCTCGACGAGACGACCGACCATGGTCACTGCGGCGTGCTGGACGAGCGGGGGCGGGTCGACAACGACGCCACCCTGGAGCGGTACGCCGAGATGGCGCAGGTGCAGGCCGATGCGGGGGCTCATGTGGTGGGTCCCAGCGGGATGATGGACGGACAGATCGGGGTCGTCCGGGACGCGCTCGACCAGATCGGGCGGGAGGATGTGGCGATCCTCGCCTACACCGCCAAGTACTCGTCCGCCTTCTACGGGCCCTTCCGGGAGGCGGTGGCGTCCTCGCTGAAGGGTGACCGGAAGACCTACCAGCAGGATCCGGCCAACTGGCGTGAGTCCCTGCGGGAGTTGGCGCTCGACCTGGAAGAGGGCGCCGACATGGTGATGGTCAAGCCCGCCGGACCCTACCTCGACGTTCTGGCCCGCGTCGCGGACGCCGCGGATGTACCGGTGGCCGCGTACCAGATCTCCGGCGAGTACTCGATGATCGAGGCCGCCGCGGAGAAGGGCTGGGTCGACCGGGACCGGGCGATCCTGGAGACGCTGACCGGGATCAAGCGGGCCGGGGCGCAGAACATCCTCACCTACTGGGCCACCGAGGCGGCACAGAAGCTGCGCTGAGCCGTCCCCTCTGGTGCCGCCGCCTCCGTCAGAGCCGTGGGCGGGGCCCGCGACGGGCACCGGCAGCGGGGCGAAGGTGAGGTCTTGAACCGGGGATCGCCGGTCTTCGGGTCGGTCACGGCTGTCGTGCGTCGCGCGCTTCTCTGCAGAGTGAGCGTGGAGGGGGCCGAGAGCGGAGACGGCCGGGCCCCGGCCGCCCCGCAGGGGGACCGGGGCCCGGTGGAACCGGTACCGCGCGATGTCAGCCGAAGGACTTGACCACACTCCAGTCCGACGTCATGACGACCTTCACGGGGGCGTTCGTGTTGGTCCTGGAGGGGTGGTAGATCCGTATCTGGCCGTCGGAGCCGGATCGGGCCCAGATGTCGGGGATGTTGTCGCCGTTGACGTCGGGGATGCCGAGGGCCGTCGACACGTTGGCCTCGGTCCAGTTGGTTCCGTAGGACACGTCTCCGTTGAGGGAGTTGCTCGCCAGCTTGAGCGAGGTGAGGTCGACGCTGCCGCTGACGGCGCCGGGCTTGCCGTGGCGGACGTACATGTTGCCGTTGTCCAGGTTGCGCCACAGCAGGTCTGGGGTGTTGTCCCCGTTGATGTCGGCGACGTTGACGATGTCCCGTCGGTCCCAGGAGCTGTTGTGCATCTGCGTGGCCGTCTGGAAGGTCGCACCGGTGTAGCCGGACAGCGTCCAGAACGAGGCGCCGGTCCGCAGGAGCAGGTCGGGCAACTTGTCGCCCGTGATGTCGCCGACGGCCTTCATCTGCGTCCAGGTCGAGGGCGCCGGGGTGCCCTGGGGGAGGCGGACCCTGAGCCGCTTGTCGACGTCGAAGCTGCCGTAGCCGTCACCGGGGTACATCCAGAAGGTGCCGTCGGGGGTGACGGCGAACAGGTCGGTCATGCCGTCGCCGGGGTAGGTGTCCGCGTAGTGGGTGATCAGCGCGGCCTTGCCGGTGTCCGGGTCGTACCAGTGGCCCGACGGGTGCAGCTTCTTGTCCGAGGTGTACGAGGCGCCCAGGCAACTGTTCAGCTCGCCGTCGGTGCTTCCGGGGCAGCTGTACAGGTTGCCGCTGGACCACACCATCAGCAGGTCGGCGATGCCGTCGCCGCCGGTGTCGCCAGGGGCGTCGGCCTTGTCGCGCGGCGGGACGTAGAAGGTGTGGCTCGAGTGGGCGCTCCGGTTGCCGTACTGGTCGTAGGCGTACACGCTCACCGTGGTGGGGCCCGCGTGCAGTGGTCTGAGGTCGGCGATGGTGGCGCTGCCGTTGGTGGCGTTCACGTATGTCCAGTTCAGGCCCTCGATGGAGTACTGGAACTTCGTCGCGCCCTCGGAGGTGAAGGTGATGGCGCCGGTCTCACCGAACTTGACCTTCGCCCAGGTCTGGCCGTCGGAGGTGGCGCTGGGGAAGTCGTCGCTCTCGATCGTGGGCTGCGGCGGGGCGCTGGCGTCGATGGTGATCCGGCAGGGATCGGTGCCCGGCGGGAAGTATGACGAGACCAGGCCGCCGGAGTCCTCCGCGCGCACGTCCCACGAGTAGGTGGCCTTGTCCTCCAGCGGGAACGTGGAGGGAATGGGCAGCGTGGCGGTTCCGCCGGAGTTCGGGGTGACCAGGGTGCCGGACGGGACGGTGCCGCCGGTCTTCCAGAAGCGGAAGCGCAGCTTGCTGAGGTTGCCGTCGGGGTCCTTGGCGTTCGCCGACAGCACGATGTTGGTCTTGCCGACGGTCACGCCCGCGCTCCCGACCTCGCAGGGGCCGCCGGGCGTGGACTTGCCGCCCGTGGGCTCGTACGGCTTGCGGTTGTAGTCCACCTCCAGCGTCGCCGAGGTCGCCCGGAACTTCCGCCAGGTCTGGGTGTCGGACTCGCTGGTCGCGCGCATGCCGAAGGTGATGGTCGACCAGCCGCTGTCCGCGCCCTGCTGGGCGGCGGTCTTCACGTTGAACGACTCGTACTCGTCCGGGCAGGAGCTGGAGGACCAGCCGTGCGCGAACGACTTCTTCTGCAGCTGCGTCGACCAGCTCGGCTGCTTGTTCCAGGTCGTGCCGGACGAGATCGACCCGGTCAGCCAGAACTGGAACTCGCGACTGGTGCAGGACCAGGAGTGGTTGTTGAGCACCTTGAAGGTCGCGGAGGAGATCGTCGCGCCCTTCAGGCTGCTGCTGTAGCCCATCCGCCAGAAGGAGCGGGCGGTGCCGTTCGTGTCGTCCTCGTGGCCGACGCGGGCGTCGGAGGTGCCGGAGCTGAAGTTGGTGCCGTTCCAGAAGCTGGTGTTCGGGTACGGCTTGTACGCCGTCGTCCACGCCTTCCAGCCACTGTTGAGCGTCGGGTCGACGAACACCGGGAAGCGGACGTCCTCGTCGGTGAGCAGGCCGGTCTCGGCGACCCGCAGATCGAGCCGGGCCGTCCCCGTCCTGTCGCCCTCCAGGTGGATCGGCATCGGGGCCTGGTGCGCGCCCGGCTCGATGCCACTCAGGCCGGACAGCTTCAGCACGTCGGCCGGTGTGGCGACCGAGGTGCGCGGCGCGGACCGGCCCTCGGGCAGTTCCGGGTCACGGCCGCTGGAGTCCCAGGCGAAGGGGGTCGGCACGGAACCGATCTCCTTGCCGTCCCGGTCGAGCACCAGGACCCGCCCGGCGGTCTCGTCGTGCTGGAACACGGCCGTCTTCGAGCGCAGTCCGTACGACACCGTCGCGAGCGCCGCGTTCTGTGCGGCCTCCTCGGTCTTGACGACGAGCAGCTGCGCGAAGCCGCCCTCCTCGCGGGCGACCAGCAGCAGGTCGATGCCCGGCAGTACCTCGGAGTACAGGGCGCGCGGGCCGTCCAGCACCGGCTCGGGCAGCGTTCCCGGCCAGGTGTAGGCGACGGTGTGACCGTCGATGTCCGTCTCGGCCAGCACGGTTTCCTGAACGGCCTGACCGTCCGTCAGCGGCCTGCGCTGGTACGACCGGTCGGCGCGGGCTTCCGTGCCGGGTGTGCCGCTGGAGAACCGAACCGGCGTCGCGGGGTTGGCCGGCCGGATGCCGAGGCCGTTGGCGTCCTCCGTCCGCTTCAGTCGGTTGTCGATCGGCGCCCATTTGCCCTCGGCGTTCTTCGCCCGCTGGGGAAGGGCGCTGATCCGGGTGCGCAGCCGGCCGTTCGGCTGGGCCCAGGTCAGCGAGGTGGCGGTGGTCGCCGTGTCGACGAGCACCTGCTTCTTGGTGCGCCGGGCCTCGGCCGCGGCGGCGGCCTCGTCACGAGGCGCGGTCCCCGCCTGTTTCGCGTCGGTCGCCTTGCGCGCCTGTGATTCCGATGGTTCGTCAGGCTGCAGCCAGGGCAGCAGGGCGGTGGTCAGGGCGGCCAGAACCAGGCCGAGCGTGAGTGTCAGCCGGGTGCGCGTGCGCACGAAGGGGCTGAGAAAACGAGGCGGCGCGAACACGGCGGGGTCTACTCCCGTGTGGACCAGGCGGATTGGGACAGCACAGACAGCCCCGGACGGCAGGCCGCGGGGCATGGGCGCGCACACGATCACACGATCCGTACAGCTCGTCCATGTGTGAAGGTTTTATAAATCTGTGATGAGCCGTCGAGGATTCCGTGACGATCGTTCATGGAAGTCGCGTCTGTGCCCTTTTGGTCACCTGCCGTGTGTCGATAGCAACGGAATTTCGGCACATTTCTGATCAGTTGCTCGATGTGACTGTCTGGTGTGTCATGCACTGTGACGCAGCCCACAAGGATCCTTTCTCGCCCCGATTCACGGATCTTGATGTGTGTGGCGCTCATGACAGAGGGTGCGGGCACGTTTGCATCGCCTGGGGTGGGAGTCGACGACGCGTATGCGTGCTCAAGGTCCACTGTCATGGCTGGGGCGGGGACGCCTGGCCAGGACGGAGTCTCAGCGACGGCGTCGGCGGCAGGGCCGCGTGGCGACCGTCCTTTTGTTGTCCTCGACGCTGATGGTGACCAGCCTGGGCGCGGACGCATGGGCGGTCCCCGGCCCCGGCATGACCCGCGAGGAACCGATCGACCTGCCCGACCTGCCGGAGAGCACCTCGCTCGACGGCGACGAGGAGGCCGAGAAGAACCTGACGACCGCGCCCGAGGTCCCCGTCGACCCGTACGCGCCGGTCGCCGTCACCCCCTGGACGGAGAACACCGGCACCGCGACGCTGACCTCGGACGCCGAGCCCGGCACCACGGTTCCGGTCTCCAACGGCCTGCCCGTAGCGCTCGGCGTGCCCGTCGGCACCGACCCGGCCGCGATCGACGGTGAGTGGCAGGTCGATCTGGCCGCGCCGACCGCGTCCCAGGACGCGGGCGTCTCCGGCATGATCATGCAGGTCACCCCGCCGGCCGACGCCGACCCGGCCGCGCAGGTCGCGCTCGCCGTCGACACCACCGGCTTCGCCGACCTCTACGGCCCCCAGGCCGCCGACCGCTTCGGCCTCGTCCTGCTGCCCGAATGCGTCCTCACCTCCCCCGACAGCGGCGACTGCGCCGCCGAGGGCGGCGTGCAGACCATGTCGGGCAAGGCGGACGACGACAAGGCCGAGCGGTTGCGCAGCACCGTGGAGGTGGTGCCGGCGAAGGATGCGCCCACCAAGGCCAAGGCTCCCAAGAACGCCCCCACCCGCAAGATCCTGTCCGGCTCGGTTCCGGTCGCCGACCTGCTGGGCGACGAAGCGGCTTCGACGACGTCCGGTGCCTCGGTCCGCACCGCGTCCTTCTCCCGGAGCGACGCACTCCAGGCCGTCGACGCCTCCGGCCCGCAGGTCATCGGCGCCATGGACACCGGCGCCTCCGCCGCCGGTGACTTCACCGCGACCCCGCTGCTGTCCTCGGGTGCCTGGTCGGCCGGCGCGTCCTCGGGCGCCTTCACCTACGCCTACCAGGTGCAGGTCCCGGAGAGCGCAGGCGGCCTGATGCCCAAGGTGGCGCTGAGCTACTCCTCGCAGTCGGTCGACGGCCGCACCTCCGCCACCAACAACCAGGCCTCCTGGGTCGGCGACGGCTGGGACTACAACCCGGGCTCCATCACCCGCACGTACGCCAACTGCCGCGAGGACTCGAAGAAGCCCGGGTCGAACAACGCCACGCACCGCACGGCGGACCTGTGCTGGGGCTCGAACAACGCCACCCTGTCGCTCGGCGGCATGACCACCGAGCTGGTGTGGGACGAGGACAAGGGCACGTGGTTCACCGCCAACGGCGACGGCGCCAAGGTCGAGCGGATCAAGGACTCCACGACCGGCAACGGCGCCAAGGACGGCGAGTACTGGGTCGTCACCACCCGTGACGGCACCCGCTACCACTTCGGCAAGCACAAGCTGCCCGGCTGGACCGACGGGCAGCCCGTCACCGACTCCGTGCTGACCGTGCCGGTCTACGGCAACCACTCGGAAGAGGACTGCTACAAGGCGGGCGACTGGGCCGGCTCGTGGTGCACCCAGGCCTGGCGCTGGAACCTCGACTACGTCGAGGACGTCCACGGCAACGCCATGTCCCTGTGGTGGAAGACCGAGCAGAACCACTACGCCCGCAACTTCAACTTCAAGGCGCCGGTCGTCTACGACCGCGGCGGCTACCTGTCCCACATCTACTACGGGCAGCGCAAGGACAACATCTTCACCGAGACCGCCCCGGCCCGCGTCGGTTTCACGGTCGCCGAGCGCTGCTTCGACGAGGGCTCACTGACCTGCTCCGACGCGAACTTCGCCGACAAGGACCCGGGCAAGTACCGCATCTGGTACGACACCCCCGCCGACCTGCGGTGCGAGTCCGGCAAGAAGTGCTGGAACGCCGGACCGACGTTCTGGACCCGTAAGCGCCTGACGGAGATCCAGACCTCGGCGCAGCGCCGTACCGACACCACCGCCCGCCAGGTGGTGGACCGGTACACCCTCACACAGAGCTTCCCGGTCCTGAAGACCGGTCCGAACACCGCCCTGTGGCTGGAGTCGGTCCAGCGCACCGGCTACGCCCGGCTCGGCTCCACGGACGACAGCGTGACGCTCAACGCGGTGCGCTTCGAGTCCAACGCGGAGGACATGCCCAACCGGGTCAAGCGCCCGAACGACCCGCGGCCCGGCTTCTCCCGGCTGCGCATCGCGCGCGTCATCAACGAGTACGGCGGCGAGACCGTCGTCACCTACAAGCAGCCCGCCGGTGACTGCGCCACGGGCACGGGCCTGCCCGGCAAGGACGACACCGCGGCGCTGAAGTCCAACACCCGGCTGTGCTACCCGTCGTTCTGGCACCCCGACCCCGAGGCCCAGGACATCGACTGGTTCCACAAGTACGTCGTGGAGTCCATCGAGGAACTCCCCAACGTCGACGGCGCCTTCGCCACCCAGACCGCCTACGCGTACAAGAACGCCGGCTGGAAGCTCGCCGAGGCGGAGTTCACCAAGAAGTCCAAGCGCACCTATTCGCAGTTCGCCGGGTTCGAGCAGACCACGGTGATCACGGGTGCGGACGAGTCGGCCATCGGCAGCAAGAAATCCAAGTCCGTCACCCGCTACTTCCGCGGCATGGGCGACACCGTGCCGGTGACGGACATCACCGGCACCGAGATCGCCAAGGACCTGGAGCCGTTCGCCGGCCGCATCGCCGAAGAGCTCACCTACACCAGCGCGTCCGACGCCGACACCGACTGGCTGTCCCGCAGCGTCACCGTCCCGGCCGCCACCGAGCTGGGCAAGCGCGACCGCGACGACGGACTGAGCCCGCTGCGCGCCTGGCGTGTCACGGAGCCCGAGGAGATCGCGTACACCAAGTCCTCCGGCACCGGCGACGACACCCGCGCCCAGCGGACCGTCAAGAGCAGCACGACGTACGAGTCGACCCACGGCCTGCCCACCCAGGTGGAGTCGCTCGGCGACACCGGCAGGACCGGCGACGAGTCCTGCACCAAGCTGGAGTACGTCCACCACACCGGCAAGAACCTCATCGGCCTGTCCAAGCAGGTCCTGGTCTCGCCGACCACCTGCGCGAACGCGGACTTCGCCGACCTGACGACGCTCAGCGGCGCCGCCCGCACCGCGTACGACGGCCAGGACTACGGCACCGCGCTCGCCTCCACCACGCGTGGCCTGGCCACCCAGACCTGGTCGCTGAAGGGCGACGGCAGCGGCTTCCAGACCAACGGCACCAGCGAGTTCGACACCGTCGGCCGCGTGGTCGAGCAGACCGACCCGGACGGCAAGTCCGGCACGATCACCTACAGCTCGAACCGCAGCGGCCAGGTCTTCGAGGTCACCGAGACCAACGCCCTCGGCCACACCCAGAAGCAGGAACTGGAGCCGGGCCGTTCGACCACCCTGAAGACGACCGACGCCAACGGCCGTGTCAGCGAGGCGAAGTACGACCCGCTGGGCCGTCTCGTCGAGGCGTGGGCGCCCGGCCGTACCCCGTCGAGCTCGTCCGTACCGGACTTCCGGGCCGTCTACACGATCCCGGCGTACGACCCGGAGAACCCGGACCGCAAGCCGCCGTACGTCACCACCCACACGCGCGGCCACGAGAACCGCGTCGAGAGCTCCGTCACCCTCTACGACGGCCTCGGCCGAGAGCGGCAGACGCAGGAGGAGGCCGACGGCGGCGGTCACCTGATCACCGACACGCTGTACAACAGCTCCGGCGAGGTCTGGCAGACCAACAACGCCTACCTCACCCACGAGGCCAAGCCGGGTGAGCTGTTCACCCCGCTCGCCGACACGGCCGTCCCCAACATCACCCGCTACACCTACGACGGTCTCGGCCGCGTCGTGGCGGAGACGCCGGTCCTCAAGGTCGTGGACCCGCTGACGACGGAGGCCACATCGCAGCCGGTCCCGGCGAAGGCCACCCGCTACGAGTACGGCGAGGACTGGTCGAAGGTGATCAACCCGGACGGAGCCTCCTCCTACCGGGTCTACACGGACGCCCTCGGCCGCACCTCCCGGGTCGACACGTTCAACTCGGAGGCACCCGACGGCTTCACGTCGATGCGGTACACGTACGACGCGCACGGCCGGCTCGCGAAGGCGACCAGCTCCGCCGACACGACGCACCCGTGGACCTGGACGTACGACCACCGCGGCCGGCAGATCACGGCCACCGACCCGGACGCGGGCACCACGGAAACCGCGTACGACCACCGTGACCGCCCGCTGACCACGACCAACGCCCGCGGCATCACCGTCTGGAACGGCTACGACGAACTGTCGCGGCCGACCCAGCAGCGCCTGAACAACGCCACCGGCACCCCGCTGGCCGAGTTCACCTACGACACCGTCACCGGCGGCAAGGGCATGCCCGCCACCGCCACCCGCTACACCGACGGCCAGGCGTACACCCAGAGGATCAACGGCTACACCAAGGACTACCAGCCGACCTCGACCACCCAGACCCTGCCGTCGCCCGTGGCGACCGCCTGGGGCCTTCAGACGTCGTACACGTACGGCTACACGTACAACGACCAGGGCATGCTTGAGGAGGCTTCCCTCCCGGCGGTCGGCCGGTTCGACGCCGAGAAGCTCGTCGTCCGCTACAACGAGGACGGCAAGCCGCTCTCCATCTCCGGCAAGGACTGGTACGGCGCCGAGACGGTCTACGACTCCTACGGCCAGGTGTTGCGCTCCACCCTGGGCGCGCAGCCGTACCGGGTGTGGACGCAGGCGTCGTACGACGAGTCCAGCGGTGAGCTGAAGGAGCAGTCGGTCTACCGCGAGCAGACCGGGGACAAGTCCGTGGTCGGCGGAAACCTGGTCTCCCAGCGGTCGTACACCTACGACCCCGCCGGCAACGTCACCTCGATCCGGGAGCACTCGGACGGCATCGCGGAGCGGCAGTGCTTCGGCTACGACCCGCTGGGTCAGCTGAAGACGGCCTGGACCGCCAAGGACCAGACCGCCTGCACCGGCCCGAAGAACAGCGACGGCACGCTCAACGTGGCAGTCGGCCCGGACAACTCCGGCTACTGGCAGGAGTACGAGTACGACCTGGTCGGCAACCGCACGAAGCTGACCGAGAAGAACCTCACCGGCGACACCGCCAAGGACGCCACGACCACCTACTCCTACGGCAAGGCCGACGGCACCCAGCCGCACACGCTGACCAAGGTGTCGAAGACCTACACCACCCCGCAGGGCGCGCAGGTCAGTGCGGAGGCGGAGCGCCTGTACGAGCTGACGGGCGAGACCAAGTCCGTCACCTCGCTGGACAACGGTGACAAGCAGGAGCTGACCTGGACCTACGACGGCAAGGTCGACCGGATCAAGGGTCAGGGTGCGGGTGGCAAGACGCCGTACGTGGGTCTGGCGGACAAGTGCCTGGACCTGAACAGTGGTCTGACGGCCGCCGACCAGCCGATCCAGCTGTACTCCTGCAACGCCTCGGTGGCGCAGAGCTGGCGTTTCACCCCCACTCCGGGAGCGACGCAGACCGACCCCGACCGGGGCACGCTGCGCGTCTACGACGAGTGGTGTGTGCAGCCGGCCGCGAACACGGCCGGATCGGCGGTCGAGCTGCAGAAGTGCGACGGTTCGGCCGGCCAGGAGCTGAAGCGCAACGCCTCCGGTCAGTTCACCCACATCGCCTCGAACCTGTGCCTGGCGGTCAAGGACGCCAACTCGGCGAACGCGACCCCGCTCGTGCTGGCCGGCTGTGACAGCACCAAGGCCGAGCAGCAGTGGGCGGCGCAGAACGACACCCGTCACATCTACGGGCCCGACGGCTCGCGCCTGCTGACGATCAAGGGCAAGCAGGCCACCCTGTACCTGGGCGAGGCGGAGGTCACCGTCCAGGCGGGCGGCGTCCTGGTCAACACCCAGCGCACCTACGCGGCCCCGGGCGGCGCGGTCATGCGCTACGCCTACGGCAACGGCACCGAACAGCTCGTCGCCCTCGCCGGCGACCACCAGGGCAGCACCTACGCCGAGGTCGCACTCAACAGCTCGAACTCGGTCCGCATCCGCAAGCAGGACCCGTTCGGCAACCAGCGTGGCGCGGACACGGTGGGCAAGAACCTGCAGACCCACACCGGCTTCCTGGGCGCGACCCGTGACGACGCCTCCGGCTATGTGCCGCTGGGCGCCCGTCTGTACGACCCGGTGGTCGGACGCTTCCTGTCCGCGGACCCGGTGCTCGACCTCAACGACGTACTGCAGTCCAACGGGTACGCGTACGCGCACAACAACCCGGTCACGCACTCGGACCCGACAGGTCTGGCCATCACGCTGACCGCCTCCGAGCGGGCGGCGGCTCTGGCGGGCGCGGGTCTGTCGGCGGCGCAGGTGGCGCAGGCGCAGGCCACGATGGGCAAGTCGTTGACCTCGGTCATCCTCGGGGCGGCCTGGAGTGTCCTGAGCGACTTCATCGGTCTCACCGACGCCATGGCCTGCTTCGGCGGTGACATGTGGTCCTGCGGCAGCCTGATCATCGGGGCGATCCCGTGGACCAAGCTGGGCAAGATCCCGTCCGTGCTGAAGGCGGTCAACCGCACGATCGACGCGATCCAGGCCTTCCGTGCGGCGAAGCGGGCGGCCGAGGCGGTGCTGAAGGCGGCGAAGGCGGCCGAGGCGGCGGCGCTGCGGGCGAAGAAGGCGGCGATCGAGAAGGCGAAGCGGGAGGCCGCGCAGAGAGCGAAGAAGAAGGCCGCCGAACAGGCCAAGAGAACGGCGGACAAGGCGGTCGCCCAGACCAAGAAGACCGGCAACGCCGTCCAGAAACAGGCCCAGGCCAAGTCCGCCCCGAAGGTGTCCACCAGCAAGGGCTCCTCGGGCGGGGGAGGCAAGGGCGGCGGCTCCAAGCCGGGCGGCGACTCCGGCGGCTCCTCGCGCAACAAGGGCGGGTCCAGTGGGAGCGGGGGGTCCGGGAAGGCCGACGGCGGGGGCGGCGGTTCCTGCCCGATCAACAACAGCTTCACCCCGGGCACCAGGGTGCTGATGGCTGACGGCTCCACCAAGCCGATCGAGAAGGTCGAGGCCGGCGACAAGGTCGTCGCGACCAACCCGAAGACCGGCGAGCGGCACATCGAGACGGTCACGGCCGAGATCAAGGGCGAGGGCCTGAAGCACCTGGTCAAGGTCACCATCGACACCGACGGCGAGGCCGGCACGAAGACGGCCGAGGTCACCGCGACCGACGGCCACCCCTTCTGGGTCCCCGAACTCGGCAGGTGGACCGATGCCACCGACCTGAAGTCGGGCGAGTGGCTTCAGACCAGCACTGGTACCTATGTACAGGTCACCGCCGTCCAGCGGTGGACCGGTCAGGGCGCCACCGTTCACAACCTGACCGTCTCCGACGTCCACACGTACTATGTGCTGGCGGGGGCTACGCCGGTACTCGTTCACAACTGCGGAACCGGTGGAGCCGATCCTGACCACCTCCAGGACATCGTCGACGACATGACCGACCTCGCCGGAGGAGGCGCGAACTGGCGCACCATGGGTGCGCTGCACGCCGACACCCCCAGCGGTGGGTTGGACCTCGTCGCGGTGGGAGCCCGTGCGGACCTGACGCAGAGGCAGTGGACGGCACTCCCCTCGCTCGGGTCGGGCACCCTTGCCATCCGTGTCCCGCAGCCGGCTAGGACTGTGGGCAGGGACGACCTGTGGCATGCCGAGGTGAAGTTGTGGACCGAGGCGGCGGGTATCCTCCAGATCCAGCCGCGCCTGCTCGTGGTCAGCAGGCCGATCTGCCCCGCGTGTGAGAACTTCCTGACACGCCGAGGCGCGACCATTACGTCAGCTACTACGGCTGAGTGGTAGCCGACCGATGACAGTTGGGGGGAGCCGGTGTGTCCGATCCCCCCAACGGCCATAGTGATTGTCCAGGATGGAGCACACACATGCAGGACTTGGCCCGCGGCGCTGACCTGGCCTACAACGCGTCCGTGGTCCTCCGGATCGGGAGCGCGGTTTTCGTCGCGTGCCCGGATGACCGTCTCCAGTCCCTGTACTACCGCGTGGACGGGGGAGTCAGATCCGTGTGGCGCCATCTGCGCGGTTCCGAGATCCACCCAAGGCTCGTCCAAGAGGCTGAGGAGGCGAACCGCCAGCTGTGGGAGCAGGCTCCGGCGCTCCCTTTGCCCGAGGAGTTCCTCGCCGGTTACCGAGACCTTGCCGCTGCCGCCCTCGCGTACCTGGACCGGGACGAGGCCGTGTCTCGCGACGAGATGTCTGCGCGTGCCATCGAAACGGTCGGCTTCCTGGAAGCCGGGCTGGACAGTGCCGCGGGCGCCGTGGACTTCGAACGGTCGTGTCAGGCGGCCACTGAGTTGCTACTGGAGAGCTGGGCTGAGGACCCGTTGTCCACGATGAGGCGGGTACGCCGCGAGACCGACGTGTGGGCCCTGGCATACCAGCGGTTCGTGAGGCCGGAGTTGGGTCTCGGTCACGGCATCTCAGACTGACCGCCCCAAGGGAGGTCGGCGCTCCACCTGCGGGAGCGTCAGTCCCACCAGAACGACCACACCTGGGCGATGTTCGACGTGTCCCTGTGGATGAGGGCGGGGTTCGACCAGGCCGCCTACGACGCTCTGACGGAAGCTCCTCGCGAATGCGAGAACGGGTGGGCGGAGTTGGACGTGATTTCGCGGCTGGGAACGAACGTCCTCGTCGACGTCTTCGCCGCGACGGAAGCGAGCGCGGGCCTTTATAAGGCCGAAACCGCGGATCGGGTGATGGAGGCCGCCTACGAGCTCCATGACCTGGTGGGGGAGTGCGTAGCGCTTCACTGACGGAAGAGACCGGTCCGCCGGCTCGGGCAGGATTGGCCTCCCGAGTCGGCGCACCGGCGTATTGCGGCCCCTGAATGGATCGACGCGCCACTGACCTCAAGTCAGGCCAGTGGCTCCAGACCAGGGCGGGCGCACCTACGTCCAGATCACCGCGATCGAGCGGCGAACGGCGCAGGACGCCACCGTCCACAACCTCACTGTCAGCGACGTCCACACCTACTATGCGCTGGCGGGGACCACACCGGTTCTGGTCCACAACACCAACGGATGCGGTCCGGTTGCCTACGGCTCGACGGATCTGAGCCAGATCGCAATTCAGCACAGGCGGCAGGCGGGTGTCTCGTCGGGACAGAACGTCGCCGTGCACAGTGTGGAACTGCCAAATGGCCAGACAGCTGATCTGACTTTCACCAACACGGTGCGAGGCCGGCATTCCGAGGCGCATGCTGATGATTTCCTCGACGAACTGGGTATTGATGCGCGTATGTCTAGATATACAAACGCGACGCTCTCGTGGAGCTTCGAGCGAGGGGACAATGCGTTGTCGGCCATTCGTAGAGCAGTGTTCGGTCGATAGAGGAAACGGCTGAAGGAGATCTCATGGATGCAAACGAAGCGCGAGTCGCTGTGGATCGCATCCTTGAGCAGAGCCTTGAAAGTCTGACCAGGGGAAGCTCGTTCTGTTTCTCCTACGGTCTGCCACCAGCAAGGACTGACGACCTGCTCGGCATTGAGGCCGGCTTTCAAGAGTCGATGCAACCCGAGTCCGGCCCGGATGGTTCGCAGTTCTACATCCTTGGGCGCTATGGCCCAATTGAGGTCGCGCTATCCATCCGGAATTCCCTCGACGCGTGTCAACTCCTCGATTACTTACTTGGTCGAGTGCGCATGGCGATGGAACTTGATCGTGCCGCTGCTTGCCGAGGAGCAGAGGCGTGCAGGAGAAGCAGAGATCTCTGCTTGGCGGGCCGGCACAATTGATGATGTGAGTGACCCGTATGTCGCGTATCAAGAGCTATGCGATTACGTCCTGGGGCGGTTTCGTGCCGTTGATCCCCAGATGCGGGACGATTCCGATTTCTGGTCGGACGTGATCATCGATGTGTCATAGCACCGGCGCCGGGGCACCTTACGCTTCCGGCGGACGCCGACAAGTCCGCGGTGTGTCCGCTCCTCCTCCGCAGCAACAGCTTTGAGCCGCTTGACGCAGCGCACGACGATGTTGCGCCGGTGACAGGTCTCTGGGTTCACGTGCGCTCGTCAGTCGACCGGCCAGGTGTGGGCCGGGGCGTTGAGGTGCATGTAGTCGATGTACTGGTGCGTCATGCGGCGTAGGGCCTCGTGGCGGCCGGGGGCCGAGGCGGCCGCGTGGTGGAACATCTCCTTCTGCCAGATCGCCCCGTTGCGGGCGGTGACGCAGCGCTGCTCGATGACGCCCAGCAGGGGTTCGCGCCACGCCTCGTCCATGCCGGAGTGCTCCAGGCCCCGGTGGGCGAGGGGGAGGAGGCGGCGCAGGACGAGTTCGGGGGTGGGCACCTCGCCCATGCCGGGCCAGTAGAGGCGGGCGTCGATGCCCTCCCGGGCCGCCGTGTGCAGGTTGTCCTCGGCGGCCGCGAAGGACATCCGGGACCACACCGGGCGTTCCTCTTCCACCAGGGCGCGCGTGAGGCCGTAGTAGAAGGCGCCGTTGGCGAGGGTGTCGGCGACGGTCGGGCCGGCGGGCAGCACCCGGTTCTCGACTCTGACGTGCGGCTTGTCGTGGGCGATGGCGTAGACCGGGCGGTTCCAGCGGTAGATCGTGCCGTTGTGGAGGGTCAGCTCACCGAGTTCCGGGATGTCGCCCTGCTCCAGCGTCTCCAAGGGGTCCTGCTCGTCGCAGAGGGGCAGGAGGGCCGGGAAGTAGCGCAGGTTCTCCTCGAAGAGGTCGAAGACGCTGTTGATCCAGCGTTCGCCGAACCACACCCGGGGCCGCACCCCCTGCACCTTGATCTCCTGCGGGCGGGTGTCGGTTGCCTGTTCGAAGAGGGGGATACGGGTCTCGTGCCACAGTTCCTTGCCGAAGAGGAAGGGTGCGTTGGCCGCCAGTGCGATCTGGATGCCGGCGATGGCCTGCGCCGCGTTCCAGTAGCCGGAGAACTCCTCCGGGGAGACCTGGAGGTGGAACTGCGTGCTGGTGCACGCCGCTTCCGGCGTGATCGTGTCGGCGTAGGTGCGCAACCGGTCCACGCCGTCCACCTCGATGCGCAGATCCTCGCCCCGGGCCGCGAAGACCTGGTCGTTGAGCAGCCGGTAGCGCGGGTTCTCGGAGAGGGCGCGCTCACCGACGTCCCGCTGCTGGAGGGTGGGGAGAATACCGATCATGATCAGGTGCGCGCCGACCGACCTGGCTCGTTCCTCGGCGTGATTGAGCGCGGCGCGGATCTCGGACTCCCACGCGTCGGGGCCGCCCTCGGTCAGCCGGCGGGGCGGCACGTTGATCTCCAGGTTGAACCGGCCCAGCTCCGTGGACCACGCCGGGTCGGCGATCGCCTCCAGTACGTCGCTGTTGCGCATCGCCGGCTCGGCGCGGTCGTCGACCAGGTTCAGCTCGATCTCCAGCCCCACCTGTGGTCGCTCGGACTCGAACCGCGCCTCGCGCAGCATCAGCGCGAACGCCTCCAGGCACCTCTGCACCTTGATCCGGTACCGGCGGCGGTCCTCCCGGGTGAAGACCACCTCCGGGACATCGCGTCCCATCGGGCCTCCCGAGCAGCTGCCTCGGACTGCTCCTCACTCCAGCGTCGCACCAGGTGGGCGAGATGTCAGCGCCAGCCGAAACGGCGGTCCACCACCGCGGAGAACTCCTCCAGCGTCAGTACGGCGTCCCCGTTCTGGTCGGCCGCGTCGAACAGCGCGGAGGCGGCGTCGGCGTCTCCCACGGCCCAGAACGGCAGAACGCCTGAGGCGGCGAGGGTCGGGCCCTTCGTGCGGAGAGCGATGATCACTTCTTCGCGGGTCAGGATCCCGTTCTCGTCGAGGTCAAGTGCCTCGAACAGCTTTCGGGCTTTGTCGCTCATGGTGTCGTCCTCATTCCGGAGTCTGGCTCAGTCCCACCAGAAGGACCAGATTTCCTGGTTGATGAGTTGCTCGGCGTAAGAGTGGAGCGACGGGGTGCTGCTCTGTTCGATGGTGTCGGGGCAGAACGCGTAGTGCTCGACCGCCACCGCCTGCGCTTCGGCGGGGATGGTGGGTGGTGCCGCGACGGAGAGGATCAGCTGGTCGAAGGTGAGGGCGACCACGCGTACGCCGAAGCGGTCCTCCCAGGAGCGGAGTACCGCGCAGAGGCGGGCGACGTCGTTCTCGTGGTTCACGGGGCCCGACCAGCCGATCGCCGCCGGGATGTCCGCGCTGCGGCGGGCGGGGACGAGGGCGACGCGGGGTTCCTTGAGCCAGGTTCCGTCCGTGAGGAGGTGGTCGGCTATTTCCGTGGCCAGGGCGTCGGGGTCGGGGGTGGCGGTGTCGGGCCGGGGTTCGGGGGCCAGGCCCGGCCAGTCGTCGTCCTCCGTGTCCTCCCAGTACTCGGCCAGTACCTCTTCGGGGTCGTGATCTCCGGGGTACGAGGTCTCGCCGGGCATCAGTTCCCAGGCCTCGGGGCCCTGCTGGCTGCCGCCGACGTCTATGAGCAGCGGGAGCATGCCTGCGGTGCGGGCCCCTTTCAACGCCGTCCAGTCACCGGGGGTCGCGGGGACGTCCGCGTGCCAGAGGAGGGTGTCGATCAGTTGCCCTTGCGGGAGGTCCAGACCGAGGGTGCGGCCGGTGGGGTCGGCGGCGAGCTTCGGGAGCGGGTTGGGGAGGGTGGCCATGGTTCAGCGAGCGGCGAACTTCGTGAACGCCGTCCAGGTGGAGGGCTTGATGTGGAGGGTGGGGCTGTCGTCCGCCGGGTTTTTGGAGTCGCGGATGTGGATGGTGTGGGGGCAGGCGGCGACTTCCAGGCATTGGCCGCCTTCTTCGCTGCTGTAGCTGGACTTGCGCCAGGTGTAGGAGGCTTCGAGGCAGGCGCCGCCCTCGTTGTCGCTGTAGCTGGACTTGAACCACTGGGGTGCCGTGCCGCTCATTGCTCTCCTAGCAGACGATCGAGCAAGCTCTTGGAGTCGTGCGGGGGCAAGGCCTGCGAGCGCAGCATCGCATACTTGTGCGCCCTGTTGAACACCTCATCTGGGTCGGAGAACCACTGGCTGCCGTGCTGACTTTCGGCGTACGCGAGGCGCTGGTGGTCGGGGGTCTCCAGGATGATGAACGGGCCCGCGAGACCGGCGTGCGAAGGCGTGTCCATAGGCAGGACCTGGAACGCGAGTCCCCGGAGATCGGCGACCTCGCGCAGGTGGCGGAGTTGGGCGCGGCGCACCTCGTCCCCGCCGACGCGGAGGTGCAGCACCGGCTCCCAGACGACGAAGCTGAGGGTCGGGGGATTCTTACGGTGCAGGATCTCCTGACGGTCCATACGGGCCGCCGTCTTGGCCTCGATCTCGTCCTCGTCGAACGCGGGTACGCGGTCCTGGAAAACGGCGCGGGCGTACTCCCGGGTCTGGAGAAGTCCGGGCAGGACCACGCACTCGTACCAGGAGATGGCGATGGCCTCGCGCTCGTGCAGCATGAACTGCTCGGCGTACAGCGGGAACTGGTCGACCTCTGGCATGTTGTCGACCCCGGCGACCAACATGCCCTTGGCGTCGAGGAACTGGTCCAGCTTCGAGGCGACGTCCGGGAGCAGCGGTCGTCTGCCTTGCTCGATGGAGGCGATGGTCTCCTCGTTGGCCTGGATCGCGTCCCCGAGTGAGCGTTGGGTGTGGCCCGCCGCCCTGCGGGCCGCCTGCACCTGTGCGCCGACCATCCGCATGGCTGATCCGTTCCTCCGTGTCACCTTCTTGGCGTTCACGCCTGTCCAACTCCCCACCCCGCGCCGTACGGGACCCCGTGCCGACCCGTACATCGCATCTGTACGGGCTCACGCACTGCTCCACCGTAGTGACGCTGCGCGACATTCGTCCCGTGAATGCCGAAGTTGAACTCCCCTACCAGCGCGACCAGTTCTACGCCCGCCTCCGTCGGTCCGTGCCCGCCGCCCGGCGTTTCACCTCGTGGTCCCTCGAGTGCTGGGGGCTCGGGCGGTGGGAGCGGGCCGAGGACGTGGCCGTGTGTGTCAGCGAGTTGGCGACCAACGCCCTGCTGCACGGCGTACCGCCCGGCCGTGGGTTCCTGCTGCGCGTGCGGTACGACGGTGACGTGCTGCGCGTGGAAGTGCACGACAGCGGGTCCGGTGTTCCACGCGTCGCCGACGAGCCCGACGAGGGCGGGCGGGGGCTGCTGCTCGTCGCCGCGCTCAGTGACAAGTGGGGCGTGGGGGAGCGGCCGCTGGGCAAGCTGGTGTGGTGCGAGTTCGCGTGCCCCGCCTGAGGACGGAACGCGTCGACATCGCGCTGAGGGCGGTGCTCAGCCTCTGATGCCGACGCGTTCGCTCAGAGCCGCTCGGGCGTCCGGATGCCCAGCAGGGCCATGCCCTGGTGCAGGGTGCGGGCTGTGATGTCGCAGAGGAACAGACGGTTCTCGACCTGCTCCGGCGTCTCGGCCTTCAGCACCGGGCACTTGTCGTAGAACGACGTGTACAGCGACGCCAGCTGGTAGAGGTACGCCGCCAGCTTGTGCGGGGCGTACTCCGTCGCCGCCTCCGCCACCGTCTCCGCGAACGCGTCCACGTGCAGGCCCAGCGCGCGCTCCGCCTCGTGCAGGTCCAGCTCCGGGTGGGCCTGCGGGCGGGCCTCGCCGGCCTTGCGGAGGATCGACTGGATACGGGCGTACGCGTACTGGAGGTAGACCGAGGTGTCGCCGTTCAGCGAGACCATCTGGTCCAGGTCGAACTTGTAGTCCCGGTTCGCCGACGTGGACAGGTCGGCGTACTTCACCGCGCCGATGCCCACCTGCGCGCCGCGCTCGGCGATCTCCTCCTCGGAGAGGTCCTGGGCCTTCTCCCGTACGACGGTGGAGGCGCGGTCGATCGCCTCGTCGAGGAGGTCGACCAGCCGGACCGTCTCGCCCTCACGCGTCTTGAACGGCTTGCCGTCCTTGCCGAGGACCGTGCCGAAGGCCAGCTGGTACGCCTTCACGTCGCCGTTGAGCCAGCCGGCCTTGCGGGCCGTCTCGAAGACCATCTTGAAGTGCAGGGACTGGCGGGCGTCGACGACGTAGATCAGGCTGTTCGCCTTCAGGTTGAAGACGCGGTCGCGGATCGCGGAGAGGTCCGTCGCCGCGTAGCCGTAGCCGCCGTCCGACTTCTGCACGATCAGCGGGACCGGCTTGCCGTCCGGGCCCTTGATGTCGTCGAAGAAGACACACAGCGCGCCTTCCGAGCGGACGGCCACCCCTGATTCCTCCAGGAGGCGGCAGGTCTCGGCGAGCATGTCGTTGTAGCCGGACTCGCCGACGATGTCGGGGTCGCGGACCTCCATGTCCAGCTTCTCGAAGACCGAGAAGAAGTAGATCTTCGACTCGTCGACGAACTTCTGCCACATGGCGAGCGTGTGCGGGTCGCCGGCCTGGAGGTCGACCACCCGGCGCCGGGCCCGCGTCTTGAACTCCTCGTCCGCGTCGAACTTCTTCCGGGCCGCCTTGTAGAGCCGGTCCAGGTTCGACATCGCAGCCTGGCCGGACTCCTGGAGGTCCACGCCCTCCCTGTGGTCCAGCTCGTGCGGGTGCTCGTCGAGGTACTGGATGAGCATGCCGAACTGGGTGCCCCAGTCGCCGATGTGGTGCCGGCGGACGACGTTCTCGCCGGTGAACTCCAAGAGCTGGACGACCGAGTCGCCGATCACCGCGGAGCGGAGGTGGCCGACGTGCATCTCCTTCGCCACGTTCGGCTGGGCGTAGTCGATGACCGTCGTGCCGGGCGCGTCCGCGTGGGGGACGCCGAGGCGCTCGGGGTCCGCGTACCGCGCCGCCAGGTTCTCCGTGATCGCCTTGTCGGTGAGGGTGATGTTGAGGAAGCCGGGGCCCGAGACCTCGACGTCCTTGATCACGTCGCCGGTGGTGATGTTGGCGACGACCTGGGTCGCCAGGTCCCGGGGGTTCGCCTTCGCCTTCTTGGCCAGCGCGAGGATGCCGTTGGCCTGGAAGTCGGCCCGGTCGCTTCGTCGCAGCAGCGGGTCGACCGCGTCGGCTTCCGGGAGGGCGGAAGCGAGGGCGTCGGCGAGGCGCTGGTTGACGGAGGCGGTGAGGGACGTGACCGGGGCCATAGGAATGGGTGCCGTTCTCCTCGTGGGGATGGATAGACACGGTCAGTATCCCATGGGGGGTAAAGCGGTTTTTGCGGAGAGCTCGGGGGTGAGGTGCGTCGGCGGGCGCGGGCCGTGCGTGGCTGGTCGCGCCCGCGCGGCGGAGCCGCATATCGGCACAGCCCCGCGCCCCTGGTTGGCTGCTTGAAAAGGCGTTTTCGTCGTTCGGGGCGTTGCTGGGAGAATGGATGCGCCAGCCGTTGACCGTACCGGCTGCCTGATGCGGAAAGAAGGACGTGCCGATCGTGGCTCTGAGCACCGAGACCACCGACTGGGTCTCCCGTTTCGCGGATGAGGTCATCGAGGAGTCGGAGCGTCGGGCCCCGGGCAAACCCGTTGTCGTCGCGTCCGGGCTCTCGCCCTCCGGGCCCATTCACCTGGGCAACCTGCGTGAGGTCATGACCCCGCACCTCGTCGCCGACGAGATCCGGCGGCGGGGGTACGAGGTGCGGCATCTGATCTCGTGGGACGACTACGACCGGTACCGCAAGGTGCCCGCCGGAATCGCCGGGGTCGACGAGTCCTGGAGCGAGCACATCGGCAAGCCGCTGACCTCCGTGCCGGCGCCGGCGGGGTCGTCGTACCCGAACTGGGCCGAGCACTTCAAGGCGGCCATGGTCGAGGCGCTGGGCGAGCTGGGCGTCGAGTTCGACGGGATCAGCCAGACCGCGCAGTACACCTCCGGGGCGTACCGCGAGCAGATCCTGCACGCGATGCGGCAGCGCGGCGAGATCGACGCCGTGCTCGCGCAGTACCGGACCAAGCCCAAGGCCGCTCCCAAGAAGCAGCAGAAGCCCGTCGACGAGGCCGAACTGGAGGCCGCCGAGGGGTCGGGGGCGGCGAGTGAGGACGACGGCAGCCTCGGTTCCGCCGGGTACTTCCCGTACAAGCCCTACTGCGGCAATTGCGAGAAGGACCTCACCACCGTCACCTCGTACATCGACGACACCACCGAGCTGTCGTACACCTGCAACGAGTGCGGCTTCGCCGAGACCGTGCGGCTGAACGAGTTCAACCGCGGCAAGCTGGTCTGGAAGGTCGACTGGCCGATGCGGTGGGCGTACGAGGGTGTCGTCTTCGAGCCGAGCGGGGTCGACCACTCGTCGCCGGGGTCCAGCTTCCAGGTCGGTGGGCAGATCGTCGGGATCTTCGGCGGGAAGCAGCCGATCGGGCCCATGTACGCGTTCGTCGGGATCTCCGGGATGGCGAAGATGTCGTCCTCCCGCGGCGGGGTGCCCACCCCGGGCGACGCGCTGAAGATCATGGAGCCGCAGCTCCTGCGCTGGCTGTACGCCCGGCGCAAGCCCAACCAGTCGTTCAAGATCGCCTTCGATCAGGAGATCCAGCGGCTGTACGACGAGTGGGACAAGCTCGACGCCAAGGTGGCCGACGGCTCCGCGCTGCCCGCGGACGTGGCCGCGCACTCGCGCGCGGTGCGCACGGCCGCCGGTGAGCTGCCGACGACGCCGCGGCCGATGCCGTACCGCACCCTCGCGTCCGTCGCCGACATCACCGCCGGGCACGAGGACCAGGCGCTGCGAATCCTCAGCGAGCTCGACCCCGACAAGCCGCTCGGCTCGCTCGACGAGGTGCGGCCCCGGTACGCGAAGGCCGAGGCGTGGATCAACACGCACGTGCCCGCCGACCAGCGGACCATCGTGCGCGAGGAGCCCGACGTCGAGCTGCTGAAGTCGCTCGACGAGGCGTCCCAGCAGTCGCTGCGGCTGCTGCTCGACGGACTGGAGTCGCACTGGTCACTGGACGGGCTCACCCACCTCGTCTACGGCGTGCCCAAGGTACAGGCCGGGTTCTCCGCCGACGCCACGCCCAAGGAGCTCCCGCCGGAGATCAAGACCGCCCAGCGGACGTTCTTCGCGCTGCTGTACCACCTGCTGGTGGGCCGGGACACCGGCCCCCGGCTGCCCACGCTGCTGCTGGCGGTGGGGCAGGAGCGGGTACGGGCCCTGCTCGGGGAGTGACGCCGGTTCGACGGTGACGGGGGCGCCCGGTGTTCGCCGGGCGCCCCCCTCACGCGATGTGCTCGTCCTCCAGCTCCGCCGTGTGGCGCTTCTGGAAACGCAGGACCATGCGCTTGGCGTCGGCGTCCACGACGGGCACGCCGTAGGTCGCCTCGACGTTGTCGCTGAACTCGCGGGGGGTCGGGTAGCCGCTGCCGCTGATCGACTGCTTGAAGACCGAGTAGTAGTCCTCTTCGGACGGTTCGGGCGCCGGCGGCGTACCGCCACCATCACCCAGTTCGCGGGTACGGCCGGGGCCCACCGGGATGGGGAAGGTACCGGTGTCCTCCGGGGAGGGCTCGGGGGACGGCGGGGGCTCCTCGTACTGCTGCTGGTACTGCTCCGCCTGGCGCTGTTCCTGGTACCAGTCGGCGTAGGCGGCTTCCGGGTCGTAGTCGGGGTCGTAGCCGCCGTGGTACTCGATCGTCTGCGGGTCCCGGGCCTGCAGCCAGGGGTTCTGGGGCTCGGAATAGTCGAGCTGCTCCGCGTCCGGCGTGCCGTCGCCCTGGGGGCGCTGCCCGCTGCGGGGCGCGGCCACGGCGTCGGCTGCGCCCGCTGCCGCGGCCGGGGCGTCAGCCGCATGCGCCGCCGTCAGCTCCGGCTTCGGCGCCGGGGGTATCAGTGCCGGCTCGATGCCCGCCGCCGCCAGGCCCGCCGGGGCCGTGTCCGCCAACGGGACGCCGTACTTGGCCAGGCGCAGGGGCATCAGGGCCTCCACCGGGGCCTTGCGGCGCCAGGCCCGGCCGTAGCGGGAGCGGAGACGGGCCTGGTAGACGAGACGTTCCTGCTCCAGCTTGATGACCTGGTCGTAGGAGCGGAGCTCCCAGAGCTTCATCCGGCGCCACAGGAGGAACGTGGGGACCGGGGAGAGCAGCCAGCGGGTGATGCGGACGCCCTCCATGTGCTTGTCGGCCGTAATGTCCGCGATACGGCCGATCGCGTGCCGCGCCGCCTCCACCGCGACCACGAACAGGATCGGGATGACGCCGTGCATGCCGACGCCCAGCGGGTCCGGCCAGGCCGCCGCGCCGTTGAAGGCGATCGTCGCCGCCGTCAGCAGCCACGCCGTCTGGCGAAGCAGCGGAAAGGGGATGCGGATCCAGGTCAGAAGCAGGTCCAGGGCGAGCAGAACGCAGATGCCCGCGTCGATGCCGATCGGGAAGACATAACTGAAATCCCCGAAGCCCTTCTTGAGGGCGAGCTCGCGTACGGCTGCGTACGAACCCGCGAAGCCGATGCCCGCGATGATCACGGCACCGAAGACGACCACGCCGATGAGAACGCGGTGCATCCGTGTCAGCTGTAGTGGCGCGGCCACCCGTATTCCCCTCCCACTGCGTGTTGTTGCGCGCCCAACAGGGTGGCACATGCGTACCGGGAACGGGTGGCCGGACCGTGTACGTCAGCCCATCCGTGACTCTTCCGGTGGCTGCCGGTGATCCGCCCCAGTCCCCGGGGTCAGCTCCGCTGCGACGGAGACTTGGACGAAGTGGCGGATTTCGAAGGGGAGTCGGTGCCGCCAGGGGTCGCCGAGGCGTTCGTCCCGTTCGCCTTCGTGACCGCCGTCACGGCCTCCTTGGCCGCCTTCTGGGCGTCCTTCATCAGGTCGTCGGCGTCCGGCGTCTTGTCACCGGCCAGGCCCGCGCCGTTGTAGTCGAGGGTGACGACGACGTTCTCGACGCGCGTCACGATCGTCTGCTGCTTGAACGCGCCTTCCTTCTTCTTCAGGTCGTAACGCACGGCCGTCGCCTGGTCGCCGGTGCCGGTGAGCGGCTCGGCCTTGGTGTTCTTGGCGCCCTCGGCCGACCGGACGTCGCCGACCTGCTTCTCGTAGTACTCCTGCGCCCGCTGCTCGCCCGAGCCGCGGGCGACGTCGGACTCGAAGCGCAGCAGGGAGACGTTCAGCCAGCGGAACTGGGAGCCCTTGACGCCGTTGTTGTCGAGGCTGTCCCAGGAGCAGCCGGCCCGGGTTGACACATCGTCCGAGCTGCTCTCCTTGCCCGACTTGCCCGCCTCCGGGACCAGTTCCTCCAGCGTCTTCTTCGACAGCACCGAGCACGGCTCGGGCAACTTCGCGTACGCCGCCGCCTCGACGGTGGGCGAGGGACTCGCGGACGCGCCCGCCGGGCTCTCGGACGCCTGCTTGGCGTCGGCACCGGAGCCGGAGTCCGAGGAGCAGCCGGCGGCTATCAGCATCACGGGGACGGCGGCCGCGCCGACAAGGACGCGGCTGAGACGCCTGGCTCGCTGATCGCTCTGTTCGGCTCGCTGTGCTCGTCGCTGCATGGTTCCTTCACTCGTGACGCTCGGGTTACAGGTCCGAGGGGTCACGGTACGCGGTGAAGGAAGTGTGCGGACTCGGATCGGCCGCTTTGCGCGGGGGCGCGAAGGGGCGCTACTCCGCGAGCGAGTCGGCCAGCTGCGCGGCCAGTTTCCGGGCCCTGTCCTGCATTTCCTTGCTGTCCGGGACGACTCCGACGGTCGCCGGCTGCTCCTCGTACTCGATGGTCACGATGACGTTGGACGTGCGGAACGCCACAGTCACCGTGCGCTGCCTGGCCGTCGAACCGGAACTGCTCAGCTCGTCGTCGAGGAAGGCCTCGTCGGCGAGGTCGTCGAGGACGCGGGGCTGGAGCGCGGTGGGGGTGGTGCTGGAGGAGGGGCTGGATGTGCCGCTGGGGGTGCCGGAGGGGGTGCCGGAGGAACTGGGGGAGCTCGGGGAGTTGGTGGAGCCCGGGGAGTTGGTGGTGGCGGGCGGTGAGCTCGTGCCGCTCGGGAACTGGGTCTCCGTCGCCGTCGGCTCGGGCAGGTCCGCCGCCTCCTGCCTGCCCGCGAACAGCACCTGCGCCTGGTCGTCGTCGCTGACCGTGCTGTCGTACGACACCACTCGCTCGAAGTCGACGAACAGGTAGTCCGTGGCGGAGGCGGACTCGACCTTCCAACGGCAGCCGACCTTGCGGTCGTTGTCGTAGGTGAGGGTGGCCTCGCCCTGGTAGGCCTGCTCGCGCTGTTCCCCGTCGACGATCTGCTGGATGCCGGGGAGCAGGGAGTCGAGGGTGTCCTGACGGACCGCGCCGCAGGGTTCGGGGAGGGTGCGGTAGCGGCCGGGCTCGGCGGCCGCCGTCGACGTACCGGCGTTGTCGGAGTTGGCGCTGTCCGTGGCGTCGCCGCCGTCCGAGCCGCCGGTGCAGCCGGCCAGCAGGGCCGCGAGGAGCGCGGCGACGCCCGTTACGTACGCCTTCCGCTGCACGGTCAGGCTCCTCTCGCTGGTTAATCGCTTGCCGTCCCAGGGCTCGCCCTGAAGACAATGTGTATCGCACGCACTGCCGTGAACGCCGGTCCGTTGTCCGTTACGTCGACCTTGGCGCCGGTTTTGCGTTTCGAGGCTTTCATTATTTATTCGGGGGAATGAGGACGATATGTCGTATGTCGAGATGCCGGGCGCGAAGGTGCCGATCCGTATGTGGACCGACCCGGCCACGGTCGAGGAGGGCGCGCTCCAGCAGCTGCGGAACGTGGCGACCCTGCCGTGGATCAAGGGGCTGGCCGTGATGCCGGACGTGCATTACGGGAAGGGGGCGACGGTCGGCTCGGTGATCGCGATGCGGGGCGCTGTCTGCCCGGCGGCGGTCGGGGTCGACATCGGGTGCGGGATGTCGGCGGTGCGGACGTCGCTGACGGAGAACGACCTTCCCGGGGATCTGTCGCGGCTGCGGTCGAAGATCGAGCAGGCGATTCCGGTGGGGCGGGGGATGCACGACGACCCCGTGGACCCGGGGCGCTTCCATGGGCTGGCGACGGCCGGGTGGGAGGACTTCTGGGGGCGGTTCGGTGGGGTGGCGGAGGCGGTGAGGTTCCGTGAGGAGCGGGCCGTCAAGCAGATGGGGAGCTTGGGTCGGGGGAATCACTTCTGCGAAGTGTGCGTGGACACTTCCGGCTCTGTGTGGCTGATGTTGCACTCGGGGTCCCGCAACATCGGCAAGGAGCTCGCCGAGCACCACATCGGTGTCGCCCAGAAGCTGCCGCACAACCAGGGCCTGGTCGACCGTGACCTCGCCGTCTTCATCGCGGACACCCCGCAGATGGCGGCGTACCGCAACGACCTTTTCTGGGCGCAGGAGTACGCCAAGTACAACCGCACGATCATGATGGCGCTCCTGAAGGACGTGATCCGCAAGGAGTTCAAGAAGGCCAAGCCGGTCTTCGAGCAGGAGATCTCCTGCCACCACAACTATGTGGCGGAGGAGCGGTACGAGGGGATGGACCTGCTCGTCACCCGCAAGGGCGCGATCCGGGCCGGTTCCGGGGAGTACGGGATCATTCCGGGGTCCATGGGTACGGGTTCGTACATCGTGAAGGGCCTCGGGAACGAGATGTCCTTCAACTCCGCCTCGCACGGCGCCGGTAGGCGCATGAGCCGGAACGCTGCCAAGCGGCGCTTCTCGACGAAGGACCTGGAGGAGCAGACGCGGGGCGTGGAGTGCCGTAAGGACTCTGGCGTGGTGGACGAGATCCCCGGCGCCTACAAGCCGATCGAGCAGGTCATCGACCAGCAGCGGGACTTGGTGGAGGTCGTCGCCAAGCTGAGGCAGGTCGTCTGTGTGAAGGGGTGATCCGAGAGGCCCCCGGTTGGTACCAGGGGCCTCGTTCATCTGGTCACCGGCTGCTGGGCATCGGCACTTGTCCGGTGCGCAGGCGCCACAGGCGGAGGTTGCAGCTTTGCGGACTCCTGTCGAGCACGTCCGCAGCCGCTGTTGGGCTGTGCAGCTTCAGTAGAATTCGGTCCTCGGTCTCGTTCCAGCGGCGTGCCGTGTACGCGGACCTCATTCCTGCGGGGCGCGCCCAGGCGCTGAGTGAATCGGCGGCGGTGCGCTTGCGTGCGAGGGACAGGCAGGCGGGGTAGTACAGGTCACTCGCCAGGCGCTGGGCCGCCTCCATGGTGTAGAGGATGTTGTAGATGCCGTCTCGTGTATTGCGTTTGATCGTGCGTTCGACTCCGGCCACCTCCATCGCATACTTGCTGAAGTAGGTGCCGATGGCAGTGCTGGCCGTGGTGAGGGAGATGAAGGGAAAGCCCCTGCTGGTGTAGCCCACTGATCCGTCGGCGTCGATGACGCCTCGGAGGTAGTCGCGGACCGAGAAGTCGCCGTGGGGCGGAGTGATTGTCCTCGACTTACGTCCGTAGGGCAGGCCGAGATTGTTCAGTACGGTCCTGGCTTCGAACGAGCACAGGGCCCAGGTGACCGAATTGTGGGTTGCGGCGAAGTTGGTGGACCGAGTGCGTTCGGTGATGCTGCTGTTGTACGGCGTCAGCCTCTGGAATTCGCGGAGGAGCTCAGCATCTCGGGCGTTGACCTCGAGGGTCAGCTTGCCTTTCTTCCCGGCGCCTTGCTGAAGATGCCCATCCGCCTGCAAGAAGCCGAACATGTACGCGTACCCGGGGACCGTCAGGTCCATGAACTGGTGAGCGCTAGCCTCGCAGTCAGCCACAGGGAAGCCCTACTCCCTTGTTGGTCAGGCCCTCGGTCGGGACCGGCATCCCGCCGAGGGCCGTCGCGTTGATGGTGTGGCGCGAGCCTAGATCGTCAGTTCTCCTGCCGTTCGTCTGATCGATGAGGTTCACCCCTGTGGGTTATTCCGACAGCTCCCGGATCACCTTGGTGTTGGACGCCTGGGCGCGGGGGCGGACCACCAGGAGGTCGATGTTGACGTGGCTGGGGCGGGTGACCGCCCAGGTGATGGTGTCGGCCACGTCGTCGGCGGTCAGGGGGTCGGGGACGCCCTCGTAGACCTTGGCCGCGCGTGCCTCGTCGCCGCCGAAGCGGGTCAGGGCGAACTCGTCGGTCTTGACCAGGCCGGGGGCGACCTCGATGACCCGGACCGGCTCGCCGAGGATCTCCAGGCGCAGGGTTTCGGCTAGGACGTGGGCGCCGTGCTTGGCGGCGACGTAGCCGGCGCCGCCCTCGTAGGTGCCGTGGCCTGCGGTGGAGGAGACCACGACCACCGTGCCGTCGCCGCTCGCGATCAGCTTGGGGAGGAGGGCCTGGGTGAGGTTGAGGGTGCCGATGACGTTCGTCTCGTACATCTGGCGCCAGTCGGCCGGGTCGCCGGTGGCCACCGGGTCCAGGCCCAGTGCGCCGCCCGCGTTGTTGACCAGGACGCCGATCGTCTTGAAGGCGGTGGCGAACTCGTCCACGGCCGTGCGGTCGGTGACGTCCAGGGGGTATGCCGTGGCCTGGCCGCCGGTCGCGTTGATCTCCTCGGCGAGGGCCTCGATGCGGTCCTTGCGGCGGGCGGTGAGGACGACGCGGTAGCCCGCGGTGGCCAGTTGCCGGGCCGTGGCGGCGCCGATGCCGCTGCTGGCGCCGGTGACTACCGCTATGCGGGACTGGGGCATGGGGTGCTCCTCGGCGGGGGCGGGCGGGGTGCGGGCCTGTGTGGTCTTGTGCGGCAAGGATATGTGGGGTGGGGGTTGGGTGATCGGTTGGGTGCGGGTGGGTGGGGGTTGATCGCGCAGTTCCCCGCGCCCCTGGGGGGTGGGGGTTTGCGTGGTTGGTTGGGTGCGGGGTGGTGGGGGCTGGTCGCGCAGTTCCCCGCGCCCCTGAGGTTCGTTGCCCTGAGGCCTGTAGACCCTGAGGTTCGTTGCCCTGAGGTCCGTAGCTCCTGAGGGCTGTAGTCCCCTGGGCCCCCGGCCGTCTGTAGCCTCTGGGCCCGGCCGTCTGTAGCCCCTGGGCCCCCGCCGTCCGTAACCCCTGGGTCAGTTTTGTCTTGGGGTGTACATGATGACTGCCATGCCTGCCAGGCAGATCAGGGCGCCTGTGATGTCCCAGCGGTCCGGGCGGTAGCCGTCTGCGATCATGCCCCAGCCGATGGAGCCGGCGACGAAGATGCCGCCGTACGCGGCGAGGATGCGGCCGAAGTGGGCGTCCGGCTGGAAGGTGGCGATGAAGCCGTAGGCGCCGAGGGCGAGGACGCCGCCGGCGATCCAGAGCCAGCCGCGCTGTTCCCGCCAGCCCTGCCAGACCAGCCAGGCGCCGCCGATCTCGAAGAGGGCGGCGATGACGAAGAGGGCGGCGGAGCGGAGGATGAGCATGGTCGTCAGCTTGGCATGGCGGGTTCCTGGAATACGTGGGGCGGGGGACTCGTTTCCCGGTATAGTTGAATGGTCAACCAACTGGAGGATGAGCGACCATGCAGTTCGGGATCTTCAGCGTCGGCGATGTCACGCCGGACCCGACCACGGGCCGTACGCCGACCGAGCGCGAGCGGATCAAGGCCATGGTCGCCATCGCGCTGAAGGCCGAGGAGGTGGGCCTCGACGTGTTCGCGACCGGTGAGCACCACAACCCGCCCTTCGTGCCGTCCTCGCCGACGACCATGCTCGGCTATGTCGCGGCGCGCACCGAGCGGCTGATTCTGTCCACGTCCACCACCCTGATCACCACCAACGACCCGGTGAAGATCGCCGAGGACTTCGCGATGCTCCAGCACCTGGCCGACGGCCGGGTGGACCTGATGATGGGGCGCGGGAACACCGGGCCGGTCTACCCCTGGTTCGGGCAGGACATCCGGCAGGGCATCAACCTCGCCGTCGAGAACTACGCCCTGCTCCACCAGCTGTGGCGCGAGGACGTCGTGAACTGGGAAGGGAAGTTCCGTACGCCGTTGCAGGGCTTCACCTCCACGCCCCGGCCGCTGGACGACGTACCGCCGTTCGTCTGGCACGGGTCGATCCGCTCGCCGGAGATAGCCGAGCAGGCCGCGTACTACGGCGACGGCTTCTTCCACAACAACATCTTCTGGCCGGCCGACCACACCAAGCGGATGGTCGAGCTGTACCGGGCCCGGTACGCCCACTACGGGCACGGCACGCCCGAGCAGGCGATCGTCGGGCTGGGGGGTCACGTCTTCATGCGCCGCAATTCACAAGACGCGGTGCGCGAGTTCCGGCCCTACTTCGACGTCGCGCCGGTGTACGGGCACGGGCCGTCGCTGGAGGACTTCATGGAGCAGACGCCGCTGACCGTGGGCTCGCCGCAGCAGGTGATCGAGAAGACGCTGAGCTTCCGTGAGTACGCCGGTGACTACCAGCGCCAGCTGTTCCTGATGGACCACGCCGGGCTGCCGCTGAAGACCGTGCTGGAGCAGATCGACATGCTGGGCGAGGAAGTCGTGCCGGTGCTGCGCAAGGAGTTCGCGGTCGGGCGGCCGGCGGGTGTGCCGGAGGCGCCGACCCACGAGTCCCTGCTCGCCGCCAAGGAGGTGACCACCGTATGAAGCTCGTCGTCGTCTCGGCGGGGCTTAGCGTGCCGTCGTCCACACGGCTGCTGGGCGATCGGCTGGCCAAGGCCACCGCCGGTCGGGTCCCGGCGGACGTGGAGGTCGTCGAGCTGCGTGAGCTCGCCGTCGAGATCGCGCACAACTTCACGAACGGGTTCCCGGGGAGGGCCCTGTCCGCCGCGATCGACGCGGTGACCGGGGCGGACGGGTTGATCGTCGTGACGCCGGTGTTCTCGGCGTCGTACAGCGGGCTGTTCAAGTCCTTCTTCGACGTGATCGATCCCGAGGCGCTGGTGGGCAAGCCGGTGCTGATCGCCGCGACCGGGGGCAGCGCCCGGCACTCCCTGGTGCTGGAGCACGCGCTGCGTCCGCTCTTCTCGTATCTGCGGGCCGTGGTGGTCCCGACCGCCGTGTACGCGGCCTCGGAGGACTGGGGTGCGCAGGGCCTGGACGGGCGGATCGAGCGGGCTGCGGGGGAGTTGGCGGGGCTGATGACGGGGCTGTCGGTGACCAGGCCGGCCTCCCCGGACCTGGCCGTGGTCCCGTTCGAGGAGCGGCTCGCCGCCCTGCGTTCCGCCGGGTGAGAGGCCAGTAAGAGGATCGGGGGCGGCTCGCTCATCCGGTCGTACGATCGCGGCGCTTTGCCACACTGGTCGGGTGCCCCAGACTGTTCTGCTCGCCGAGGACGACCGCGCGATCCGTCACGCCCTGGAACGGGCCCTGACCCTGGAGGGCTACCGGGTCACCGCGGTCGCCGACGGTGTGGAGGCGCTGGCGCAGGCCCATCGCACGCCGCCGGACGTGCTGGTGCTCGATGTGATGATGCCGGGGATAGACGGTCTCCAGGTGTGCCGGGTGCTGCGGGCCGAGGGGGACCGGACGCCGATCCTGATGCTGACGGCGCTCGTGGAGACGGCGGACCGGATCGCGGGGCTGGACGCGGGCGCCGACGACTATGTCGTGAAGCCGTTCGACGTGGAGGAGGTCTTCGCGCGGTTGCGGGCCCTGCTGCGGCGCACGGCGAACGGGGGCGCCGCCGTCGACGTGCCGGAGAAGGCGCCGGTGCCCGAGCGGTGGATCGACGCGGCCGGGCTGCGGATGGATCCGCAGGCGCGGCGGGCGTGGCGCGGGAAGCGGGAGCTGGAGCTGACGCGCACCGAGTTCGAGCTGCTGGAGCTGCTGGTGCGCAACGAGGGGATCGTGCTCGACCACTCCACGATCTACGACCGGATCTGGGGGTACGACTTCGGGCCGGGGTCGAAGAATCTGGCCGTGTACGTCGGCTATCTGCGCCGGAAGCTGGACGAGCCGGGGGCGCCGCAGCTGATTCACACCGTGCGTGGGGTGGGTTACGTGCTGCGGGAGGACTAGTGGGGCTCCTGCGCAGGGCCGGGGCCGGGGCGGGGTCCGGTGGGTGGTGGCGGCCGCGACTGGTGTCGTTGCGGACGACGTTCGCCGTGTCCTTCGCGGCGGTGACCGCCGCCGTCACGGTGCTCGTCGGGATCCTGTCGTACGGGGCCGCCGCCCGGCTGGTGCGGGTCGACCAGCAGTCGGTGTTCGACGAGGTCGTGCAGGATCTGCGGGGCGAGGTGAGCGAGCGCCGGATGGTCCCGGAGGACTTCTCCTCCGCGCCGGGGCACGACTTCGTCCGGCCCGCCCGTACGGATGTGCAGGTGCTGGGGCCGGACGGCGGTGTCGTCGATCCGGGCAGCCCGGGGCTGCCGGTCACCGGCGCCGACCGGGAGGTCGCGGGAGCGGCGCGGGCCGGGGAGCTGGCCCAGCACGAGGACGTCGATGTCGGGAACGACGTCTACCGGGTCGCGACCGTCGCGCTGGGCGGGGGCCGGGGTGCGGTGCAGGTGGCGCAGGAGTTCAGCGACACCGAGGATCTGCTGCGGGCGCTGCAGCAGCGGACGTTGCTGCTGATGGCGGCGGTGGTGGTCGGGGCGGGGCTGTTCGGCTGGTGGCTGGCGCGGCGGATCACCCGCCGGCTGGTGATCCTGACGTCGGCTGCGGAGGCGGTGGCGCGGACCCGGCGGCTGGGCATCGACGTACCCGTGACCGGGAGCGACGAGGTGGGGCGGCTCGGGCGCGCCTTCGACCGGATGCTGGGGCGGCTGGCGCAGTCGGAGGAGGACCAGCGGCGGCTGGTGCAGGACGCTGGGCACGAGCTGCGTACGCCGCTGACCTCGCTGCGTACGAACATCTCCCTGCTGCGCCGGATCGACGAGCTGCCGCCCGGGACGCGGGACGAGCTGGTCGCCGATCTGGGGCAGGAAGCGCGTGAACTGACGGATCTGGTCAACGAGTTGGTGGATCTGGCGGCCGGGCAGTCGGACGCCGAGCCGCCGCAGCGGGTCGATGTCGCCGACCTCGCGGAGGATGTCGCGGGTCTGGCGCGACGGCGTACCGGGCGGCGGATCGAGATGCGCGCGAGCGGCGACACGACGACGGAGGGGCGGCCGGGGATGCTGACCCGGGCGATCTCCAACCTGGTGGAGAACGCGGCGAAGTTCGACGCCGACGGCGCCGCGCCGATCGAGATCGTGGTGTCGGGACCGGCGCGGCCGGGGGCGATCCGGGTGGAGGTCCACGACCGGGGGCCGGGGATCGCAGACGCCGACCTGGTCCGCGTCTTCGACCGCTTCTACCGCGCGGCGGACGCTCGGTCCTTGCCGGGGTCGGGGCTGGGGTTGTCGATCGTGCGGGAGGTGGCGTTGGCGCATGGGGGTGCGCCGTTTGCTTATGGGCGGGAGGGGGGTGGGGTGGTTATTGGGTTCACGGTGGGGGTGTCGGACGCGGGCGGTGGGGTCTGACCGGCCCGCGGTGGCGGGTGTGCTCCGCCGACGGCGCTACGGCGCCTCCAGGTCCCTCTCCTGAACCAGGACGCCCGCCTGCTTCGGACGCTTGATCGTGAACTCGTCCGTGTAGGTGCCGCCGCCCTTGCACGTGACGGTTGCCTGCGCCCCGTCCCCCTTCTTGGAAATCTTGGTGAACTTGACCGAATATTCGTTCGTCTCGGCTACGCCGGACTTGTCTGTGCGGGTTTCGTCACCGTCGTTCGTCTCGATCGTCACCCTGTTCGGGGAGTTCCCGTTGGCGCAGTCTTCGACCTCTCCCGTGACCGTGACGGTCGCTTTGGTGGGGTCGGCCGCTGCCGATCCCGCCCCCGCGAGAGCGCCGGCGGCTGTCAGCGGGAGTACGGCTGCGATGGCGACAATGGTGGCGCGCTTGCGCATGATTTCTCCTGGCTTTTCGACCCGCGCGCCGCACGGCCGCGAGCGGAATGCGGATGAACGCGGTGATGTGACTTACGTCACCAACCTGTGGCTTTGACGTGCGTAGGTCAAGGGGAACCCCTACCCACGCCAGGAGGGGCAGGACTACCCACGAAGCGGCACGTCGGTGCAGGTCTACGCCTCCTCGGTGAGGCCCTGCTCGACCGCGAGGCGGGTGAGGTCGGGCCGGCGTCGCGTCCCCGTCTTCTCGCCGATTCGGTCGAGATGCGAATGCACCGTGTGCTTGCTGATACGGAGTTCCGCGGCGATTTCCTGATCGGTCGCGCCATTCGCGAGAAGCCGCAGGATTTCCTGCTCGCGGCCCGTGAAGTGGGGAGTCCTTTTCAGCAGTGCGTCGATCGGCGCGGACACGTAACTGCGGCCGGAGCCCACGACCCGGATCGCCGTCAGCAGTTCCTCCCCCTCGGCCTGCCGGTCCAGGCATCCGCCGGCACCGGCCCGGATGATCTCCATCGCGTCGATCTCCGTGGCGGACGAGGCGACGATGACCGCATGCCCGCGCTTGCGCAGCTCCGCGACGGTCGCGGCAAGTCTCTGGGGCGGCTGGCGCAGGTCCATGAGGACCACGTCGACGCCCCGGAGATTGCCGTCCGCGCCCTGGAGTGAGGACACGCTGACGACCAGCTGGAGGTCGGCGGCGGTGCTGATCAGCTGTGAGACGCCGTGCCGGAAGACGGGACAGTCCCCGATCACCGCGACCCGCATGCTCATGGGCGTCTCCGATCTCATACGGGGCAGCGCCTTGCCCTCAGCCTCGGCGGGATCGTCGGCTCCAGCGCGCCGGGTTAGGCCGTCCGAAGACGTCGCCCCGGAAAATGCCGGTGCCTCCCCACGGGAGCCCTCATGCGGTTCCGTCCCTCGGGAAACGCGTTCCGGAAGCTGTGCGGCTGCTCGGTGTCTCCGCTTCAGGGCGACGTTGGCATTCAACGCGCTGCTCCTTTACCGAGGCCTTACAGCTTTCAGAATCGATGCCATGGCCAACTTCGGCCCACTTCCAGGTGGCCGAATGGTGCGTTCCGTTTAATCGGGCGTTCACTTTGTGCGCCTAACGGCCCACCGCGTCGAAATCGTGTGGTCCGAGTCACTGTTGTGTATGGGGTGTGAGGGTGTCAGGATGCGGATTCGGCCCGGCTCACTGATCATCAACTCCCGCCCGACTTATGGGGAGTTGGTGGCTCTGTCTGTTGGGTCGTCTGTTTTGCCCATTTGTGTTGCTCATTTCCCGAACTCAAAACAAGGGAAATTTATGAGATTGCTTTCCCGGACGGCGGCCGCCGGTGCCGTGCTCGTGGAGATCGTCACCTCCAAGTAGCCCCTCGACCCGACCGCTTCACCAAACCGGCGCTCCCCGAGCCGCCCGGTCCATGCGAACCCGCCTCAAGGAAACGGACATGCCCAGACCCCGTAACGCCCGCCTCTCAGCGCTGGCCGCGTTCAGCGCGGCCCTCACGGCCGCCCCGATGATGGTGTTCGCCGCCCCCGCCCAGGCCGTGTCCGGCGCGCCCGCGTCCGACAACGCCCACGCCTTCACCGCACGCCTGGACATTGGTGGCGGCCAACGCGCCTGCTCCGGTGCGCTGGTGTACTCGCAGTGGCTGCTCACCGCCGCCAGCTGCTTCGCCGACAACCCGGCCGCGAGCCTGGACGTGCCGGCGGGCGCGCCCGCGCTGCCGACGACCGCCACCATCGGCCGCACCGACCTGACCACCACGACCGGGCAGGTGCGCGACGTCGTCCAGCTCGTCCCCCACCCGGACCAGGACGTCGTACTGGCGAAGCTCGCCAGCCCGGTCACCGGCATCACTCCCGTCGACCTCAGCGCCACCGCACCCGCAGCCGGGGAGGAGCTGCGGGTCGCCGGATACGGTCGCACCAAGGACGAGTGGGCCCCGCTGCGCCTGCACACCGGCACCTTCACCGTGGACTCGGTCAGCGCCACCGAGGTCGGCATCACCGGCAAGGACGGCGCCGCCGTCTGCAAGGGCGACACCGGCGGCCCCGCCTTCCGTGAGGCCGGCGGCACCGTGCAGCTCGTCGGCATCAACAGCCGCTCCTGGCAGGGCGGTTGTTTCGGCACTGACGAGACCGAGACGCGCACCGGCGCGATCGGCACCCGCATCGACAAGCTGCGCACCTGGATCAACGCCAACGTCGGCCCGTGGTGCTCGTCCACCGGCGCGCTCTACTCCGTGACCCCGGCCGGCAGCCTCCTGCGCCGAAACGTCGGCGACCCCGCCAACGGCACCGCCACCGTCCCGGCGTCCAGCACCATCGACTCCGGCTGGGACCAGTACCCCCGCGTCCTGGCCGGCCCCTTCGCCAGCTTCTACGGCATCAAGTCCGACGGGCTCTACTTCAGCCACCGCGTCGGCTCCACCGGCGTGTGGGACATCCACCACCGGAAGATCAGCACCGGCTTCACGACGTACGCCCTGCCCGAGAACCGCAACGAGATCAGCATCGACCGCGGCGGCCACATCTGGCACGTCGACGGCGGCGGCGACCTGCGGTGGGTCCAGTACACCAGCTCCACGAACAGCTGGAACCCGGCCGGCAACAAGAAGATCGACTCCGGCTGGGGCCGCTACAGCCACATCGTCGCCACCGACGACGGAGTGCTGTACGGGATCGACTCGGCGACCGGTCATCTGCTGCGCTCGCGCTACGACTTCGAGAGCGAGCGCTGGCTCCAGCGCCACGTCACGGTCAGCTGGGCCGACTGGCGGGACTCGAAGAACATCACGTCCTTCGGCGGCGACGTGATCGTGCGGGTCAAGGCCAACGGCGACGTGCGCCACTACCGCTACCACGAGCCGTCCGGGAACTTCGACGGCGTCTACAACCTCCTCATCGGCTCCGGCACCCACTGGGCCGGCTACACCAGCGTCACCGGTGCCCCGGACTCCTGCGGCCTGCGGGCCGACTACACGCCGGAGTCCCCCGCGATCGACGTCGACCGCACCGGCCCCGCCGGTGTCCTGCAGACGTCCACCGGTGCGATCGAGTACGCCTACACCGACGGCGAGGGCCGTATCGTCCACGGCCGGCAGGCCGACCCGGCCGACCTCGGCTCCGTCCAGTGGACGACCGGCCCGGACACCGAGACGTTCTCCGGCACGCCGCAGCTCGCCGAGCAGCCCGACGGGGCGGTGGCGCTGACCGCCCAGAACGTCAACAGCCAGACCTGGTGGCGCCGTCACAGCGCGGGCAGCTCGTCCTGGGGGAACTGGGTCAACCTGGCCGGCGCGATGAAGGCGGCCCCGGTCACCGCCAAGCGGCCCGACGGCGTGCTGGTGCAGTTCGCGGTCGACGCCGACGGCAAGCCCTGGTACCGCGCCCAGCAGCGGCCCAACGTGGACTTCATGGGCTGGATCAGGCTCGCCGGCGAGGGCTTCGCCGGACCGCTGACGGCCGTCACCGTCCGCGACGGCGTCCAGCTCTTCGGCACCGACACCACCGGGCAGCTGCGCACCGCGACCTTCAAGGACGGCGTGGTCGGTTCCTGGACCAACCTCGGTGACCAGAAGATCAGCCACGCTCCCTCGGCGGTGGTCTACCCCGGCTACCGGCTCGGTGTCTTCGCCCGCACCACCGGCGGGAAGATCGTCAGCATGGTCCAGGCGAGCGAGGGCGCGGCCTTCCCCGCCACCTGGACCCAGGTGGGCGACCTCACCGCGGCCGGTGCCCCGTCCGCCGTCATCAACCCCGTCTCCGGCTTCACCGAGATCGTCGCACGGGGAACGGACGGCACGATCCACAACACCCGCGAAACCGTCCAGGGCGCCTTCGGCACGTGGCGCGCCTGGCAGCAGGCCGGCACCGGGCAGTCGGCCACCGACCCGACCGCCTTCACCTACACCACCGGCACGGGCTCCGCGTGGGCCTACGTCTTCCGCACCGACGCGGGCGAGGCCCGCATCCAACAGGGCCAGTCCGGCAGCTAGGACGGCTAGTACAGCCAGTACAGCGACGGGCCGCACGACCGGACCACTCCGGTCGCGCGGCCCGCACGTACGACACCAGGCGGCGGGAGTCGTACGGCGCCCGCTATCGTCGCTGCGATCAGCCGACGCGCGGAGCCCGCATGCAGAAGACGGAACAACTCGCCACGGAAGAAGTGGACGTGGAGGGCGATGCCGTCACCGCGCGCCCTCAGACCTGGCCGCGTTCCTGGCCGTTCCTGCTGCTCGCGGCCGCCGTCCTGCCCGGCGCGCTGCTCTTCGCCGTCGGCCGGTGGGCGGACGAACCGGCCGTGCAGGCGTGGCGGACGGTGTGGCTGGCCGTGACCGTGCAGGCACTGCCGTTCCTGCTGCTCGGCACGGCTCTGTCGGGCGCGATCAACGCCTTCGTGCCGGCGCGGGTGTTCAACCGGCTGCTGCCGAAGCGGCCGGCGCTCGCCGTGCCGGTGGCCGGTGCCGCCGGGGTCGTCCTGCCCGGCTGCGAGTGCGCGTCGGTGCCGGTCGCGAACAGCCTGATCGGACGGGGCGTCACCCCCGCCGCCGCGTTCGCGTTCCTGCTGTCGGCGCCCGCCGTCAACCCGATCGTCCTGACCGCCACGGCGGTCGCGTTCCCCGGCAGCCCGGAAATGGTGCTGGCCCGTCTGCTCGCCTCGCTCGTCACGGCCGTGGCGATGGGCTGGCTGTGGCTGGCACTGGGCCGGACGGAATGGCTGAAACCGGCCGCCCGGCACACCGGTCACCACCCGGGCCACAGCCGCTGGAGCGAGTTCCGGCGGGGCTTCCGGCACGACTTCCTGCACGCGGGCGGCTTCCTCGTGGTCGGCGCGCTGGCGGCGGCCACCTTCAACGTGGCGGTCCCGCGCTCCGTACTGGAGACGTTCTCCGGCTCGCCGTGGCTGTCCGTGCTCTTCCTGGCCGCCCTCGCCATCCTGCTCGCGGTGTGCTCGGAGGCAGACGCGTTCGTCGCGGCCTCGCTCACCGGCTTCTCGCCGGTCGCCCGGCTGACCTTCATGGTCGTCGGGCCGATGGTCGACGTGAAGCTGATCGCGTTGCAGGCGGGCACGTTCGGCCGGGCGTTCGCGATCCGCTTCTCGGCCGCCACGACGGTCGTGGCGATCCTGGCCAGCGCACTGATCGGAGCGGTACTCCTGTGAAGCGCCCCCTCCAGATCGGCCTGCTCGCCCTCAGCGGCCTCGGCGTGCTGCACGCCACCCTCCTCAGCGACCTCTACCTCCGCTACGTCAAGGAGGGCATGCGCCCGCTGCTGATCGCATCCGGGGTCCTGCTGCTCGCCCTGGCGGCCGCGGAGACCTGGTGGGGGAGGAAGGACGGGGACGCCCACGACCAGCACGACCAGCACGGCCACACGCCCAAGGTCGCCTGGCTGCTGTTCCTGCCCGCCCTGAGCCTGCTCTTCTACGCCCCACCGGCCCTCGGCGCCTTCACCGCGGCCCGCGAGGCCCCCAAGCCCATCGCGGAGGAGGACCACTTCGACCCGCTGCCGGCGACCTCGCCGCTGCCGATGACTCTCACCGACTTCACACAGCGCGTGCAGCAGGACCGCGAGCAGGCGATCAAGGGCCGCACGATCCAGCTGACGGGCTTCGTCACCCCGGCCGGGGACGGCGGCGACGGCTGGGATCTGACCCGCCTCATGCTCAGCTGCTGCGCGGCGGACGCCCAGTCGGTGAAGGTCCGCGTCCACGGCATCCAGGCCCCGCCGGCCGACACCTGGGTGACCCTGACCGGGACCTGGCATCCGTCCGGCACCCTGGGCACGAAGTCGGCCTCGGCGGCCCTGGACGCCCACACCCTCCAGAAGATCCCCAAGCCGACGAACGGCTACACGGACGCACTACCGCTGACGGCCGTCCCTCGCCGGTGACGGGCGGCCGTGCACGACGAGGGCGGAACCCGAAGGCCCCGCCCGAAACTCACAAACCCCAGCTCAGGGCCACACCAGGCAATACGGCTGATGCCCCGCCTCATGCAACCGCTTCGAGAAGTCCTGCCACTCGTGCAGCAGCTGATACACGTTGAACGCGTCCCGCGGCCCGCCCCGGTCCGGGACCGTCGACCAGATGAACGCCGCCGCGCCCACCGCCTCCTCGCCGATGCCGCGGAGGGGGTCGACGACCGTCATGGGGAGTTTGACGACGGCGTAGTCGGGGTGCAGGACGACCAGTTCCAGGGGCGGGACCTTGTGGAGGGGGACCCCTTCGATGCCGGTCAGCACCATCGCGGCCATCGTCTCCGGCTTGATCTTGGTGAACATGCCGTTCATGCCGAGCTCGTCGCCGCCGAGTTCCTCGGGGCGCATCGAAATCGGGACGCGGGCCGCCGTCGCACCGTCCGGCGCGCCGAAGTACTTGTACGTCACCCCCACCCGACCACCATTCCTGCTCCCCGCCCGGAGTCGGTCGACCCGCTCGGGCTCACTCGGCACACCCTGTGTATGACGTGCTTCGGTCGTTTCCTCCGCGTCGCGCCGGTGCCTTCCCCGCCGGGCGCGTCGAGGACCCAGGTCGTCAGTCCCCTCGCCCAGTCCGCCACCGCGATGCATATCTCCACCCGACTGCTTTTCTAGGACGCGTGGCCCCCGCCGCGCAACCCGATCATCGTGTCAGTGACCTCCCCCACGGCCGCGCGCCGAAACGTGCGGTGAAACACCTGTCCGCGGGATCTTCAGGATCTTCGCAGCACAGGACCCATCTTCGCAGCACAGGATCTTCGCAGCACCCGAACACCATGCCGCGTAAGAGCTGTGTGTATCAGGTCTCAGTTTCGCAGACGGAGGGGGGTGGAGGAGGATCGATCACGGGGTGCCGCGGCCTACCCTGAGGAGGTCACTGGCAACCGGAAGTCCGAGAAGTCGGAGAAGTCGCAGGTCATGAGCGAACTGCCCTATTCATACGAAGCGCCTGTCTCGCAGGTCCTGTTCGACCGTGCGGCCGCCGTCACGCCCGGCGGCGTCAACTCCCCGGTGCGCGCCTTCCGCGCCGTGGGCGGTACGCCCCGGTTCATGGTGTCCGGCAGCGGGCCGTATCTGACGGACGCGGACGGGCGGGAGTACGTCGACCTGGTGTGTTCCTGGGGGCCGATGATTCTCGGGCACTCCCACCCGGAGGTGATCGCCGCCGTGCAGGAGGCGGTCGCGCGCGGTACGTCCTTCGGGACGCCCGGCGAGGGTGAGGTCGCGCTCGCCGAGGAGATCGTCGAGCGGGTCGGGCCGGTCCAGCAGGTGCGGCTGGTGTCCAGCGGCACCGAGGCGACCATGTCCGCCATCCGGCTCGCCCGCGGGTTCACCGGGCGGGCCAAGGTGATCAAGTTCGCCGGGTGCTACCACGGGCACGTCGACGCCCTGCTCGCCGCCGCGGGCAGCGGCGTGGCGACCTTCGCGCTGCCGGACACGCCGGGCGTCACCGGTGCCCAGGCCGGCGACACCATCGTCCTGCCGTACAACGACCTCGAAGCCGTGCACGCCGCCTTCCACGCCCACCCCGGCGAGATCGCCTGCGTGATCACCGAGGCGTCCCCCGGCAACATGGGCGTCGTACCGCCGATGCCCGGCTTCAACCAGGGGCTCAAGGACGCCTGCGCCCAGAACGGCGCCCTGTTCATCTCCGACGAGGTCATGACCGGCTTCCGCACCAGCCGCTCCGGGTGGTACGGCGTCGACGGCGTCGTGCCCGACCTGATGACCTTCGGCAAGGTCATGGGCGGTGGCTTCCCGGCCGCCGCCTTCGGTGGGCGCGCGGACGTCATGGCGCACCTCGCCCCGGCCGGCCCCGTCTACCAGGCCGGCACCCTCTCCGGGAACCCGATCGCCACCGCCGCCGGCCTCGCCCAGCTGCGGCTCCTCGACGACGCGGCGTACACCAAGGTCAACGAGGTCTCGCAGCAGATCCAGGCGCTGGTCGGCGAGGCGCTCGGCAAGGAGGGCGTGGCGCACACCCTGCAGAACGCCTCCAACATGTTCTCGGTGTTCTTCACCGACCGTGCCGTGCGCGACTACGAGGGCGCCAAGGCGCAGGCGTCGTACCGCTTCACCGCCTTCTTCCACGCCATGCTCGCGAACGGCGTCTATCTGCCGCCGTCGGCGTTCGAGTCCTGGTTCGTGTCCGCCGCGCACGACGAGCGCGCGGTGCAGCGGATCGCCGACGCCCTCCCGGCGGCGGCCCGCGCGGCGGCGGAGGCCACGGCATGAGCGCGCGGGACATCACCGTCGTCCACCTGATGCGGCACGGCGAGGTCGCCAACCCGGACGGGATCCTGTACGGGCGGCTGCCCGGGTACCACCTGTCCGAGCTGGGGCGGCAGATGGCCGACCGGGTCGCCGAGCACCTCGCCTCCCGGGACGTCACCCATGTCGTCGCGTCCCCGCTGGAGCGGGCGCAGGAGACGGCGACGCCGATCGCCAAGGCGCACGGGCTGGACCTGGCCACCGACGCGCGGCTGATCGAGGCCGACAACGTCTTCCAGGGCAAGACCTTCGGCGTGGGCGACGGGGCGCTGCGCCGGCCCGGCAACTGGAGGCATCTGACCAACCCGTTCCGGCCGTCGTGGGGCGAGCCGTACGTCGAGCAGGTCATCCGCATGATGGGCGCGCTGGGCGCGGCGAAGGACGCGGCGCGTGGGCACGAGGCGGTGCTGGTGAGCCATCAGCTGCCGATCTGGATCGTGCGGTCGTACGTCGAGAAGCGGCGGCTGTGGCACGACCCGCGCCGCCGGCAGTGCACGCTCGCGTCGCTGACGTCCTTCACGTACGAGGGCGACCGGATCGTCTCCGTCGGCTACAGCGAGCCCGCCCGTGACCTCGTCCCGCCCCATCTCCTCGCGGGCGCCAAGCCGGTGAAGGGGAAGAACAAGGCCTTCGGGGCGTGAAGAAAAAGGCCTTCGAGGCGTAAGGCGTCCTCAGTGACAGGTTTGTTGCAGTTGTTCCGAATTGCTGACTAACGGGCGGAACCTCCCCGTTCGTCGTGCCCTCTGACTGGGTGACCACCAGAGAGCGCAACGGACGGGGATGCCATGCCTCACATCAGTCGACGGGGAGCGATGGGACTCGGCGCGGGGGCCGCGGCCGCCCTGGGGCTCGCCGGATGCGGAACCCTCACGTCCTCAGACGGGCCGACCCACGCCGGAGGTTCCGGACGGAACCCGGAAAGCAGCCCGAAGCCCACCGCCCGTCCGATCGGCGACGGATCGACCGCCTTCACCGGCAAGCAGCCGAACCAGCCCGGCAAGCCCGAGCCGCTGGAGCCCGGGCAGACCCCGCCGCAGTTCGTGGTCTTCTCCTGGGACGGGGCCGGAGAGGTCGGCAACGGCCTCTTCCCGCGCTTCCTCGACCTCGCCAAGGAGTACGAGGCGCACATGACGTTCTTCCTCTCGGGGCTGTATCTGCTGCCCGAGTCGAAGAAGCGGCTCTACGACCCGCCGAACAACCCGCGCGGCGCCTCGGACATCGGCTACCTCACCGACGCGCACATCAAGGACACGCTGGCCAATGTCCGCCGCGCCTGGCTGGAGGGCCACGAGATAGGCACCCACTTCAACGGCCACTTCTGCGCCGGTGGCGGCTCGGTCGGCAACTGGACGCCGCAGCAGTGGCGCAGCGAGATCGACCAGGCCAAGTCGTTCGTGAAGGAGTGGCGGACCAACACCGGCTGGACCGAGCTGCCGTCGCTGCCCTTCGACTACGACAAGGAACTCGTCGGCGGCCGTACGCCCTGTCTGCTCGGCCAGGACAGCCTGCTGCCCACCGCCCGCGCGCTCGGCTGGCGCTATGACGCCTCATCGCCGGGTGGCCGTCAGGTCTGGCCGCAGAAGAAGCAGGGCATATGGGACCTTCCGCTCCAGCAGATACCTTTCCCCGGCCGCTCGTTCGAGGTCCTCTCGATGGACTACAACATGCTCGCCAACCAGTCGGTGAACTCCACCAACGCCCCCGCCCACAACTACCCGGGCTGGCGCGAGCAGTCCGCACAGGCCTACATCCAGGGCTTCAAGCGGGTATACGAGACAAATCGCGCTCCCTTCTTCGTCGGCAACCACTTCGAGCAGTGGAACGGCGGCATCTACATGGACGCCGTGGAGGAAGCCCTCAAGCACATCGCGCGGGAGAAGGAGAAGGGCGAGGACGTCCGGCTGGTCTCCTTCCGGCAGTTCGTGGACTGGCTGGACGTGCAGCAGCCCGAGGTCCTCGACCAGCTGCGCACCCTGGACGTGGGCCAGGCTCCCGCCGGTGGCTGGAAGGGCTTCGTCACGGCACCCGCGACCAGCACCGCGGGGTCTCAGAACGCCGCCTGAAATGCGGGTTTCCGCCCGCGCGGGGGGTGCGCAAGATCCCCAGAACGGGCATGCGAAACTTTTCACATGAGTGCCGCCCGCCGCGCCCGCAGCCGTACCGCCCTGCTCGCCACCTCCGGCGCCGCCGTCGCCGCGCTGCTGCTGTCCGCGTGCGGTTCCGGCGGTACGTCCGGCGGAGGCGGCGACACCAACTTCGTCGCCGGCGCCGACGGCATCGACACCGTCGACCAGGGCGAGCGGACCGCCGCGCCCGACCTGTCCGGCAAGACCATCGACGGCAGACAGCTCGACGTCGCCGACTACAAGGGCAAGGTCGTCGTCCTCAACGTGTGGGGCTCCTGGTGCGGGCCGTGCCGGGCCGAGGCCAAGAACCTCGAAACGGTCTACCAGGACACCAAGGACCAGGGCGTCCAGTTCGTCGGCATCAACACCCGGGACACCAGCACCGGTCCGGCGCTCGCCTTCGAGAAGGAGTTCGGCGTCACCTACCCGAGCCTGTACGACCCGACGGGCAAGCTGATGCTCCGCTTCGAGAAGGGCACGCTCAACCCCCAGGCCATCCCCTCCACGCTCGTCATCGACCGGGACGGCAAGGTCGCCGCGCGCACGCTCCAGCCGCTGAGCGAGGAGAAGGTGCGCGAGATGCTCGACCCGGTTCTCGCGGAGAAGTGACGTGACGGCAGTGACCGAGCTCGCCGCCACCGGGCTCAACGACACCGTGCGCAACGGGGCGCTGCTGCTCGCCCTGCCCGTCGCGCTGCTCGGCGGCCTCGTCTCCTTCTTCTCCCCGTGCGTCCTGCCGCTGGTCCCCGGATATCTGTCCTACGTCACCGGGGTCACCGGCACCGACCTGGCCGAGGCCCGGCGCGGGCGGATGGTCACCGGCGCCTCGCTCTTCGTCCTCGGCTTCACCGCCGTGTTCGTCTCCGGCGGGGCGCTGTTCGGCTATTTCGGCTCGACGCTGCTGGAGCACCAGAGCACGCTGACGAAAGTGCTCGGTGTGCTCATGGTCCTCATGGGTGTCTTCTTCATGGGGCTGATGCCCTGGCTCACCCAGCGGGAGTTCCGCTTCCACACCCGGCCGACGACCGGGCTCGTCGGCGCCCCGCTGCTGGGCGCGCTGTTCGGCATCGGCTGGACGCCCTGCATCGGCCCGACCCTCGCCTCCGTGCTGGCGCTCTCCTCCAACCAGGCCAGCGCGGGACGCGGCGCCATACTCACCGTCGCCTACTGCCTCGGTCTCGGCGTCCCCTTCGTGCTCGCCGCGGTCGCCTTCCGCAAGGCCCTCGGTGCCTTCGGCTGGGTCAAGCGTCACTATGTCTGGGTGATGCGCATCGGCGGGATCATGATGATCGCGACCGGTGTGCTGCTGCTGACCGGCGCGTGGGACCGCCTGGTGCAGGAGATGCAGACCTGGTCCAACGGCTTCACTGTGGGGATCTGATCGATGAGCAAGACGACTACAAGCGCTCCTGAGGACCAGGCCCCGGACCAGGACCTCGGCGCGGCCGCCTCCCAGCTGTCCACCGCGCCCGCCGAGGAGGCACCCAATCTCCCCGCCCTCGGCTTCGTCGGCTGGGCCCGCTGGTTCTGGCGGCAGCTCACCTCCATGCGGGTCGCGCTGCTGCTGCTCCTGCTGCTGTCGCTGGCCGCGATCCCCGGCTCGCTGATCCCGCAGAGCGGCGTCGACGCCACCCAGGTCGCCGACTTCCGTCAGCGGCACGAGACCCTCGCGCCGATCTACGACAAGCTCGGCCTGTTCCACGTCTACAGCTCGGTGTGGTTCTCCGCGATCTACATCCTGCTGTTCATCTCCCTCATCGGCTGTATCGTCCCGCGCACCTGGCAGTTCGTCGGCCAGCTGCGCGGCCGTCCCCCGGCGGCGCCCAAGCGCCTCACCCGGCTCCCGGCCTACACGACCTGGCGCACCGAGGCCGAGCCCGAGCAGGTCCGCGAGGCCGCGCTGGCCCTGCTGAAGAAACGCCGCTTCCGCGCGCACGTCTCCGGTGACGCGGTCGCCGCCGAGAAGGGCTATCTGCGGGAGGTCGGCAACCTCGCCTTCCACATCGCCCTGATCGTGATGCTGATCGCCTTCGCCTGGGGCCAGTTGTTCAAGTCCGAGGGCAACAAGCTGATCCTGGAGGGCGACGGTTTCGCCAACACCCTCACGCAGTACGACGACTTCAAGTCCGGCAACCTTTTCACCCAGGACGACCTGGACCCGTTCAGCTTCTCCCTGAACGACTTCCACGGCACCTACGAGGCCACCGGCCCCAACCGCGGCACCCCGCGCACCTTCCAGGCGAACGTCACCTACAGCGTCGGCGCCTACGGCAAGGAGCAGAACGCCACCATCAAGGTCAACGAGCCGCTGGAGATCGACGGCTCGAAGGTCTACCTGGTGAGCCACGGCTACGCCCCGATCGTCACCGTCCGGGACGCCAAGGGCAACGTCGTGATGAACAGGGAGGCCGTGGCCCTGCTGCCGCTGGACGCCAACGTCACCTCCTCCGGCGCGATCAAGGTGATGGACGGCTACCGCAACGCCAAGGGCGAGCGGGAACAGCTCGGTTTCAACGCCTTCTTCGTGCCGTCCTTCGCCGGTGAGGGCCACGGCACGATGCTCTCCCAGTTCCCGGCGCTGCTGAACCCGCGGCTCGCGCTGTCGGCGTACCACGGCGATCTGGGGGTCGACTCCGGTATCCCGCAGAGCGTGTACCAGCTGAACAAGAAGAACCTGAAGGAGTTCAAGGACTCCCAGGGCGAGCTGTTCAAGAAGCGGCTGGCGATCGGCGAGACCATGACGCTGCCGAACGGGGCCGGCTCGGTCACCTTCGACGGCGTCAAGGAGTGGGCCGGCTTCCAGATCACCCAGCAGCCCGGCAGCGGCTGGGCGCTGACCGGCGCCGTCGCAGCGATCCTGGGCCTGGCCGCCTCCCTGTTCGTCCAGCGCCGCCGCGTGTGGGTGCGGGCGGTGCGGGGCGCCGACGGTGTCACCGTCGTCGAGATGGCCGGCCTCGGCCGCAGCGAGTCCGCGAAGGTGCCGGAAGAGCTGGGCGACCTTGCCGGGACGCTGTACGAGAAGGCGCCGGGCGCGCCTGATCCGGACGACGAACACGCAGATTCCCCCGATCCCCACGTCGTACCTGCCGAAGGGGCTGAGAAGTGACTCTCGCCGCCGCGACCAATGAGAACCTCGCGGACCTCAGCAACACGCTGATCTACTCCGCGATGGCCGTTTACACCCTGGCCTTCTTCGCCTACATCGCCGAATGGATCTTCGGCAGCCGCAGCAAGGTCGGCCGTACCGCCGCCGCGCTGACCGCGACGAAAAAGGCCGACGCACCCGCCGTGACGGTGCGGAACGCCGGCGGGACCGCCGTACTGGAGCGGCCGAAGGTCGTCGTCCGGGCCGCGACCGGCAGCCGGGACGTGCCCGACGGGCCCGGGGCGCACGGTGGGGACGAGAAGGGCGACCTCTACGGGCGTATCGCCGTGTCCCTCACCGTGCTCGCGTTCCTCGTCGAGTTCGGCGGTGTGCTCGCTCGGGCCCTGTCGGTGCAGCGGGCGCCGTGGGGCAACATGTACGAGTTCAACATCACCTTCTCCACCGTCGCCGTCGGTGTGTATCTCACGCTGCTCGCGCTGAAGAAGAACGTCCGCTGGCTCGGCCTCCCCCTGGTCACCACGGTCCTCCTCGATCTCGGTGTGGCCGTCACTGTCTTGTACACCGCCAGCGACCAGTTGGTTCCCGCCCTGCACTCGTACTGGCTGTACATCCACGTCTCCACCGCGATCCTGTGCGGTGCCGTGTTCTACGTCGGCGCGGTCTCCACGCTGCTCTACCTCTTCCGCGACTCCTACGAGAACAAGCTCGCGGGCGGCGGCACGCCGGGCCGGTTCGCCGGCTCCGTGCTGGAGCGGCTGCCCGCGGCGGCCTCCCTCGACAAGTTCTCCTACCGCGTCAACGCCGCCGTCTTCCCGCTGTGGACGTTCACGATCATCGCGGGCGCGATCTGGGCGGGCGACGCCTGGGGCCGCTACTGGGGCTGGGACCCCAAGGAGACCTGGTCGTTCATCACCTGGGTCGCCTACGCCGGCTACCTGCACGCCCGCGCAACGGCTGGCTGGAAGGGCCGCAAGGCCGCGTACCTGGCGCTGATCGCGTTCGGCTGCTGGCTGTTCAACTACTACGGCGTCAACATCTTCGTCTCCGGCAAGCACTCGTACGCGGGCGTCTGACGCCCCCGCGGCCGGGCTTCCCAACGCGTGCGCGACCCGGCGTGACGGGTCAGGCTGGTGTCATGACCGGTTCCATCGAGCAGGGCATCAGCCAGACCCACGGGAACACGCACATCCTGCACTTCCTGGTGCGGCTCCCGCGCCCCATGGAGCAGGTCTGGCCCTCGGTGGCCAGCGCCGACGGGCTCGCGGCCTGGTTCACCCCGGCCGACGTGCTCGAACCCCACCTCGGCGGCGCGGTCACCCTGCGTGACATCGGCTCCGGGCGGGTCACCGCCTGGGACGTCGACCGGGTCGCCGAGTACACAGTGGAGGGCGGCGGCCGCATCCGGTTCCATCTGGAGCGGGACGGGGAGGAGGGCAGCGCGCTGCGGTTCACGCACGAGTTCGAGGGGGAGCGGGAGTCGGAGCACCGCTGGCGGCTGCGCTTCGAGCGGTTGATCCAGAGGCTGGAGGCGGGCTCCCAGGGGTCCTCGGTGTGAAGGCGGGCTCCCAGGGGCCCTCGCTCTGAAGGCGGGCTCCTAAAGGCCCTCGGCGTCGTGGGCCTCGTCCGTCAGTCCACGGTGATCGAGTCGAGCTTCTCCCTCAAGTACACGTGCGAGTCCACCGGCTCGTACGCCACCCGCCCCACCGGCGCCGGCACCGACTCGACCGTCGTCCCCGGGGTGCACTCGCCGAAGTAGACGAGGGACATCAGCTCCTCCGTGGGGGCGTCCGCGGACGGGGGCAGGACGCGGTGGCGGCCGGAGCGCCAGCGGTCGCCGGTCCAACGGGCCATCAGGTCGCCGATGTTGATGGTGAAGGCCTCCGGGTCGTAGGGGGCGTCCTCCCAGCCGCCCTCGTCCGTGTACACCTGGAGTCCGCCCTTGCCGGCCTGCCGGTCGAGGATGGTGACCGTGCCGAAGTCGGTGTGCGGGCCGATCCGGAACTGGCCCGGTTCTGGGGCGCCCATGACGTCCGAGCCCGGATACCAGTTGATGTTGAAGCCGTACGTCGGGTGGTCCATGTGCCGGGTGAAGAAGTCCGGTTCGAGACCGAGAGCCTGGCCGAGCAGCGAGAGGAGCTCGTTCTCCAGCTCGGCCATCCGCGCCAGGTACTCCTCACAGAGCGGCCTCAGCTCGGGCACCTCCGCCGGGAAGACGTTCGGCGCGTACCACTCCGCGTTGACCTCCGGGTCGTCGAACGGCTCGTGCGTCGCGAAGGTCAGCGACTCCTTCAGGTCCGGCGGCGTCTCGGTGCCCTCCGCGTAGCCGTTGGCCTCCGCGCCGGGCCCGAGCCAGCCGCGTCCGCCGACCTTCGCGGCGTACCGCTGCTTCACGGACTCGGGGAGGACGAAGAAGGCGCGGGCGGTCGCCCGGATACGGGCCCGCAGCGCCGGGTCCACGCCGTGCCCGGTGACCAGCAGGAAGCCGGCGGTCCGGAGGGCCTCGTCGACGGTACGGGCGATACGGGCGCGGGCCTCGGGGTCGCCGGACAGCCAGGGCCGTAGATCGATGGTCGGGATACGGGTGCTGCGGGGATCACTCACCGATGTCCTCATTCCGTCCACTCTCCCGGCACGGCCACACCTGGGCAACGCCCGGCCGGGCCGACGCGTCACGAGCCCTCCCAGACGGTCACCGCCAGCTGTATGTGATCGGCGTCGGGGATGTCCGTCACCTCGAAGGAGCCGATGCGCCGGTTCTCCGTCGCGAAGCAGGCCCGGTCGCCGACCTGGACGTCCAGCGCGGGGTCGCCCAGGTGGGTGTTGAGCAGCGCGACGCACTCAGCCCGGTCCGGCGGTCCGGCGCTCCGCCACGCGGCGATCGCCCAGGTGCCGTACACCTCGTTGACTCCACGGATCCAGAGGTCGCCCGCCGGTGCCCGGCCCGGCGGTACCGGGTCGAAGAACCAGCCCCTGACTCCCGCCGTGCCGTCCAGGATCACCGTGCCCTGCCAGCGGACGCGCGGCTCGGCGGGGACGGGCGGTGCGGCCGCCGTTTCGGATGCGCGCCCCGGCTCCGGGCTGGGAGACGAGGGCCGGGGTGTCGGCGAGGGCGAGTCCGTGGTGGGTGGCGGCGATTCGGGGGGCGTGGTCCCGTCCGACGGGCGCGTCTCGGCGGGGGCCGAGGTGACCCACGACGGCGGAGTGGTCTCTTCCTCTCCGCCCGCGTCGTTCGCCTGACCGATCACCACGACGAGCACGGTCGCGCCCGCCCCGATCAGCGCGGCGAGCACGGCACCGGCGAATCCGATGACCGCCGCCTTGACCCCGGAATCCTGCTGCCCGTACCAGGCGGCGAACCGTGCGCGTCGGCCGGGCGGTGCGGGGGACGGCGGCTGGGGAGTCCGGGTGCCTGGGTTCGTCATCGGTCGCGTGCCCCCTGTTCCTCGCCCGCCGGGGCGTCAACTGTACGGCTGGCGGGGCGGGTTGGATGCCCGGTTCCCGATGATGCTGTCGAGGTATCCGTGCAGGGCCCCGGCCCCCGCGAGCATCGCGCGCGTACGGGCGTTCAGGGCCTCGCCCCGCCCGGTGATCGCCGCCCGCAGTGCTTCCGTACCGCCTTCGCGGCGCAGGTCGTCCAGGACCGGCCGGATCTGGTCGAGGAGGTAGTGGCTGCGGCGCAGGGTGTGGATCAGGCGGGCGTCCCGCACGTCCTCGGGGCTGTAGACGCGGTACGCCGTCCCGCGCTCCCGGCGCGGCGACAGCAGGCCCGCCGCCTCCCACACCCGCAGCGCCGAGGGCCGTACGCCGAGCAGTGCGGCCGTCTCGCCGACGCGCAGCCCGGCGTGGGGCAGCGGCGCCGCGGGCCGCCCGGCGAGAGTCTCCAGGGCCTCGCTCGTCGCCCGCAGCCTCTCCCGCTCCTCGTGCAGCGCGGCGTGCGCGGCGTCCACCACGGCCAGCGCGCCCGGTACGTCACCGTCGTGCACGGTTCGCATGATCCGGGCCGCCGTCGTGGGGCCGTAGCCCGGGACCAGGGCGCGGAAGGCGAGCAGGGCCTGGCGGTGGGCGCCGGTGAAGGTCCGGTAGCCGGACGCCGTGCGGTCGGCCGGCGGAAGGACGCCGGCGTCCTCGTAGTTGCGGATCTGCTGCGTCGAGACGCCGACGAGGCGGGCGAGGTCCACCGGGCGCAGCCGGTCGTCATTCGTCACGGGTTTGAAGGTTACGGGACCTGGAAGGCGTACATACTGGGCGACTGGCCGCGAAAAGTCCCAACAAGGACTTCAATGACAGACTTGAAGGCATGGCCGACCGCATTCACATCAAGGGCGCCCGACTCCACAACCTCAAGAACGTCTCCCTCTCCCTTCCCAAGAACAAGCTGGTCGTTCTGACCGGACTGTCCGGCTCCGGCAAGTCCACGCTCGCACTCGACACCCTCCACCGGGAGGGCCAGCGGCAGTACATGGAGTCGCTGGGCATGGTCACCGGCCTCGTCAGCCGGCCCTCGGTCGACTCGATCACGGGACTGTCCCCGTCGATCAGCGTCGACCAGCACCTCACCAACCGCAGCCCCCGCTCCACCGTCGGCACGGTCACCGAGGTCTTCACCTATCTGCGGCTGCTGTGGTCCCGGATCGGCGTGCGGCCGTGTCCCTCCTGCGCGGAGCTGATTCCACCCTCGCACTCGTACGCCTACGACGAGGACGCCGAGCCCGAGTCGGTCCCCTGCCCGCACTGCGGCGCCGCCGTCCCCGAGCTGGTCATGGGCTCGTTCTCCTTCAACAAGCCGGCCGGGGCCTGCCCCGAGTGCACCGGGCTGGGGGAGGTGATCCGGGCGGACGTCCGGCAACTGGTCGACGAGGAGCGGTCGGTCGCGGCCGGGGCGGTCGTCGGTTGGCACCCCAAGGTGACCGAGCGGAGCACGGACCTGTTGCGGGCGGCGGCCCGGCACTACGCCCTCACCTTCGACCCGGACACCCCCGTACGTGAATTCGAACCGCCTGTCCGTCAGTTGCTGCTGTACGGCGTCGAATCGGCCGAGTTCAAGCGGTACTTCCCGGACACCCCGCCGCCCGCCACCGTCACCGCCGGACGCTTCGAAGGCGTGGTCACGGCGCTGATGCGGCGCTACGCCGAGCGGATCGACGACGTCGACTACCGGGAGAGGACCGAACGCCTGATGGTGAAGGAGCCGTGCGGGGCGTGCGCGGGGGCGCGGCTGCGGGCGGAGAGCCGGGCGGTGACCGTGCGGGGCCTCGGCATCGTGGAGGCGGCCCGCCTGTCACTGACCGAACTCGCCGCCTGGCTGGGCGGGTTGCGGGAACGGGTCACCCCGGACGAATGGCTGTTCGTGGAACCCGTCGTCGCGGACCTCACCGAGCGGGTGCGCCGCCTGGTCGACGTCGGCGTCGGCTACCTCACCCTGGAGCAGCCCACCCCCAGCCTGTCCGCGGGCGAGACGCAGCGGCTGCGGCTGGCCGCGCTGCTGGGCTCGGGACTGACGGGCGTGCTGTACGTCCTGGACGAGCCGACGATCGGCCTGCACCCGGCGGACACCGCCCGCCTGATCGACGTCCTGCGGCGGCTGCGCGACCTCGGCAACACGGTGCTGGTGATCGAGCACGACCTGGAGGTGCTGCGCGCCGCCGACCACGTCGTGGACATCGGTCCCGGCGCGGGACGGGACGGCGGCCGGGTGGTCGCCGAGGGCACACCGGAGCAGGTCGGCCGGACCGAGGGCTCCCTGACCGGGGCGTATCTGTCCGGGCGGCTGCCGGCGCCGGTGTCCAAGGGGCGCGGGGACGCGGACCGGGCGCTGGTCGTGCTCGGTGCCCGCGAGCACAACCTCAAGGACGTCACCGTACGGATCCCGCTGGGCCGTCTGGTCACGTTCACCGGGCCCTCCGGCTCGGGCAAGTCGACCCTGCTGCTGGACATCGTGGGGCGCGCGGCCCGCCGTCACTTCCACGGGGGCGGCGACCGGCCCGGCGAGCACGACGGCATCGACGGCTGGGAGCACCTCGGAAAGGTCGTCGCCATCGACCAGGAGCCGATCAGCCGGGTGCCGCGCTCGAACGCGGCGACGTATTCGGAGGCGTTCACCCCTATCCGGGAGGTGTTCGCGGCCGCCTCGGGCGGGCGGCTGACCGCCGGTCACTTCTCCTTCAACGTCGCGGGCGGCCGCTGCGAGCGCTGCGAGGGGGCGGGCGTGCTGACCGTCCACATGCACTTCCTGCCCGCCGTGGAGGTGCGCTGCCCCGCCTGCCAGGGCCGCCGGTTCCGGGACGAGGTGCTGTCCGTCCGCCATGCCGGGCACGACATCTCCGAGGTGCTTCAGGCGACGGTCGACGAGGCGCTGGGCGTCTTCGCCGACGTCCCGGCGGTCGCCACCCGGCTGCGCCGCCTGTCGGACGTGGGCCTCGGCTATCTGCCGCTCGGCCAGCCCGCGACGACGCTCTCCGGCGGCGAGGCCCAGCGCATCAAGCTCGCGAAGGAACTGGGCCGCCGGGCCGCCGCCCGCACCCTCTACCTCCTCGACGAACCGACGACCGGCCTGCACGCCGCCGACACGGCCCGCCTGCTGGACGTCCTCCAACGCCTCGTCGACGCGGGCCACTCCGTGGTCACCATCGAGCACAACGAGGACGTCATGCGGGCCTCCGACTGGGTGGTCGAACTGGGCCCGGCCGGCGGGGCGGCGGGCGGCACGCTGATCGCGGAGGGGGTACCGGAGGGCGGGCGAGGCTGATCGGTCAGCTGTCGTCGCCGTCCTTCTTCTTGTCCTTGTCCTGGTCCTCCTCGGAGAGCGACTTCAGGAACTCGGGGTTGTCGTCCGGCGCGACCCACTCCCGGCGGCGCCCGATGTGGCCGGCCGGGCGGCGCTGCTTGCCCGCGATCAGCCAGGAGATCGAGCCGACGAGGGGGAACAGGAGCACCAGGATCGCCCACAGGGGCTTCGGCATGTGCCGGATGTCCTTCTCGTCCGTGCTGATGCAGTCGATGAAGGCGTACACGCTCAACGCCAGCGGTACGACGAACATCAGGATCCGGAGCATCGGCGGTCACCTCGTGGAACGGCGGTCGGGGGCCGCACACACGGCCCCCGTGACGGGGCCAGGGTAGCCCCTCGGGGATACTTGACCCCATGGCTTACGACGATCTTCGCTCCCTGCTCAGGGCACTGGAGCGCGAGGGGGACCTGAAGCGCATCAAGGTGGAGGTCGACCCGTATCTGGAGGTCGGGGAGATCGTCGACCGGGTGCAGAAGGCGGGCGGGCCCGCACTGCTCTTCGAGAAGGTGAAGGGGTCGTCGATGCCCCTCGCCATGAACGTGTTCGGCACCGACCGGCGGCTGCTGAAGGCGCTGGATCTGAAGTCGTACGGCGAGATCAGCGACAAGATCGGCGGGCTGCTGAAGCCCGAACTGCCGCACGGGTTCGTCGGGGTGCGCGAGGCCTTCGGGAAGCTCGGCGCGATGACGCACGTACCGCCGAAGAAGGTGAAGGACGCCCCGGTGCACGAGGTCGTCCTGCACGGCGACGACGTCGACCTGGAGCAGCTGCCCGCGCTGTTCACCTGGCCGAAGGACGGCGGCTCCTTCTTCAACCTGGGCCTGACCCACACCAAGCACCCGGAGACGGGCGTCCGCAACCTCGGCCTGTACCGCCTCCAGCGCCACGACAAGCGCACCATCGGCATGCACTGGCAGATCCACAAGGACAGCCGGAATCACTACCAGGTCGCGGCCAGGCGAGGGGAGCGACTGCCGGTCGCCATCGCCTTCGGCTGCCCGCCCGCCGTGACGTACGCCTCCACCGCCCCGCTCCCCGGCGACATCGACGAATACCTGTTCGCCGGGTTCATCGCGGGCAGGCGGATCGAGATGGTCGACTGCAAGACGGTGCCGCTGCAGGTGCCGGCGCAGGCGGAGGTCGTCATTGAGGGCTGGCTGGAGCCCGGCGAGATGCTGCCCGAGGGGCCGTTCGGCGACCACACCGGGTTCTACACCCCGCAGGAGCCCTTCCCCGCGCTGAAGATCGACTGCGTGACGATGCGGAAGCGGCCGCTCCTGCAGTCGATCGTCGTAGGCCGCCCCCCGACGGAGGACGGACCCCTCGGCCGTGCGACGGAGCGTTTCTTCCTCCCCCTGCTGAAGATCATCGTGCCGGACATCGTGGACTACCACCTGCCCGAGGCAGGCGGTTTCCACAACTGCGCGATCGTCTCGATCGACAAGAAGTACCCCAAGCACGCGCAGAAGGTGATGCACGCCATCTGGGGCGCGCACATGATGTCCCTGACCAAGCTGATCGTGGTGGTCGACTCCGACTGCGATGTGCACGACCTGCACGAGGTCGCCTGGCGGGCCCTCGGCAACACGGACTACGCCCGCGACCTCACCGTCGTCGAAGGCCCGGTCGACCACCTGGACCACGCGTCCTACCAGCAGTTCTGGGGCGGCAAGGCGGGCATCGACGCGACGAAGAAGTGGCCCGAGGAGGGGTACACGCGCGACGGGGGCTGGCCCGACATGGTGGAGTCCGATCCGCAGACGGCGGCGAAGGTGGACCGCCGCTGGAAGGAGTACGGCCTGTGAGTTCCGCTTCCGCCGCGATCCCGCAGCCGGGCCGCACCAAGGCCTTCCTCCGTCTGGTGATGATCGAGCACTCGGTCTTCGCCCTGCCCTTCGCCTACATCGCCTCCCTCACGGCGATGTTCCAGTGGGACCGGAACATCCACTGGGGCCGACTGCTGCTGGTCACGATCTGCATGGTCGGCCTGCGCACCTTCGCCATGGCCGTCAACCGGATCATCGACCGCGAGATCGACGCGAGGAACCCGCGCACGGCCCACCGCGAGCTGGTCACGGGCGCGATGTCGGTACGACACGCCTGGACCGGCGCCCTGGTCGCCCTGGTCGTCTTCCTCGGCTCGGCGGCCCTGCTGAACCCCCTGTGCCTGGCCCTCGCCCCGGTCGCCGTCATCCCGATGGTGGTCTACCCCTACGGCAAGCGGTTCACGAACTTCCCCCAGGCCATCCTCGGCCTCGCCCAGGCCATGGGCCCGGTCGGCGGCTGGCTCGCGATCAGCGGGGAGTGGTCGTGGACGGCGGTGATCCTGGGTCTGGCGGTCGGCATCTGGATCGGCGGCTTCGACCTGATCTACGCCTGCCAGGACGTCGAGACCGACCGCGAGATCGGCGTCATGTCGGTCCCGGCCCGCTTCGGCATCCCGGCGGCGATCCGGGCCGCGCGGGTCTGCCACGCCGCCACGACGGCCCTGTTCGCCTGGTACGCGGTGGTCACCGACGCGGGCGCCTTCTTCTGGCTGGGCCTGCTGATCGTCGCGGCGGCATTCGTCTACGAGCACACCATCGTCCGCCCGCACGACCTGTCCCGACTGAACCGGGCGTTCTTCAGTGTCAACGGCTTCATCGGGATTGCCCTGTTCGTGTGTGCGCTGCTTGATCTTCTGGTTCGGGGTCTGACGGTGTGAGACCGTCCGCCCCGTGGACCGCCTGCACGCACAACTCACCCGGTTCGAGGACGCCTTCCCCGGCTTCCGTACGGAGATCGTCGAGGGCAACGTCGTGGCGAGCCCGGTCACGCCGTTCCACAACAAGACCATCCAGATGCTCTGGACGCTGCTCGAAGCCCAACTGGGCCAGGAGTGGGGCTTCATCAGCGATGTGGCGATCCCGTTCAGCGGCGACTTCGAGCTCTGCCCCGATCTGGCGCTCATTCCGGCCGCCGAGCAGAACCGCAACCTGACCTGCTACCCGCCCGAGCTCATCGAGCTGGCCGTCGAGGTCGTCTCCCCGAGCAGCGTCCGCACCGACTACGAGGTGAAGTACCGGCAGTACGCGGCCCGGGGTATCCCGAACTACCTGATCTTCGACCCGCAGGAGGCTCATCTCGTCACCCTGTGGAACCCCGGCGCCGACGGCTACCTCGGCCGCGACATGATTCCGTACGGCGGCAAGATCACCGTGGACACCACGGTACGGCGCCTCACCATCGACACCGACCGGCTGCCCGTGGATCCCGACCCGTCCTGAACACCTTTCCGCTCACCGGTACGCTCAAGATGTGAACGCAGGGGAATCGCAGCGCGCGCCTTGGATCGTGGGGGTGTCCGGAGCGTCCGGTACGCCGTATGCGGCTGCTGTGCTGCGCGCGTTGCTGGACGCCGGTGAGAGCGTCGACCTCGTCGTCAGCCGCGCCTCCCGGCTCACCCTGCTGGATGAGACCGGGCTGTCCTTCCGGGACGCGCACTGGCGGGACGACCTGCGGGAGTGGCTGTCCAGGGGCGCCGACGGGAAGCCCGACACCTTCGCCGTGCGTCTGGACGGCGTACGGCACTGGAGCGCGGGCGACCTCGCCGCCGGGCCGTCCTCGGGGTCGTACCCCGCGAAGGGGATGCTGATCGTGCCCGCGTCGACCGCCTGCGTCGCCGGAGTCGCCCTCGGCCTCTCCAAGGACCTGCTGCAACGCGCCGCGAGCGTGACCCTCAAGGAGGGGCGTCCGCTGGTCGTCGCCGTGCGGGAAGCGCCGCTCAACGGACAGACACTGCGGCACCTCGTCTCCCTGGACGACGCCGGCGCGACCGTCGTACCCGCCTCGCCCGCCTTCTACGCGGGCGCCACCCACATCCAGGACCTCGTCGACTTCGTCGCCGGACGGGTCCTCGACGCGGTCGGCGTCCCCCACACGCTCTACCGCCGCTGGGCGGGCGAACTCGGCGGCGGGTCGCGCACCACCTGAGCCTCACCCTCACGTACCAGGAACTCGTCAGACCTCTTCAGTGGAAGGCTTCGATCGCATGGACGCCGTGGACAGGCAGCTCATCCAGGCCCTGAGGGAGAACGGCCGGGCCTCCTACGCGGAGCTGGGGCGCCTCGTCGGCCTGTCGGGACCCAGCGTCACCGACCGCATCAACCGGCTGGAGGCGGCCGGCGTCATCACCGGCTACCGCGCCACCGTGAACGCCGCCTCGCTCGGCCTCGGCGTCACCGCCCTGATCGGCATCTCGCTCTCCGACGCCGCCGACCACGAGGACGTGGCGCAGCGGCTGAGGGACCTGCCGGAGATCGAGGACTGCTGGTTCATCGCCGGTGACGACTCCTACATGCTCAAGGTGCGGGCGACCGACGTGGACGGGCTGGAGAGGATCATCCGGCGGCTCTCCGGCACCAAGGGCGTGTCCCGGACCCGTACCACCATCGTGTTGTCCACGAAGTGGGAGAACCGGGTGGGTGAATTGCCGGAAGAGGTGTAGGCCCGTTTCAGGGCCGTATGGGGGTACCGCCCGCCCGAAGGGTGGGGGAGTACGGTTGGCGGAGTCTGTCTGAGAGAGGTGTGCGCATGGATGTCGGGCTCAAGCGCGAGCTGGAGGAGAAGGTCCGCTCCGGTGAGCGGCTGACCCGCGAGGACGGCATCGCGCTGTACGAGTCGGACGACCTGGCCTGGCTCGGCGGCCTCGCCCACGAGGTGCGCACCCGCAAGAACGGCGACGTGGTCCACTTCAACGTCAACCGCCACCTCAACATGACCAACGTCTGTACGGCCTCCTGCGCGTACTGCTCCTTCCAGCGCAAGCCCGGCGAGAAGGACGCGTACACCATGCGCATCGAGGAGGCCGTCAAGCTCGCCAAGGCGATGGAGGCGGACAACCTCACCGAGCTGCACATCGTCAACGGCCTGCACCCCAACCTGCCCTGGCGGTACTACCCGCGGTCTCTGCGCGAGCTGAAGGCCGCCCTGCCGAACGTCTCGCTGAAGGCCTTCACGGCGACGGAGATCCACCACTTCGAGACCATCAGCGGCCTGTCGGCGTCCGAGATCCTCGACGAGCTCATCGACGCCGGGCTGGAGTCCCTGACCGGCGGCGGCGCGGAGATCTTCGACTGGGAGGTCCGGCAGCACATCGTGGACCACCGCACCCACTGGGAGGACTGGTCGCGCATCCACCGGCTGGCGCACGAGAAGGGCCTCAAGACCCCGTGCACCATGCTGTACGGCCACATCGAGGAGCCGAGGCATCGGGTGGACCATGTGCTCAGGCTCCGTGAGCTGCAGGACGAGACCGGCGGCTTCCAGGTCTTCATCCCGCTGCGCTACCAGCACGACTTCGTCGACATGAAGGACGGCAAGGTACGCAACCGCCTCCAGGCCCGGACCACCATGGCGACCCCGCTGGAGGCCCTGAAGACGTTCGCCGTCTCCCGGCTGCTCTTCGACAACGTCCCGCACGTCAAGGTCTTCTGGGTGATGCACGGCCTCCAGACGGCCCAGCTCGCACTCCAGCACGGCGCCGACGACATGGACGGCTCGGTCGTCGAGTACAAGATCACCCACGACGCCGACAACTACGGCACGCCGAACAAGCTCACCCGGGACGACCTGCTGGAACTCATCCGGGACGCGGGGTTCCGGCCGGTGGAGCGGAACACCCGGTACGAGATCATCAGGGAGTACGACGGGGCCGACCCGGCGCGGCGGGAGGCGCCGCAGCCCATGCGGCTGTGAGGGTCCGGTTCGTCGTACGCCGTTCGTCCGCGGGTGCGTGGGGGCTGGTCGCGCAGTTCCCCGCGCCCCTTGGGCGGGTACTCGGGTCGCCGTGAGCAAGGCACCCCCCGAGGAGCAGTACACCGCCGAGCCCTTCGTTCCGGAGAGCGCCGGGCTCGCGGAGCTGCGTGAAGCCGCCGCCGGCTGCCGGGGCTGCCCCCTTCACCGTGACGCCACACAGACGGTGTTCGGCGCCGGGAACGAGGACGCCCGCGTCATGCTCGTCGGCGAACAACCCGGCGACCAGGAGGACCGCCAGGGGCAGCCCTTCGTCGGCCCCGCCGGGAAGCTGCTCGACCGGGCGCTCGCCGAGGCCGGGATCGACCCCGGCGAGACCTATGTCACCAACGCCGTCAAGCACTTCAAGTTCACGCAGGCGGAACCCCGCAAGCGGCGGATCCACAAGGCGCCGAGCCTCCGCGAGATGACCGCCTGCGGCCCATGGCTCGCCGCCGAGCTGGCCCTCGTCGAACCCGAGCTGATCGTGGTGCTGGGCGCCACCGCGGGCAAGGCGCTGCTGGGCTCGTCGTTCCGGGTGACGCAGGTGCGGGGGACCGTACTGGAGGAGGAGATCCACGGCCGGCGGGAGCGGTTGGTGCCGACCGTGCACCCGTCGTCGGTGCTGCGCGCGGACGACCGGGAGGCGGCGTACCAGGGGCTGGTCTCGGATCTGAAGGTGGCGGCACGCGTGCTGGCGTAATAGGTACCATGCGCGCATGTCCCTTACCTTCACGCTCGATCCCGCCGTGGACCGACCCCTGCGCGACGGCCTGCTCGACCTCTGGTCGGACGTCTCCAACGCCGGCGGGGCCGTCGGCTTCGTGCCGCCCGTGACGCCGGAAACCGTCCGCCCCGAACTGGTGAAGCACTTCGTGGCGATGGCCGAGGGGCGCAGCCGCCTGCTCGCCGGATTCGACGAGGACGGCCGGGTCGCCGCGACGGCGTTCCTCACCTTCAACACGCACCGGCTGATGACCCACTGGGTGTGGCTCTACACGGTGATGGTGCATCCACGGCACCAGGGCAAGGGATACGGCCGGGACCTGCTGGCGGCCGCGGCGGACGCGGCCCGCACGTTCGACGGGGTGGACGCGATACGGCTCACCTGCCGAGGCGGACTGGGCCTGGAGCGCTTCTACGGCTCCTGCGGTTACAAGGAGGTCGGCCGCATCCCGGGCGCGATCCGGGTCGAGCCGGGCGACGACCGCGACGACGTGATCATGCTGCTGCCGTTGACCTGAGCCCCCGTTGCAAGATCGGCTGTCGGACGTGCTTCACTGGACGGTGCCCTTTGGGTAGTTCTGGCCGTTCGATACGGAAGAGTGGATGAGATGCTCCGCTACACACTGATGCGCCTCGGAATCTTCGTGGGCTGCTTCGTGGTCGTCTGGGGCCTCGTCTACTCCGGTGTCGCCCCGCGCGGCCTCGGTGCCTCCAACGGCATCTGGGTCGTGCTGCTCGCCCTCGTCATCTCGGCGCCGATCAGCTTCGTCGTGCTGCGCAAGGAGCGGGACCGGGCGTCCGCGCAGATCGTGCAGAAGGTGGACCGCGCCAAGGCCAACTTCGAGGCCAACCGCAGCCAGGAGGACTCCGCGGACGACGCGGCACGCGCACAAGGGCAGGCTTCGTAAGGTCTTGTCCCGGTTTCACCTCTCAAAGTGAGGCTTTGGGCTTCTCAAACTTCAAGTGTTACGGTTCTGGCATGAAGCCAGCAGTCGTGTCCGTCGACGCGCCGCGCAGCGTTCCGCTCGTGGCGCGTCTGCATGTGGACCTCTGCCGGTGCGCGTCCGCGAACTGTCGCCTCTGACGACGTCTCCGCCGCCCTGCGTCCCTGTCGCCCGCGCACCCACTTCCTTCCCTTACGGAGCATGTCCGTGTCCGCGAACACGAAGTCCCTGTCTTTCAAGCTGCCCTTCAAGGCGCCCTTCTGGGCCCAGATACTTCTCGGCCTCGTCCTCGGCGTCCTGCTCGGCTGGATAGCCAGGAGCCAGGACGTGTCCTGGCTCGTCACCACGCTGGAGAAGGTCGGCGACACCTTCATAGGCCTGCTCAAGCTCGCCGTCGCCCCGCTCGTCTTCTTCGCGATCCTGGTCTCGATCACCAACCTGCGGAAGGTCAACAACGCGGCCCGCCTGGCGTCCCGCACCCTCCTCTGGTTCATGATCACCTCGCTGATCGCGGTGGCCATCGGCCTCGTCATCGGCCTGGTCACCAACCCCGGCGCCGGCACCGGCCTCACCCCCAGGGACGGTGAGCTGCCCGAGAAGACCGGCTCCTGGATCGACTTCCTGACCGGCATCGTGCCGACCGACGTCATCACGCCGTTCACCGAGCTGAACGTGCTGCAGATCGTCTTCATGGCCGCCGTCGCCGGTATCGCCGCCCTCCAGCTCGGCGAGAAGGCCCAGCCCATCCTCACCCTGAGCGAGTCCGTCCTCGAACTCCTCCAGAAGGCCCTGTGGTGGGTCATCCGGCTCGCCCCGCTCGGCACCGTCGGCCTCATCGGCACCGCCATCGCCACCTACGGCTGGGACCTGATCGGCAAGTACGCCACCTTCACCGCCGACATCTACGTCGGCTGCGCGATCGTGCTGTTCGTGGTCTACCCGGTGCTGCTCGCCACCGTCGCCAAGGCCAACCCGCTGCAGTTCTTCAAGGGCGCCTGGCCGGCCATCCAGCTGGCCTTCGTCTCCCGGTCGTCCGTGGGCACCATGCCGCTGACCCAGAAGGTCACCGAGCGGCTCGGCGTGCCGCGCGAGTACGCGTCCTTCGCGGTGCCGTTCGGCGCGACGACGAAGATGGACGGCTGCGCGGCCATCTACCCGGCGATCGCCGCGATCTTCGTCGCGCAGATCTTCGACATCCAGCTCGGGATCGGCGACTACCTGCTGATCGCGTTCGTCTCGGTGGTCGGCTCCGCCGCCACTGCCGGTCTCACCGGCGCGACGGTCATGCTGACCCTGACCCTGTCCACGCTCGGCCTGCCGATGGAGGGCGTCGGTCTGCTCCTCGCCATCGACCCGATCCTGGACATGATCCGCACCGCCACGAACGTGGCCGGGCAGGCGCTGGTGCCGGTCATCGTCTCGGCCCGCGAGAGGCTGCTCGACCGCGAGGCCTACGACAACGCGGGCAGCTCGCCCGTGGAGGAGCGGGAGCGGGTGGCCGTCGCCGCCTGACCGGTACTGTCCTGACGCCTGCCGCGCGGACCGTACGCTAAGCCGCATGGGTGCCGTGAAGACCAAGCGGATGCCGCGTGCGGTCCGTGAGCAGCAGATGCTGGACGCCGCCGTGCGGATCTTCGGGCAACGGGGGTACATCGCGGCGTCAATGGACGACATCGCCGAACTGGCCGGCGTGTCCAAGCCGTTGGTGTACCTCTATCTCAACTCCAAGGACGACCTCTTCACGGCCTGCATCCGCCGTGAGGCCCAGGCGCTGTTCGCCGCCGTCCGGGCCGGCGCCCGGCCCGGACAGTCCGCAGACCGTCAACTCTGGGACGGCCTGCTGGCGTTCTTCACGCACACCGCCCAGCACCCCGACGGCTGGTCCGTGCTGCACCTCCAGGCCCGCACCCACGGAGAGGTGTTCGCCGCCGAGGTCACGGCGATGCGCGCGGACATCGTCGCCTTCGTCACCCAGCTGATCGCCGAGGCCGCCCGCGACGCCCACCGTGACCCCGACCTGCCCGAGCGCGAGGTCGCCGGGCTCGCCGAGGCCCTGGTCGGCGCCGCCGAGTCGCTCGCCGACTGGGCCAACGCCACCCCGGGAGTGACGGCCCGGCAGGCGGCGGCCACCCTGATGAACTTCGCCTGGGCCGGGCTCGGCGAGCTCATGGCCGGGCGGCGCTGGTCACCGCCGACCGTGTGAAGCGAGCGGGTGCACGGCTCCGCTGACGTGCAGCCGCTCTCCCCGGCGCAGTTCGAAACGCTCGCCCTCGGCGGCGTACTCCACCGTCCCCGGCAGGTGCACCGGCGCCCGGAACTCGGCCCGGACCAGCACCGCTTCGGGCGTGCCGTACGCGGCGAGACAGCGGGCCACCGTCCACATGCCGTGCGCGATCGGGCGCGGGAAGCCGAACAGGCGGGCGGTGAGCGGGTGCAGGTGGATGGGGTTGCGGTCGCCGGAGACGGCGGCGTAGCGGCGGCCGATGTCGCCGCCGAGCCGCCATTCGGCGCAGACGGGCAGCGGCTTGCGGCCCTGGGGTCCGGGGGGTGTCTGGGCGTCGGTGGGGAGCGGCTTGTGGTTGTGGGGTCCGGGGGGTGTCTCGTCGTCAGGGGGGAGCGGCTTGTGGTTCTGGGATCCGGGCGGCGTCTCGTCGTCGGTGGGGAGTGGGGTGTGGTTGTGGGGTCCGGGGGGTGTCTGGGCGTCGGTGGGGAGCGGTTTGTGGTTGTGGGGTCCGGGCGGCGTCTCGTCGTCAGGGGGTAGCGGCTTGTGGTTCTGGGGCGCGGGCGGTGTTGCGGCGTCGGTGCCCTGCGGCCCGCGGCCCCGGGTCCCGGCCGCCGGTATGTCGTCGGTGCGGTGGCGGGCCAGATATGTGCTGCGCGACTCCCAGACGACCTCCCCGTCAGCCAGCGCCTCCGTCACCAACGTCGCCTCCGTCCCGCGCCGGTGCGGGGCCAGTTCGGCGATGTGCACGGCGAGTTCGTACTCGCCGGTGGCCGACAGGGCGGTATGGCGGGTGAGGTCGATCGAGGTGTGGACCAGGCCGAGCAGCGGCAGCGGGAAGTCCCGGCCGCTCATCAGCCGCATGGCCAGCGGGAAGGCCAGGACGTGCGGATAGGTGAGGGGGAGGGCGTCCTCGCCGGTGGGGAAGCCGCAGACCCGTTCGTAGGCGGTGAGCCGGGGCAGGTCGACGCGGACGCCGGACCGGACCAGCCGGGTGCGGGGGAAGTCGGCGTCCGGGCGGGGGCGTTTGAAGGGGGAGCGGAGGGCGCCGGTGACGAGTGGGAGGTGGTCAGCCATGGTCATACCGGTTTCCTCACCCCGTCCTCCCCGTTTACTCCAGAGTAATGTTACCGCAGGTAAGTCCAAGCGCCGCAAGCCTTCGGGACTGCACAGGCCCGGCCCCGGAACATCTTGAAATCCGCACAACCTCCCCATGTCCGCGCCGTAGGATCCCCTCTCGCGCCGCAGGCACCAGGAGTTGCCCATGCCCATCTCGTACTCGTCCTCGCCTCTGCCGCATCAGTCGTCGGCGTCGTCGCTCGAATACGATCCGGACGGCGGGCCGGTCCTCGTCGAGCCCGAGATACGGCGGCTGGACGGGGAGGTGCGGGAGGCGGCCGTACCGCCGCTGGTGCCACCGGTGTCGCACGGCTCGCTGGCCGATCTGCCCTTCGAGAACGCGGCCGTGGCGCCCGGGCACCCGGTGCTCAGCCGGCGTGACGACGAGGGGCGTTGGGCGGATGTGACGGCGGCGGAGTTCGCCGCACAGGTGCTGGCCGTGGCGAAGGGGATGATCGCCGAGGGGCTGATGCCGGGCGACCGGATCGCGATCATGGCGCGGACGTCGTACGAGTGGACCCTGCTCGACTTCGCGGCCTGGGCGGCCGGTCTGGTGAGCGTCCCGGTGTACCCGACGTCGTCGGTCTTCCAGACCCGCTGGATCCTCCAGGACTCCGGCGCGGTCGCCCTGGTGACGGAGACGGCCGGCCAGGCGGCGGCGATCGGGCCCGAACTCCCGCACCTGCCCGACCTGCGGCACCTGTGGGTCATCGAGAAGGGCCACGTGGACCGGCTCGCGGAGCTGGGGCAGCCGGTGCCGGACGCGGAGATCGACGTACGGCGTGGGATGTCGGGCCCGGACACCCTGGCGACCCTCGTCTACACCTCGGGCACCACCGGTCGCCCCAAGGGCTGCGCGCTGACCCACGGCAACTTCCTGGCGGAGGTCGACAACGCGATCGAGCTCCTCTACCCGGTGTTCAAGGCGCGGACCAGCGAGGAGGCCGCCACGCTCCTCTTCCTGCCGCTGTCCCATGTGTTCGGCCGGATGGTGGCGGTGGCCTGCGTGCGGGCCCGCGTGCGGCTGGGGCACGCGCCCAGCCTGAAGTCGGAGGACCTGCTGGCCGACCTGGCGGCCTTCCGGCCGACCTTCCTGCTGGCCATCCCGTACATGCTGGAGAAGGTCTACAACAACGCCCGCGCCACCGCCGAACGCGGCGGCCGGGCACCCGCGTTCGACCGCGCGGCGAAGATCGCCCGCCGGTACGGCGAGGCGGTGGTGGCCCGGGCGAGCGGCACCGGCCCCGGCCCGAGCGCCTCGCTGAAGGCGTCCCGTGCCTTCTACGACCCTCTGGTCTTCCGCCGGATCCGCAACGCCCTCGGCGGCCGGATCCGTTACGTCGTCTGCGGCGGCTCCCCACTCGGCCGCGACCTGGCCGCGTTCTACGCGGGCGCGGGCATCGACGTGTACGAGGGCTACGGGCTGTCCGAGACGACCGGCGCCGCGACCGTGACGCCACCGCTGAAACCCCGGCTCGGCACGGTCGGCTGGCCGCTGCCCGGCACGCGCGTGCGGATCGCGGCGGACGGCGAGATCCTGCTCGCCGGGGGCCAGGTCCTGCGCGGCTACTGGGACCCGCACCAGGGCGGGGTGGTCCCGGCGTCGCCGGACGGCTGGTTCCCGACGGGCGACATCGGCCGGCTGGACGACGAGGGCTACCTCACCATCACCGGCCGAAAGAAGGAGATCCTGATCACCGCGGGCGGCAAGAACGTGGCGCCGGCGCCCCTGGAGAACTGGCTGCGCTCGCACCCCCTGATCTCCCACTGCCTCGTCCTCGGCGACCGGCGCCCCTACATCACCGCCCTGATCACCCTCGACGTCGACGGCATCACCCACTGGCGTCAGATGAACGGCAAGCACCCGGTGCCGCCCGAACTCCTCGTCGACGACGAGGACTTGCGGGAAGTCCTCCAGCGGGCGGTGGACGACGCCAACAAACTCGTCTCCCGCCCGGAGTCCATCCGCCGCTTCACCGTCCTGCCCACCGACTTCACGGAGACCGCCGGCCATCTGACGCCGTCGATGAAGCTGCGCCGGGAGGTGATCCTGCGCGACTTCGCGCAGGAGGTGGAGGCCATGTACGAGCGGTGAGCCAGGCCACCTCGGCTCTCCCGTCACATGTGCTCCGGAAAATCCGTTTGCGCAGGCCCGGGTGAGGGCTTGTAGCGTGGCCCGCATGTGTGCATTCGGGATCGCAGTGACCGACCGCGGGCGCGACTAGCCGGCGGATTCTCGGCCCGGGGAGCGCGCCTCAGTGCCGCCTCCGGGGCCACTCCTCGAAAGGATCCGCCGCCTCAGCGAGTCAGCGCCGGGCGGTGCCTCTTCGTGCTGCCCGGCTTCCCTCGAAGCCGCGGAGATCCTGTTGCGCACGCAGCGTCCTGGCCGCCATGAACTCGGTCAGAACTTCCTCGTCGACCCCACCACCATCGACACCTTCGTCCACCTGGTCGCCGACACCGACGGCCCGATCATCGAGATCGGCACGGGCGACGGCGCCCTCACCCTGCCCCTGCAACGCCTGGGCCGCCCCCTGACCGGCGTGGAGATCGACGGCCGGCGGGCCGCGAGGCTCGCGCGCCGGGTGCAGCCGCCGACCACGATCGTGCACGCGGACTTCCTGCGGTTCAGGCTGCCCACCGCACCGCACGTCCTGGTCGGCAACCTGCCCTTCCACCAGACCACCGGCATGCTCCGCCGCATCCTGCACGCCCCCGGCTGGACCGAGGCGGTCCTGCTCGTGCAGTGGGAGGTGGCACGCCGCCGGGCCGGGGTCGGCGGCGCGACCATGATGACGGCCCAGTGGTGGCCGTGGTTCGCGTTCGGGCTGGCCGGCCGGGTCCCGGCGACCGCGTTCCGGCCCCGGCCGGGGGTCGACGGTGGTCTGCTGACCGTGTCGCGCAGGGAGCGGCCGCTGCTCCCGGCCCACGACCTGAAGCGCTATCAGGCGTTCGTGCAGCGGGCCTTCACGGGCCGGGGCCGGGGGCTGGCGGAGATCCTCGCGGCGTCGCTGCCCCACTCGTCCCGGCGCGACGTACAGAACTGGCTGCGCCGGCAGCGGCTGCCCGCGGGCGCCCTGCCCAAGAACCTCACCGCCGAGCAGTGGGCCGAGCTGTACCGACTCGGCGAGGGGGCCGGTGCTCGTTGAGATTCGGGGCGTTCAGGTGTTCCTGCGGGCGATCAGGAAAGCCTGCGGGGTCGTCTCGTTGTGCTCCGGGTCGGGTTCCCGGATCGTCCGGGAGTGGAGTGTGAACCCGGCCTCCGTCAGGAGCTCCGTCATGTGCTCCGGGCGGCGGCGCAGGAAGTCCAGGGACACCGGGTGGCCGAAGGGCCGGTCGAGGTGGCGGGGGAGGTCGCCGGCCTGGAAGGCGAGGAGGAGGTGGCCGCCGGGGGCGAGGACGCGGGCGTACTCCTTGAAGAGGGCCGGGAGCTCGTCGGTGGGGGTGTGGACGGTGGAGTAGTGGGACACCACGCCCGCCAGGTGGCCGTCGGGGATGCCCAGGTCCAGCATCGAGCCCTGTTCGAAGCGCAGGGCCGGGTTCTCGCGGCGGGCGACGGCGAGCATCGCCGCGGAGAGGTCCAGGCCGAAGACCTTCAGGCCCAGCGAGGCGAGGTACCCCGTGACCAGGCCCGGGCCGCAGCCCAGGTCGGCCACCTCGCCGTCGCCGCCGACCAGCTCGGCGTAGGCCGCGAGCAGCGCGCGCTCCAGCGGCTTTGCGTCGAGATCGGCGCGGGCGAGGTTGACGTAGTCCTCGGCTATCGCGTCGTAGAAGTGCCGGACGGTTTCCGTGGGGGTGAGCGCGTCGTCGGTCATGGGGGGTGACCGTACTGGCCGGCACTGACAGCCGGGCGGTTTTCGGTCACGCCCCGGCCGCCGGGATGACGACGACCCGTCGCCGGATTCCTCGGAATTCCCGGTGAATTCATCTTTCCGATGTACGGGGGGATGCGCGGGAAAGGCAGGAGCCCCGTCGCCGAATGGCGCGGGGCTCCTTGGGTACTGCGCTCGATCCTGGATCCGAGGGATCAGACCGGGGTGACGTTCTCCGCCTGCGGGCCCTTCGGGCCCTGGGTGACGTCGAAGGACACCTGCTGGTTCTCCTCAAGGGACCGGAAGCCGGTCGCGTTGATCGCGGAGTAGTGGACGAAGACGTCGGGGCCGCCGCCTTCCTGGGCGATGAAACCAAAGCCCTTTTCGGCGTTGAACCACTTCACGGTTCCGGTAGCCATAAGCCCTCCTTGGGCCCAAAGGGTTGCCCTGCTCCAGAACCAGCAAGTGTGAAGATAAAGTTCTGCACAACTGCATACGTCCAAGAACGTCGAGAGCCCGCGGTCACATGCTCCGCAGGCTCTGTACTGCAAGGGAAACCAAAACTGCAACTTGCGGCGAGCCTAGCACGCGGGCAGCCGAAAGCAATAGGGGCCAAGATCACGTCACCCGGATGTTTGAACGTCGTGTCGACGTTGACGCGAGTGAGGGGCACCCCAGAAGCCTGCACCCTACCCCACGGGGTCTAGCCTCTCGATGTGGACATTTCTCGCACGCGGCCGCGCGTCGGCCACATCCAGTTCCTGAACTGCCTGCCCCTCTACTGGGGGCTCGCCCGAACGGGAACGCTGCTGGACTTCGAGCTGACGAAGGACACCCCGGAGAAGCTCAGCGAGCAGCTGGTGCGGGGTGATCTCGACATCGGGCCGATCACCCTCGTGGAGTTCCTCAAGAACGCCGACGATCTCGTCGCCTTCCCGGACATCGCCGTCGGCTGCGACGGACCGGTGATGTCCTGTGTGATCGTCTCGCAGGTCCCGCTGGACCGGCTGGACGGCGCCCGGGTGGCCCTCGGCTCCACCTCGCGCACCTCCGTACGCCTCGCCCAGCTGCTGCTGGCGGACCGTTTCGGCGTACAGCCCGACTACTACACCTGCCCGCCCGACCTCAGCCTGATGATGCAGGAGGCCGAGGCGGCCGTCCTCATCGGCGACGCGGCGCTGCGGGCGAACCTGCACGACGGGCCGAGGTACGGCCTGGCCGTGCACGACCTCGGCGCGCTGTGGAAGGAGTGGACCGGGCTGCCGTTCGTCTTCGCCGTGTGGGCGGCCCGCCGGGACTACCTGGAGCGCGAGCCCGACATCACCCGCAAGGTGCACGAGGCCTTCCTCGCCTCCCGCAACCTCTCCCTGGAGGAGGTCACCAAGGTCGCCGAGCAGGCGGCCCGCTGGGAGGCCTTCGACGAGCGGGTCCTGGAGCGGTACTTCACCACCCTCGACTTCCGCTTCGGCGGCCCCCAGCTCAAGGCCGTGGCGGAGTTCGCCCGCCGCGTCGGCCCGACGACCGGCTTCCCGGCGGATGTGGAGGTGGATCTGCTGCGGCCGTAGGCCACCCTTTCGGGTGGCTACTCCATATACGGGCGCCCGCCGCGGCCGATCCGGTGCCGACGGTGTTCATCGGTGACTCGTTCACGGCGAACTTCGGTATCGCGCCGGTGCACGAGTCGTCGATCGAGGAGCTGGCCTGTCTGAGGGCCCGGGAGAACTACCCGGCCGTGACCGGGCGTCAGCTCGCGGACGTCGGGATCGCGCTCGACGTCCGGGCGGACCGCTCCCGCGGAGCCGCGGCGGTCAAGGACTTCTGGGACGAGCAGCAGGTCGACTTCTTCGGCATCCCCGTCACCGAACCGCCCCAGCAGGACGCCCTGACCGAGGACACCCGGCTCGTGATCGGCGGCACGGGCGCGAACACGCTGGACATGATCGGGATCCTCAAGCAGTGCTCCGACCGGCTGCGCGGCGAGGAGGGGCAGCTGATGCCGGGCGAGCCGGTGGACGCCTCCTCGCCCGCCTCCGACTGCCGCCGCTTCTTCGAGACCGGGGACGGCGCCGAGTGGCTGGAGGACGGTCTGCAGTCGGTCGAGTGGGACCTGGAGGAGATGTTCGACCGGATCGAGCACTTCGCGCCCGACGCGAAGACGGTCCTTGTGGGCTACTCCCGGATCGTGCCCGCCGACACCTCCAAGTGCCTGGAGAACATCCCCGGCGGGCAGGAACGCCCCTTCGCCGACATCAACCAGGACGCCCTCGGGTTCCTCGACCAGAAGATCCAGAAGTCGCCCGTCGACGTCATGAACAAGGCCGACGCCGACGCGGGCGCGACCTTCGTCGACCTGTACGCCGCGACCGGCGCCAACACCGCGTGCGACGGCGTGAACCGGGGCGTCGGCGGCCTGCTGGAGCCCTCGCCGCTCCGCCTCGGCGACGTCCGCTTCCCGTGGTACGGCCACCCCAACACCCGAGGCCGGGACATCCAGGCAGCGGAGGTGGCCAAGGCCGTCGCCGGCGTCCTCGGCCAGGGCCTGTCCGAGCGGTCGGGCCCAACGGCCCCCGCCGCAGCGCCCGTCGGCCGTCCGTACGCGCGGGCCTTCCCGTGTGCGGACGGCCGGATACGCTTCCGGGCAGCAACGCCTTGGCGTACGGGGGAGAGGGAGTCGTCATGCAGGCGCTCGGAGGCGACGAACCGACTGCCGTGGGGCCCTACCGGCTGCTCGGCAGGCTCGGTTCGGGCGGGATGGGCCGGGTCTACCTCGGGCGCAGCGCGGGCGGCCGTACGGTCGCCGTCAAGATCGTGCACCCGCACCTCGCGCTCGACGAGGAGTTCCGCGCCCGCTTCCGCCGCGAGGTCGAGGCCGCCCGGCGGGTCGGCGGCGCCTGGACCGCGCCGGTACTGGACGCCGATCCAGAGGCGCCCGTGCCGTGGGTGGCCACGGCGTACGCGGCCGGCCCGTCGCTCACGAGCGCGGTCGCGGACGGCGGGCCGCTGCCCGCGCATTCCGTACGAGCACTGGGCGCGGGCCTGGCCGAGGCGCTGACGGCCGTGCACGAACTGGGCCTGGTGCACCGGGACGTCAAGCCGTCCAACGTGCTGCTGACCCTCGACGGCCCGCTCCTGATCGACTTCGGCATCGCACGCGCCACCGACGGCACCGCGTCCCTCACCTCCACGGGCGTCTCCGTGGGCTCCCCCGGTTACATGGCGCCCGAGCAGATCCTCGGCAAGGGGGTCACGGGAGCGGCCGACGTGTTCTCGCTGGGTGCGGTGCTGGCGTACGCCGCGACCGGCGAGCCGCCGTTCAGCGGGGACTCCTCGGCGGCGCTGCTCTACAAGGTCGTGCACGAGGAGCCGGAACTCGACGGTCTGGGCGGTGAGTTGCGGGAGCTGGTGGTTGCCTGCCTGGGCAAGGAGCCGTCGGGGCGTCCGGCGCCGGGCGACATCGCCGGTCGGCTGGCGCCTGAGGGTGCGGCACGGTTGGTCGCGGGCGGGTGGCTGCCGGGGCCGCTCGTGGAGCGGGTGAGCCGGAGTGCCGTGCAGTTGCTGAACCTGGAGGCGGGGGAGGATGCCGCCCCTTCGGGGCCAGTGGGGTTCAGCAGCCCGGCGGTGGGGGCGACTTCGGGGGCGGTGCGTGGGGAGTTCGGGCCGCCGCCGGTGATGCGGGCGACGGATGCGCCTGGTGCGCAAGGGGTGCCTGGTGCGCAGAGGGTGTCTGCTGCGTCGGGGGCGTCGGCGGCGCCCAGTGCCGCAGGGGTGGCCGACGAGCCTGGTGCGTCGGCGGCGCCGCATGCGCCGACGGTCGTGCCCGGCCCGCGTGATGCCACGCCGGCACCGCAGGACAAGGGCCCCGGCAAGCTCTCCGTGTCGGTGGCGGCGAGCTCCACGCCGGGGGACGGCGGAGGCGGGCGGCGGCTCAGCTGCACGGTCGCGCTCGCGGTGGCCGGGGCGCTGGCGGCGGTGACCGTCGGGTCGGTGTTCGTGTTCGACCTGCTGCCGGACCAACGGCGGAGCAGCTCGGGCGGCGATGCCAACGAGTACTCACCGGGGCCGAGCGCGAGCGAGCCCGCCGACGGGAGCGGCGCGGGCAGTGGCGCGGGGCGGGTGCCCGAGCGGTACCTCGGCACGTGGGAGGGGCAGGGGTCGGGCCTGAACGGGGCTGTCCCCATGGGCAGGTTCACGGTCACCGTGCGTCAGACGGGCGTCGGCGGAAAGCTCGGCCAGGTGCGCAACACCGACCCGATCGGCGGCGTGTGCGTCGACGAACTGACCTTGGAGAAGGTGACGAAGACGCAGCTGGTCGCCAAGTCCCGGGGAGCGAAGGACAACCCCGGGCACTGCGTGCAGACGCTCCACACCGTCTGGCTCACACCCGTCGGCGACGACCTCACCTACAAGTCGGACAGCGAGGGCTCCGGAGAGCCGACGGCGCGGCTGACGAAGGTCGGTTGAGCCAGTGGGGGACTGAAGCGTGACCGTACTCGTCGTCACCGGCGTGTCGATGGTGTGGGGCGCGGCAGCCGGCGCGCTGCTGCCACGCGCCGCCCACCGGCTCTCGGTCCCGCCGGAGGAGCCGTGGCCCGCGGAGTGCCCCGGCGGTCATGCCCTCCGCAGCTGGCTGGGACGGGCCCGGTGCCCGGAATGTACGGCTACCCGGGCGTCGTACGGCCCGCGAGCCTGGCCACTCGCCGTCGTCACCGCACTGCTCTGCGCGGCCGTCGGTGCCGTGACCGGTCCCCGGCCCGAGCTGGTCGTGTGGCTGACGGCGGTGCCCGTCGGGGTGCTGCTGACGGTCGTGGACGTGCGGGTGCGGCGGCTGCCCGATGTGGTGACCCTGCCCCTCGGGGCCGCCGTCCCCGCCCTCCTCGGCCTGGCCGCGCTCCTGCCGGGTCACGCGGGCGACTGGACGACGGCCCTGCTCGGCGCCCTCGTCCTCGGCTCCGGATACCTCGTCCTGCACCTCCTCAACCCCGACGGCATGGGCTTCGGCGATGTGAAGCTGGCGCTCGCGGCGGGGGCGCTGCTCGGGTGGTACGGGTGGCCGACGGTGCTGCTCGGGACCTGCGCGGGGTTCCTGTTCGGGGCGCTGTACGGCGGCGCACTCGTCGTCGTACGGAAGGCCGGGCGCAAGACGGCCATCGCGTTCGGGCCGTTTCTGCTCGCGGGGGCGTACGTGGGGGTGCTGACGGGGGCGGGCACGGCGTAGGCGTACGACCGTTTGGTCATTCGTCCGGCGAGGTGCAGTTCGTTTCCCGATACCACCCCGTGTTCGACGTCCCGAGGCTGCACATGGGTCTGGGCCGGGACGGGCAGGTCTACCTGGTCATCGACGGCAAGCCCGAGAGCCGCGCGCTCCGGCTCCGGCGGGACGGTTCGCGGCAGCGCTTCGGCCGGGTCGGAAGCTCGCCGCTGGCCATCACGGCCAACGCGGCGGGCGTGATCGCGACCGCGGAGACCCACTTCCAGCACCGGGTCGACTTCTGGGACCGCGACTTCAACCCACTCGGCTCCGTCGACGACTTCACCACCAGCGACGCGGACGGCTTTTCCGCGCCGGGAGCCGTCGAGGCGGGCGAGTCCGGTGAGTTCTACGCCGTCGACCAGTACCGGCGGCGGGTGTTGCGGGTGAACCCGGGCGGTGACAGGCACGTCATCGACCTCACGGGGCCGCCGGCCGAGGCCCAGCCGCGCAGAGGCGCGGTCGGCCTGAGGGTGGCGGAGAGCGCCGACCGGCTGTACACCGCCGGGCCGTCCGGTGTGCTCTGCCTTGCCACGCTCGACGGGACACACCGCCACACCATCCGGGGTCAGGTCGCGGGCGCCACCTTCGCCGGCTTCGACGCGTCGGACGACGGCTACCTGCATGTGTGCTTCGCCGGTACCCGGAGGGTGGAGGTCTACGACCGGGAAGGGCGCAAGCTGGACGAGCGTACGGTCACGCTGGGGATGCCGTGAAGCGGAACGACCCGCGGTATCTGTTCGAGGTGTACGACAGCACCACCGGGGAGTTCGTCGAGGCGGAGACGGTGCGCGCGCGGCAGGTGGGCGCACGAGCCCCGCTTCAAGGTGTGGCTGCGGCCGCTCGGCGTCCCGGAGTTCACCGAACTCCCGCTGTCCGGCGGCGCGGTGACCCCGCCCGCCGAGGCGCGGGGGCTGTACCAGGTGCGCGTGTCGCCGGATGTCGCCGGGCGACGAAGCGAGTACGTCCTGGACGGCATCGTCGAGGTCCGCCCCGCCGGTGAGGTGAAGGGCTCGCTGTCCCTGCTGACCGACCTGAACCGCTTCCACTACGGCCGGGGTGAGGAGATCACCGTCAAGGTCCTGGCGCGGGCGGGCACGGGCACGCCGCTGCCGGGCGCCGTGCACGTCGCCGTGTTTCACGAGGGGGAGCGGGTCGGAGAACCCGAGCGCCCCGGGCCGGTTCCGGTGGCTGCAGTTCCACTGGAAGGCCCTCGGCGCCGAGACCACGGGGATCGGGCTGCGGATCGGGGCCGCGCAAAGTCTCCCGGTCGTCGGCGTGTCCATCGGGGCCTTCCGCTGGGAGGTCAACTCACTCACCATCGAGCACCGGATCGAGGAGCCGGTGCCCTCCGAGTGGACGAGGGTGCGCGTGGACCTGTGGCAGCTCGGCGTCGGCAGGCAGAACCCGATGCGCTGGATCGACGCCCTCGTCCTGGGCGCCACCGGCGGCGGTGCCCTGTACGACCAGATCGCCCTCGGCCGCACCGAGGCCGACCTGCCGCAGGGGCCGCTGCCCGCGCGGGGCTGATCAGGCCGGGCACCTTGTCGTCCACAGCCTGACGTCGGGTGATCCAGGGGGCTGGCGTACGCTGACAGAGTCCGTCCGCCCCCTTCCGAAAGGGACACCGGTGACCGAGAAGGCCGACCTTCAGCCCGTCCTCGACCGCGCCGCCGCCGGTGGGCGGATCACCCCCGAAGAAGCGCTCGACCTGTACCGGCACGCCCCGCTGCACGCCCTCGGCGCCGCCGCCGACGCCGCACGGCGCCGCCGGTACGCGGGCACCGAGCGCATCGCGACGTACATCATCGAGCGGAACATCAACTACACGAACGTGTGCGTCACGGCGTGCAAGTTCTGCGCCTTCTACGCCCCGCCGAAGGACACGGCGAAGGGCTGGACCCGCGATCTGGACGACATCCTGCGCCGGTGCGCGGAGACCGTCGAGCTGGGCGGGACGCAGATCATGTTCCAGGGCGGTCACCACCCGGACTACGGCGTCGAGTACTACGAGAAGCACTTCGCGGCGATCAAGAAGGAGTTCCCGCAGCTCGTCATCCACAGCCTGGGGGCGAGCGAGGTCGAGCACATGGCCCGCATCTCCAAGGTGACGGTCGACGAGGCCATCCGGCGGATCAACGCCGCCGGGCTGGACTCCTTCGCCGGGGCCGGCGCCGAGCTGCTGCCCGAGCGGCCGCGCAAGGCCATCGCCCCGCTCAAGGAGAGCGGCGAGCGGTGGCTGGAGATCATGGAGACGGCCCACAACCTGGGCGTCGAGTCCACGTCCACCATGCTGATGGGGACCGGCGAGACCAACGCCGAGCGGATCGAGCACATCCGGATGATCCGCGACGTACAGGACCGCACGGGCGGCTTCCGGGCCTTCATCCCGTACCTCTACCAGCCGCAGAACAACCACCTGAAGGGCCGCACCCAGGCCACCATCTTCGAGTACCTGCGGATGATCGCGATCGCCCGGCTCTTCCTCGACAACATCGCCCACATCCAGGGCTCCTGGCTCACCACCGGCAAGGACGCCGGGCAGCTGACCCTGCACTACGGGGCGGACGACCTCGGCTCGGTGATGCTGGAGGAGAACGTCGTCTCGGCGGCCGGTGCCAAGCACCGCTCCAACCTGATGGAGATGATCGAGATGATCCGGGGCGCGGACCGGGTCCCGGCCCAGCGGAACACGACGTACCAGCACCTCGTCGTGCACGACGACCCGGCGAACGACCCCGTCGACGAGCGCGTGATGTCCCACATCTCGTCCACCGCGATCGAGGGCGGCACGGCTCATCCCGAGCTGAAGCTGCTGACCTCCAACTGACTTGCTGACGATTCACGCGGACTCCCGGGGGCATGCCCTCGCCGTGCGCGGTGAGTGGGTGATCGCCGCCGGCCCCCTGGACGAGCTGGCCGCCGCCCATCCGCCCGCGCGCGTGCGGCAGTGGCCCGGCATCCTCACCCCGGGCCTGGTCAACCCGCACGGGCCCGAACTGCTGGAGCAGGCCTACCATCCCGACCCGCGCGAGGCCGACGAACTCGGCACCGAGCCGCTGACCGGCGACGCCCTGGCCGCGCTCGCCATGGACGAGGCGCGGTGGGGCGCCAGCGCGCGGCGCGGGGTGCAGCGAATGCTGGCGCGCGGGACCGTGGCCGTGGCGGGGACGTTCGGCAACCGGGCCGTGGTGACAGCCGTACAGCGGTCCGGGATCGGCGTGGTGGGGCGGCTCGGAGTGCCCGGTGGGGTGCCCTCGCTCGACCCGTTCGAGGCCGGGCTGCCGGTGGAGTTCCCGCCGCCGCGCGAGAGCGGGTCCGCCGCGCGGTTCGCCGTGTTCGACGTCCCCGACGAGGCAACGCTCGCCGAACGCGGAGCGGTCACCTGCGTGGCGACGGTGGTCGCGGGGCGACTGGTGTACCGGCGTCGATAGAGGTCAGCCCGAGAACGCCTCGGCGAACGCACCCGAACTCTGCTCCACCCCGCTGCAGTTGGTCGACGCGTCGTCCTGCGCTGCGTCCGCGCACTGCTGGTCCCGGAACGTCGACCACATCGACACCCAGGCGATCTGCTGCTCCTCCGCGAACTCCCGCACCTGCGCCGCGTCGTCGAGCGTGAACGTCTCGTTGTCGACGTCGTTCACGCCGATCATCGACGTCAGCGCCATGCCTCGCCAGGCGGCCGCGTCGGACAGGCCGAAGATGTCGGCCAGTTGGTCGTGCGCGGCGGTGGCGGCCTGCTCGGCGTAGTCGCCCATGTCGCCGGTGTACGAGCTGCCGTAGTTCATGGTCATGAGGTTGACCGTGGAGACCTGGACGTGGTGGTCGTTGGCCGATTCGAGCAGCGCGACACCGTCGTCGTCCAGGCCGGACGGCATCACCGGCAGCGTGAACGACACCTCCAGGTCCGGCCGTTCCTCCTGCAACGCCGCGATCGCCGCCGACCGCAGGGCGACGGAGTCCGAGTCGGTCAGCTCGTCGCCCTCGATGTCGAAGTCGGCCCGCGAGGCACCAGCCGCGTCCAGCGCGTCGGCATACGCCCGCGCCAGTTCCTCCGCACTGTCACAGCTCGCCGCCAGCTCCTTGCCGGAGGCGCCGCCGAAGGAGACGCGGACGTCGGCGCCGGACCCGGCCAGTTGCGAGATCCGGGACGTCACCGCGGAGTCGTCGATGGCGTAGGTGCCGTTCCACTTCGGGGTGCAGTCGCTGCCGTCCGAGATCACGAAGGCCAGGTTGTACGTCGTCGGGGAGCCGGCCGAGTCGTTGTCGGAGGCGGTGACGGCGCTGACGTAGGGCGCGTACGACGTCGTACTGGAAGCGGTGGACGGGGACGGTGAGGGGGCCGCGTCGGACGTGGCGTCCGTATCGGCGGAGCATCCCGCCGTGGCCAGGGCAAACAGGCAAACCAGCCCGGCCGCCGGTTTCAGGAGACTCCTCATTGCGCACGCACCCGCTTCCGTGACGTCTGTCCTTGGTCGAAGGAAAGGTGTGTCACGCGAAGCTGGGAACCGGCCGTGAATATCAGCGCGGACCCCGGCATCTCTCAGCGCACTCACAGGTAAAGGGGTTTCTCACGGGGCTCTCATATGAAGTCGGGAACGGCGGCACATAAAGGCTCCCTAGCGTCCGGGGAATGCATTCAGAGCCTGCCATCGAAAGCCGCGCGGCGACACGCGGTCGCCGCCGCAAACGCGGCAACGGGTCCGCCTCCGGCTCGGCCGAGGGTCCCGTGTTCGTTGACAACTCCGGACGCCGGGCCAAGCTGCTGCGCCGCGTCGGCCTGCTGCTCGGCGTGGCCTGCCTCGGCTACGCGGTCGTACTGGGCGCCGCCTTCATGGGCTGGGGCACCTCGCTCACCCCGTCCTCGCTGCTGCCCTTCGCGGGCGGCGGCCCCGGACCGCAGGGCGGCCCGGGCGGTGGCCCGGCAGGGACCGTCCCGCCCAGCGGCGCCCCGTCCCCGATCCCGACCGGCGCCACCGCCCCAGCGGTCGCCGACTGAGCCGAACGCCACCCACATGACGACGACATCCTCAGGCCCCGTCCGTTCCGCCCGCGGGCGCCGACGCGCCCCCACCCGCATCGAACGGGCGGCGGGCCGGGCCGCGGCACTGCAGAAACCGCGGGTCATCCTCGCCCTGCTGCTCCTGCTGGCGCTGACCAGCATCATGCTGCTCGACGGCTATCTGCGCGCCGAGGTCGGCGGCGACCAGCGGGTGCGCAGCGGCGCCAGCTCCAGCGAGGTCCCCGACGACATCCTCGACGGCGGCCCGATCCTGACCTTCCGCGGCGGGCAGGCGACCACCCTCTCCGTCCCGGACAAGACGATCGCGCTCACCTTCGACGACGGCCCGAACCCCACCTGGACACCCCAGGTCCTCGAGATCCTGGAGAAGTACGACGTACCGGCCACGTTCTTCGTGGTCGGGTCGATGGTGACGCGCTACCCGGACATCGTCGAGGAGATGGTCGAACAGGGCAACGAGGTGGGCATCCACACCTTCACCCACGTCGACCTGTCGTACCAGAGCGACGCCCGGATGCGGCGCGAGATGACGCAGACGCAGCTCGCGCTGGCGGGCGCGGCCGGCATCACGACGACGCTGTTCCGGGCGCCGTACTCCTCCGAGACGGACGCCATCGACAACTACAGCTGGCCCGTCTACCAGAAGCTCGGCGAGGACGGTTACACCAGCGTCTTCATCGACACCGACAGCGACGACTGGAAGCGGCCCGGTGTCTCGCAGATCATCAAGGGGGCCACGCCGAAGAGCGGCGAGGGCGCGTCGGTCCTCTTCCACGACGCGGGCGGCGAGCGGTCGCAGACGATCGAGGCGCTGCCCAAGTACATCGAGAAGATGCGGGCCAAGGGCTACACCTTCACCACGATCAGCGGGGTGATGCAGGAGCAGCAGGAGCAGCAGGAGCAGCAGGGTCAGGGGACCGCCGGGGCTCCCGGTATGGCGGGCGCCCCCGGCGGCGCCACGGGCGCGAACTCGCTCCAGGCCGCCCACCGCACCGCCACCGGCACCACCCTCTACGAGGGCAAGGCCCTGGTCGCGGCCGTCGCCGTCGCCGAGTGGACGGTCCCGGGCCTGGCGACCGGCCTCGCCGTCGTCGGTGTCGCCGTCATGGGCCGTTTCGGCATGATGCTGATCCTCGCCCGCCGCCACTACCGGCAGCGCAACAGACGCCGCTTCAGCTGGGGGCCGCCGGTCACCCAGCCGGTGAGCGTGATCGTCCCGGCGTACAACGAGAAGGAGTGCATCGCCAACACCCTGGAGTCACTGGCGCGGAGCACCCACCCGATCGAGATCATCGTCGTGGACGACGGTTCGACGGACGGTACGTCACAGATCGCGCGCGACGCGGCCGAGGCGCTCGGCATGACGAACGTCCGCGTCATCCGCCAGGAGAACGCGGGCAAGCCGGCCGCCCTCAACAACGGGGTGCGCAGCGCCAGTCACGACATCGTCGTGATGATGGACGGCGACACGGTCTTCGAGCCGGAGACCGTACGGCACCTGGTGCAGCCCTTCGCCGACCGGGGCGTCGGCGCGGTCGCGGGCAACGCCAAGGTCGGCAACCGCAACACGGTCATCGGGGCCTGGCAGCACATCGAGTACGTGATGGGCTTCAACCTCGACCGGCGGATGTACGACCTGCTGCGCTGCATGCCGACCATCCCCGGCGCGATCGGCGCGTTCCGCCGGGACGCGGTCCTTCAGGTCGGCGGGATGAGCGAGGACACCCTCGCCGAGGACACCGACATCACCATCGCCATGCACCGCGCGGGCTGGCGGGTCGTGTACGAGGAGCACGCGCGCGCGTGGACGGAGGCGCCAGGTTCGCTGAAGCAGCTCTGGTCCCAGCGGTACCGGTGGTCGTACGGCACCATGCAGGCGCTGTGGAAGCACCGCAAGTCCCTCGTCGACAAGGGACCTTCGGGGCGTTTCGGGCGGGTCGGGATGCCGCTGGTCGTCGTCTTCCAGATCATCACGCCGGTCTTCGCCCCGCTGATCGACGTCTTCACCGCCTACTCGATGATCTTCATCGACTTCAAGGCGGCCCTGCTGGCGTGGCTGGCGGTGCTGGGTGTCCAGCTGTTCTGTGCGGCGTACGCCTTCCGGCTGGACCGCGAGAAGTACCGGTATCTGCTGATGATGCCGCTGCAGCAGCTGGCGTACCGGCAGATGATGTACCTCGTCCTCATCCACTCCTGCGTCACCGCCCTGACCGGCGGCCGCCTGCGCTGGCAGAAGCTGAAGCGGACCGGTGAGGTGGGGACGCCCGCCGGGGCGAGCTGATGGGGACGCATCGCAGAGGCGGCCCGGCCGGGCGGGACCGCTACTTCGACACCCTGCGCGCGGTCGCGCTCGTCCGCGTGGTCACGTACCACACCTTCGGCTGGGCCTGGGCGGGCATGGTGTTCCCCTCGATGGGCATCATGTTCGCCCTGGCCGGCACGCTGATGGCGAAGTCGCTGGAGCGCCCGGCTGTGAAGGTGATCAGGAGCCGCATACGCAGACTGCTCCCGCCTTTCTGGTTCTGGGGTTTCTTCGTGGTCGTGGCCATGCTGGTCCACGACTGGATGCCCGGCTGGCAGATCGTCTTCTGGATCGTGCCGCTGGGTGATCCGCCGGGGAACGCCTGGGGTGAGCAGGCGTGGGAGATCCTGTGGTACCTGCGGACGTATCTGTGGTTCGTGCTGCTCTCCCCGGTGCTGCTGCGGGTGTTCCGGCTCGCGCCGATCCCGGTACTGCTGTCGTCCCTGGCCCCGATCGTGGTCTTCCAGTTCGTGTGGCAGCCGCCGGACAACCGCTTCGGCACCGGACTGCTGGACCTGGCCACGTACCTCTTCTGCTGGGTCCTGGGCTTCGCGCACCGCGACGGCGTGCTGCGCCGCCTGAAGCCGTTCGCGGTCGTGCTGTTCTCGCTGGGCGCGCTCGCGTACGGCGGCTGGTACGCGCTCGCGCACCAGGCGGAGTACGGCACGTACGACCTGGACGAGAACCCGCTCGCGCAGGCCTTCTGGTCGGCGGGCTTCGTGACGCTGCTGATGTGGACCAAGGCACACTTCGGCGTCGACTTCGCCGGGCTCGCGCGGCTTCGGCGACTGGACCGGATCGTCACCGTCTTCAACGCGCGTGCCGTCACGATCTACCTCTGGCACGAGATCGCGCTGATCCTGGCCGTGCCGCTGATCGACCAGTTCTGGAAGGTGCCGGCGTTCGAGGCGTATCTGCCGCTGGAGAGTCAGTGGTTCATGTTCGGGGTCGGGTGGATGCTGATCGGGGGATTCGTGCTGTTGTGCGGGTGGGTGGAGGATGCGGCCGCCAGGAGGAAGCCGCGGCTTCTGCCGTGAACGCGGGCTGCAAGAATGGGCCCGTGACCCGCGCTTCCCTGAACAAGCAGCCGCACGAAGTCGCCTCGATGTTCGACGACGTGGCGGAACGGTACGACCTGACGAACGATGTGCTGTCGCTCGGCCAGGACCGGGTGTGGCGCCGGGAGGTCGCGAAGGCGGTCGACGCGCGCCCCGCGCAGAAGGTGCTGGACCTGGCCGCCGGTACGGCCACCTCCTCGCTGCCCTTCACGCGGGCCGGCGCCTATGTCGTGCCCTGCGACTTCTCCCTCGGCATGCTCCAGGTCGGCAAGCAGCGCCACCCCTGGCTGCCGCTGACGGCGGGCGACGCGACCCGGCTGCCCTTCAAGGACGACGTGTTCGACGCCGTCACCATCTCCTTCGGGCTGCGCAACGTACAGGACACGGACGCGGCGCTGCGCGAGATGTACCGGGTGACCCGGCCCGGCGGGCGGGTCGTGATCTGCGAGTTCTCGCATCCGACGTGGGAGCCGTTCCGCAAGGTCTACACCGAGTACCTGATGCGGGCGCTGCCGCCGGTGGCCCGCGCGGTGTCCTCGAACCCGGACGCGTACGTCTATCTCGCCGAGTCCATCCGCGCCTGGCCCGACCAGCCCGCGCTGGCCGAGCGGCTGGGCAAGGCCGGGTGGTCGAAGGTGGCGTGGCGGAATCTGACGGGCGGGGTGGTGGCCCTGCACCGGGGGTTCAAGGTCTGACCGTGCCCCCGCGGGCTCAGCCGATCGCCGGCTCACCTGGTCGCCGGCTCACCTGATCGCCTCGAACGCGTCGCCGGGCTGGTCGAGCTCGCGTTCCATGCCGCCCCTCGGTGGCCTCGGCAGCCGCGGTTCCCGTACGCCCGCGCCTCCGCCGCCCTCGCCCTCCCCGAGGTCGAACCACACGGTGACCACCGCACCGCGCGGCACCTCGACGCCGGGCGGCGGGTACTGCCGTACGACATAGTCCACGACGGTGAGATGGAAGTCGGGCCGGTCGGGTGCGGTGAGCAGCACTCCCTGGGCCTCGGCTGTCTCACGGGCGTCCACGGCCATCAGTCCGACAAGCTTCGGCACGCGCACTTCGGGCGTCTTGCGTGTTATGCGCACAGATGTCACCCCCAGAGGTACTGGCAGCGTAACCGCCCGGGGGTGCCGTCCGGAAGCATCAAGTGTCTTTCCGTAGTCGACTGTTACTCTCCGTTACGGATTCAGGTTGTAGATCCAGGTCATAGGTCCCGGTCATAGATCCAGTCGGTAGCAGTGCGCCAGCATGTTGGTCGTGGGGGTGGTGAACGTCTCGGCGAGGTGCATACCGAGTCGCTCGGTGACCGCGATCGACCGGGTGTTGCGCGCGTTGACCATGGCCACCACGCTGCCGACGCCCGCCGCGCGTACCCGCTCCAGGGTCGTCCGCGCGGCCGCCGTGACGTACCCCTTGCCCCAGTGCTCCCGGCCCAGCCGCCAGCCGATCTCGATCTCGCCCGCCGGTCCCCACTCCCACGGCCACGGCTGCGCTCCGGTGAAGCCGATGACCCGGTCGTCGGCGTCCAGCATCGTCCACAGGCAGAAGCCGAGTTCGGCGTCGTGCTTGCGCTGGCGGGCGGTGAGCTCCTCGTAGACGGACAGCTCCGCGGGCCTGCCGCCGTGGAACTCCATGACGTCCGGGTGGTCGAACACCCGGTGCCAGGCGACGGCGTCCTCGTCGGTGGGGACACGCAGCCGTACCACGGGGAGAGCTCGGTTCACTGGGTATCCCTTCGGCAGGTTGATCAATTCTGCTGAATAGACTGCCCATGTCCAGTGCCGGTCGGCACACAGATTTCGAACTTGGGGAGATCCCGCCGTGGCCGAGTCTCTGACGGACAACACCGCCGATGTGATCGTCGTGGGCGCGGGCCCGGCCGGTTCCACGACGGCGTACCACCTCGCCAAGGCCGGACTGGACGTACTCCTCCTGGAGAAGACCGAGTTCCCGCGCGAGAAGGTCTGCGGCGACGGCCTTACCCCGCGGGCCACCAAACAGCTCGTGGCGATGGGCATCGACATCTCCGAGGAGGCCGGCTGGCTGCGCAACAAGGGGCTCAGGATCATCGGCGGGGGTGTGCGACTCCAGCTGGACTGGCCGGATCTCGCCTCCTTCCCCGACTACGGACTGGTCCGCAAGCGCGACGACTTCGACGAGCAGCTCGCCCGGCAGGCGCAGAAGGCGGGCGCGCGGCTGTACGAGCGCTGCAACGTGGGCGCGCCGATCGTGGACGACCGCACGGGCCGCATCACGGGCGTGCACGCCAAGCTGGGTGAGGAGAAGCGGGAGGTCACCTTCCACGCGCCGCTGGTCGTGGCCGCCGACGGCAACTCCACCCGCCTCTCCCTGGCGATGGGCCTGCACCGCCGCGAGGACCGCCCGATGGGTGTCGCGGTCCGGACGTACTTCGAGAGCCCCCGCCATGACGACGACTACCTGGAGTCCTGGCTGGAGCTGTGGGACCGGCGGGGGCCCGGTGAGGACCGGCTGCTGCCGGGCTACGGCTGGATCTTCGGCATGGGCGACGGCACCTCGAACGTCGGCCTCGGCGTACTCAACACCTCCGAGTCCTTCAAGGAACTGGACTGGCGCGAGGTCCTGAAGGCCTGGTGCGCCTCGATGCCCGAGGACTGGGGCTACACCCCGGACAACATGACCGGCCCGATCCGCGGCGCCGCCCTGCCCATGGCCTTCAACCGCCAGCCGCACTACACGCGGGGCCTGCTGCTCGTCGGCGACGCCGGCGGCCTGGTGAACCCCTTCAACGGCGAGGGCATCGCCTACGCCATGGAATCAGGCCAGATCGCCGCCGACGTCATCGTCCAGGCGCACGCCCGCCCGACTCCCGCGGGACGGGAGATGGCGCTCCAGCGCTACCCGCGTGTCCTGAAGGACACCTACGGCGGCTACTACACCCTGGGCCGCGCCTTCGTGAAGCTCATCGGCAACCCGAAGGTCATGAAGATCGCGACCCAGCGCGGGCTGACCCACCCCCTGCTGATGAAGTTCACCCTGAAGCTGCTCGCCAACCTCACCGACCCGACGGGCGGCGACGCGATGGACCGCATCATCAACGGGCTGTCGAAGGTGGCCCCGAAGGCGTGATCAGCGGGCCCAATGTGGCCCGTTGAGGACATTTGGGTCCATGGTGCGTTCGATGTTGGCGGAGTATGCGGGAATGTGATCCCGCTGTGATGTCTCTGTGGACAACGGACCGGCTGCGGCTCAGGTCGAAGGGGGTGTGCCCGCCCGGGCACACCCCGATCGACGAGAGAGCACCCGATGACACTCAAGTCAGCGTGGCGGACCGGGCTGTTCAGATCCGTGGGCCTGCTGGCCGCCACGGGTCTGGCCGCGGCCGGCCTCGTGGGAACCGCCCGGGCAGCGCCCGCGCCGCTGCCCGTGACGATCACCGGCGAGGACCGGGTCGACCTGTCGCTGGGCTCCGGCAACGAAGACGACACGGAACCGCAGGTCGACCTGCGGCTGAACGTCCCGGGTGAGGAGTTCGACGGCGACGGCGTCATCCCGCCCGTGTTCACCGGCGACCACACGATCCGTATCGACGCCTCCGAACTCGCGGGCGTCGCCTCGGTGAAGCTGCCCTGTGACGCCGACGGCCTCGTCGCGGTCTGCAGCGGCTACGAGCTGTACGCCGGCGAGACGTACAACCGCGTCGGCGGCATCCGGATCGACGTCAACGGCGACAGCCAGGCCGGCGACTTCGGCACCATCAAGGTCACCGGCGAGGGCGAGGGGCTTCAGTTCACGCCGCTCGACATCGACGTACTGGTGGGCGGCCCCGAGTTCGTCAACCACCAGCTGGCGCTGCCCGCCGGCCTCAAGGCGGGCGACACCTATGCGGCACCCGTGGGCCTGCGCAACAAGGGCGCCATGGACTCCGAAGGCGCGGTGCTGCGCTTCCACGGCTCCCGCGGCCTGTCCTTCCCCGACTCCTACGGCAACTGCGCCTACGCCGAGGTGACCACCGGGCCCCTGCTGGAGCAGGGCACGGAGGCGATCTGCACCTTCCCCGACACCATCGAGGCGGGCACCGCTTACGCGCTGACCGAGCCGCTGAAGGTGAAGACCGCCGACTTCGCCCTCTACGACGTCTTCAACTACGGCTTCACCGCGGTCACCCCGGCCGAGGCGAAGAGCCTGCGCGAGGCCAAGGACTACCGGCCCGGCAGCGGCCCGGACCTGAAGCTGAAGGAGGTCCCCGGCGCCGACCCGGCGGACTACTCCCGCTACGCCGAGCTGGACCTGCCCACGACGAACACCCACGACCTGGAGCTGACCGGCGCGTCGCTCAAGGGCGCCGCGGGTGACACCGTCACGGCGAAGCTCGGGTTCCGCAACAACGGCCCGGCCTGGATCAGCGCCCTGCGCTCGGGCGGTGAGCCGATCGGCTTCACGGTGGAGGTCCCCGAGGGGGCCACGGTCACCAAGGCCCCGGAGTCCTGCGGTGAGACCGACATCGCCGAGGACACCAAGGGCTACCTCTGCTGGGTGGACACCCCGCTGCTGGAGGACGCGGAGCTGAGCTTCCCGTTCGAGCTGCGCATCGACCGGGTGGTGGCGGACGCCAAGGCGAAGGTGGCGCTGCCCGACTGGGAGAACCCGTCCGAATCCGACAAGTCCAACGACACCGCCTGGATCGTCCTCAACGCCTCCGGCGACGAGGGCTCGACGGACGGCGGCACCGGCTCCGACGGCGGCACGTCGAACGGCGGCACGTCGGGCGGCGGTTCCACGTCATCCGGCACGGAGGGCGGCTCCGGCGGCAGCGCGGGAGGTGACACCACCGGTGGCGACTCGGGTGCCGACACCGACGGCGGTCTGGCACTCACCGGCGCCGGCGGTGTGACGCTGATCGCCGGGGGCGCGATCCTCGCACTCGGCCTGGGCACGGGCCTGGTCCTGTTCCTGCGCCGCCGCGCCGCGCACAACGGCGGCACGACCGCCTGACAGCTCTTCAACCCTGCGCCGACGGGTGCCGCTCCTCCCCGGAGCGGCACCCGTCACGTGTTTCGGCGGCGCCGACGGACAAGGGCCGCGGCCCCCGAGCGGCTGCGGCCCTATCCGTACCTTTTGTGCGTCAGAGCACCCGCACCGCGCCCGATGCCGGGTAGCCCGACAGGTCCTGGATGACGACACCCTTGGAGGGGTTGGCCGCGTCCAGGTACTGGCCGTTTCCGATGTACACACCCGTGTGGTACGCCGAGCCCTTGCCGCCCCAGTACAGGATGTCGCCCACCTGGAGGTTGGACAGGGAGACGTCCGTGCCGACCATCGACTGGTCCTGCGACACGCGCGGAAGGTCCACGCCGACCTGTCGGAACGCCGCCTGGACCAGGCTGGAGCAGTCCCAGGCGTTGGGGCCGGTGGCGCCCATGACGTAGGCGTCGCCCAGCTGTGCCTTGAGGAAGGAGATGACCGTCCCGACACTGCCGCCGACCGGTACGTCCACGCTCGTGTCGGTGCCCACGGACGCGGACGCGGAGAGGGTCTCTCGCTCGGCGTCGCGAGCGGCACGCTCGGCGGCGGCCTTGCGCGCCTCCTCGGCGGCCTTCTTCCGGGCCTCCGCCTTCTTCTTGGCCTCGGCCAGGTCGGCCTTGGCCTCCTTGGCGGCCTGGGCGGCGGCCGCGTCACGCTCGGCCTGCAGCTCGTAGTTCGCGGCGGCCAGCTGCGTGGCGTCCGCCGACCGGGCGACCTGAGCGGACAGGTCGGCCGTGAGGGTGGGCAGTTCGAGCGTCTGCGTCACCGGCTCGGCAGCGGTCGCCGAGGCCGAGGCGCCGGCCACTGCCACGGTGCTGAGGATGCCACCGGCAACTCCGGCCCGCATCGCCATCTTCGACGTGCTGGGCTGGCGGGGTTTCCGGTGGCTACGTATGTGAGCGGTGTGGGACATGGGAATAACCGGTATCAGGGGCTCCTCCATACCTTCAAGAAACGTGTGGTCCGCCACAGTTGTTCAATCCGGGGCCCGAATCCCTGGCGTGTCGCCCTTTATTGACGCCGTAACGGACATTGCGGACGCTCGCCATCAAGCCTGTGATCATGGGCTTTCTTCGTTACGCCCGAATTGCCCCGCACCTACCACTGGTTGGGACAGTTGGCCAACCCCGCTTCTCAGGGCCCTCTCATGAATGTGGCCGAGGTCACGGAACGGTTACCGGAGTCGGCGCGTCCGGTGCCCGGAATGGCCGTCGCCGGGCTCGTGAACGCGTGCACGCGTCCACACCTCGCGCCCGACTCCCTCTGATGTGTGAACGCGTCCCACTATCAGGCCCCGGCGTCCAACTCCAATTTGCATGCAGAGGAAGTCTCTTGATATTGAGACGCCCCTCGCCAGCTGCGCCGACGAGCGAAAATGTCACCTCTGGTGATCACTTGGACGCTTCATGTGTGAAGATCGCCGATCATCCGACTTCATGATCGTTCATCAGGTGGTGGAGATCACAAAGCTTGTGCAATACCCCGTGTCGCAGATCACAGAGCGGCGGGCATAAGATGCGAGGCAGTTGGGCTTGTGACCTGCTTCACATGTTCTCGATCTTCGCCGGGGCGAGCGGGGCTTGTGGGACTGGTGAGCAGGAAGTGAGCCCAGTGCAACCCGCCAGCAGTCAGTGCCGACTGAGAGGAGCGAGGAGCGGTGAACGCTTATGTGCCCATCCTCGTACTGGGAGCCCTCGGGGCAGGCTTTGCGATCTTCTCCGTGGTCATGGCCACGCTGATCGGTCCGAAGCGGTACAACCGCGCCAAGCTCGAGGCCTACGAGTGCGGTATCGAGCCGACCCCCACGCCGGCCGGCGGCGGGCGCTTCCCCATCAAGTACTACCTGACGGCGATGCTCTTCATCGTCTTCGACATCGAGATCGTCTTCCTCTACCCGTGGGCCGTCACCTTCGACGCCCTGGGTGTGTTCGGGCTCGTGGAGATGCTGCTCTTCGTGCTCACCGTCTTCGTCGCCTACGCGTATGTGTGGCGGCGCGGCGGCCTGGAATGGGACTGAGGGGCCTTTAGTCATGGGACTCGAAGAAAAGCTGCCGAGCGGATTCCTGCTGACCACCGTCGAGCAGGCCGCGGGCTGGGTGCGCAAGGCGTCCGTCTTCCCCGCCACGTTCGGCCTTGCCTGCTGTGCCATCGAGATGATGACCACCGGCGCCGGCCGCTACGACCTGGCCCGGTTCGGGATGGAGGTCTTCCGCGGGTCACCCCGCCAGGCGGACCTGATGATCGTGGCCGGCCGGGTCAGCCAGAAGATGGCGCCGGTGCTGCGGCAGGTCTACGACCAGATGCCGAACCCCAAGTGGGTGATCTCCATGGGGGTGTGCGCGTCCTCCGGCGGCATGTTCAACAACTACGCCATCGTCCAGGGCGTCGACCACATCGTCCCGGTCGACATCTATCTCCCCGGCTGCCCGCCCCGGCCGGAGATGCTGATGGACGCCATCCTCAAGCTCCACCACAAGATCCAGACCTCCAAGCTCGGCGTGAACGCCGAGGAGGCGGCCCGGGAGGCGGAGGAAGCGGCGCTCAAGGCCCTGCCGACGATCGAGATGAAGGGGCTGCTGCGATGAGCGACGCGAACGGCACCGGCGGAGCCTCGAACGGGGTCAACCCGGAGAAGGACCTCTCCGCCGAGAACCTCCCCGGCCAGCGCGGCCAGGGCGGTGAGGAGATCCGCGTCCAGCGCGGCATGTTCGGCGCCAACAACGGCGGCGACACCTCCGGCTACGGCGGCCTGGTCCGCTCGGTCCGCCTCCCGGGTCCGGCCACCCGTCCCTACGGCGGCTGGTTCGACGAGGTCGCCGACGAGTTGGAGGGCGCCCTGGAGGAACAGGGCCTGCTCCCCGACAACGCCATCGACAGGACGGTCGTCGACCGCGGCGAACTCACCTTCCACATCGAGCGCGAACACCTGGTCCGCGTCGCCCGCACCCTGCGCGACGACCCGGCCCTGCGCTTCGAGCTGTGCACCGGCGTCAGTGCCGTCCACTACCCCAGCGACAAGGGTCGCGAGCTGCACGCCGTCTACCACCTGCGCTCGATCACCCACAACCGGCTGATCCGCCTCGAAGTCAGCGCCCCCGACAGCGACCCGCACATCCCGTCGCTGGTCGCCGTCTATCCGACCAACGACTGGCACGAGCGCGAGACCTACGACTTCTTCGGCATCGTCTTCGACGGTCACCCGGCCCTGACGCGGATCATGATGCCGGACGACTGGCAGGGCCACCCGCAGCGCAAGGACTACCCCCTCGGCGGCATCCCCGTCGAGTACAAGGGCGCCCAGATCCCGGCTCCGGACCAGCGGAGGTCGTACTCATGAGCACGCAGCACGCAACTCCGCGCGAGACCACCGAAGGCACCGTCTACACGGTCACCGGTGGCGACTGGGACGAGGTCGTCCAGTCCGCGGCCCGCGCCGACGACGAGCGCATCGTCGTCAACATGGGTCCCCAGCACCCCTCCACCCACGGAGTGCTCCGGCTGATCCTGGAGATCGAGGGCGAGACGGTCACCGAGGCCCGGTGCGGCATCGGCTATCTGCACACCGGCATCGAGAAGAACCTGGAATTCCGCACGTGGACGCAGGGCACCACCTTCGTCACGCGCATGGATTACCTGACGTCCTTCTTCAACGAGACCGGCTACTGCCTCGCCGTCGAAAAACTCCTCGGCATCGAGGACGAGATCCCCGACCGCGCCACGATCATCCGGGTGCTCCTCATGGAGCTGAACCGGCTGTCGTCGCATCTGGTGTGCATCGCCACCGGCGGTATGGAACTGGGCGCCACCACGATCATGATCTACGGATTCCGTGATCGTGAAATGATTCTCGACATCTACGAGCTCATCACGGGCCTCAGGATGAACCACGCGTACATCCGCCCCGGCGGACTCGCCCAGGACCTGCCACCCGGCGCGGTGGACCAGATCCGCGAGTTCGTGAAGAAGATGAAGAAGAACCTCCCGGAGTACGACAAGCTCGCCACCGGGAACCCCATCTTCAAGGCCCGGATGCAGGACATCGGCTATCTCGACCTGGCCGGCTGCATGGCCCTCGGCGCCACCGGCCCGATCCTGCGCTCCGCCGGCCTGCCGCACGACCTGCGCAAGGCCCAGCCGTACTGCGGCTACGAGACCTACGACTTCGACATCCCGACCGCCGACACCTGCGACGCCTACGGCCGCTTCCTGATCCGCCTGGAGGAGATGCGCCAGTCGCTCAGGATCGTCGAGCAGTGCCTGGACCGGCTGCAGCCCGGTCCGGTCATGGTCGCCGACAAGAAGATCGCCTGGCCCGCCCAGCTCGCCCTGGGACCGGACGGACTGGGCAACTCCCTGGACCACATCAAGAAGATCATGGGCACCTCCATGGAGGCCCTGATCCACCACTTCAAGCTGGTGACCGAAGGCTTCCGCGTCCCGCCGGGACAGGCGTACACGGCGGTCGAGTCACCCAAGGGCGAACTCGGAGTGCACGCCGTCTCCGACGGCGGCACCCGTCCCTACCGGGTCCACTTCCGTGACCCGTCCTTCACCAACCTGCAAGCCATGGCGGCGATGTGCGAGGGCGGCCAGGTCGCCGACGTCATCGTCGCCGTCGCGTCCATCGACCCCGTGATGGGAGGCGTCGACCGGTGACCACCTCTTCTTCGGAGCGGGGCGTCAGCCTGGGCATGCCCGATCTGCCCGCGCCCGACTACCCGGACGACGTTCGAGCCCGGCTGGAGCGGGACGCGCGCGAGATCATCGCCCGCTACCCCGACTCCCGGTCCGCCCTCCTGCCGTTGCTGCATCTCGTGCAGTCGGAGGAAGGCCATGTCACGCGCACCGGGATGCGGTTCTGCGCCGAGATGCTCGACCTGACCACGGCCGAGGTCACCGCCGTCGCCACCTTCTACACCATGTACCGGCGCAAGCCGAGCGGCGACTACCAGGTGGGGGTGTGCACCAACACCCTGTGCGCGGTGATGGGCGGTGACGCGATCTTCGAGGCGCTTCAGGAGCACCTCGGCGTCGGCAACGGCGAGACCACCGACGACGGCAAGGTCACCCTGGAGCACATCGAGTGCAACGCGGCCTGCGACTTCGCGCCGGTCGTGATGGTCAACTGGGAGTTCTTCGACAACCAGACCGTTCAGAGCGCGAAGCGTCTGGTGGACGACCTGCGCGCGGGCGCGCGGGTCGAGCCGACCCGTGGGGCGCCGCTGTGCACGTTCAAGGAGACCGCCCGGATCCTGGCGGGCTTCCCCGACGGGCGTGCCGGGGCCGTCGAGGCCACGGGCAGCGCGGGACCGGCGTCGCTGGTGGGTCTCCGCCTGGCCAGGGGAGAGACCGCACCCGCGCGCGTGGTCCACCCACGGGAGGGCGGCCCGGACGACGAGCCGCAGGACGGCGCCGTCCACGAGCCGTCACCGGCGGAGCACCTCAGCTCGCACGACGCGCCGCAGAAGACATCGGCATCCGACCCAGCCCACCCGGCAGGGCCTACCGCCGAGGAGGGGGAGTGATGACGTTGGCACCCGAGCTGAAGGACCCGAGCCCCGAGAAGCTGCTCGCACCTGTGCTGTCGTCCTTCTGGGACGAGGACGGGTCCTGGACGCTGGACGTCTACCGAAGGCACGAGGGGTACGAGGGACTCCGCAAGGCGCTCGCCATGTCGCCCGACGACCTGATCGCCTACGTGAAGGACTCCGGGCTGCGTGGCCGCGGCGGGGCCGGATTCCCGACGGGAATGAAATGGCAGTTCATTCCCCAGGGGGATGGAAAACCGCACTATCTAGTTGTCAACGCCGACGAATCGGAGCCCGGAACCTGTAAGGACATCCCGCTCCTCTTCGCGAACCCGCACAGCCTCATCGAGGGCATGATCATCGCGTGTTACGCCATCAGGTCGTCGCATGCCTTCATCTATCTGCGTGGTGAAGTCGTCCCCGTACTGCGGCGGTTGCACTCAGCCGTCGCTGAGGCGTACGCGGCGGGCTACCTCGGCAAGAACATCCTGGGCAGTGGGCTCGACCTCGACATTACGGTGCACGCCGGCGCGGGCGCGTACATCTGCGGTGAGGAAACTGCACTGCTCGACTCGCTCGAAGGCCGCCGGGGTCAACCGCGGCTTCGTCCCCCCTTCCCTGCTGTCGCGGGCCTCTATGCGTGCCCGACTGTTGTGAACAACGTCGAGTCGATCGCCTCGGTTCCCGCCATTCTGAAAAACGGCAAGGAATGGTTCAGGTCCATGGGCAGCGAGAAGTCGCCCGGCTTCACGCTCTACTCGCTCAGCGGCCACGTCGCGAGCCCCGGCCAGTACGAGGCGCCGCTCGGCATCACCCTGCGCCAACTCCTCGACATGAGCGGCGGGATGCGGCCCGGCCACCGGCTGAAGTTCTGGACGCCGGGCGGCTCCTCGACGCCGTTGCTCACCGACGAGCACCTCGACGTCCCTCTTGATTACGAAGGAGTGGGTGCCGCGGGTTCCATGCTCGGCACCAAAGCCCTGCAGTGCTTCGACGAGACGACCTGCGTCGTCCGCGCCGTCACCCGCTGGACCGAGTTCTACGCCCACGAGTCCTGCGGCAAGTGCACGCCCTGCCGTGAAGGAACGTACTGGCTGGTGCAGTTGCTGCGGGACATCGAGGCCGGCAAGGGCGCGATGAGCGATCTCGACAAGCTGAACGACATTGCCGACAACATCAACGGCAAGTCCTTCTGCGCCCTCGGCGACGGTGCCGCCTCGCCGATCTTCTCCTCACTGAAGTACTTCCGCGAGGAGTACGAGGAGCACATCACGGGCCGTGGCTGCCCGTTCGACCCGGCCAAGTCGACGGCCTGGGCCGACCACCGTACGGAGGTGAACGCATGACTGTGACCACGAGCGCTCCCTCCGGTGGGGGAGAGGCGGCGGTTCCGCCGCAAGACCTCGTCACGCTGACGATCGACGGCATCGAGATCAGTGTGCCCAAGGGCACCCTGGTCATCCGGGCCGCCGAGCAACTCGGCATCGAGATCCCGCGGTTCTGCGACCATCCCCTCCTCGAACCGGCCGGTGCCTGCCGCCAGTGCATCGTCGAGGTCGAGGGCCAGCGCAAGCCGATGGCGTCCTGCACCATCACCTGCACCGACGGGATGGTGGTGAAGACCCACCTGACCTCGCCGGTCGCCGAGAAGGCGCAGCACGGCGTGATGGAGCTGCTGCTCATCAACCACCCGCTGGACTGCCCGGTCTGCGACAAGGGCGGCGAGTGCCCGCTGCAGAACCAGGCGATGTCCCACGGCAACGCCGAGTCCCGCTTCGAGGGCCGGAAGCGGACCTTCGAGAAGCCGGTACCGATCTCCACGCAGGTGCTGCTGGACCGTGAGCGGTGCGTGCTGTGCGCGCGCTGCACCCGCTTCTCCAACCAGATCGCGGGCGACCCGATGATCGAGCTGCTGGAGCGGGGCGCGCTGCAGCAGGTGGGCACCGGTGAGGGCGACCCCTTCGAGTCGTACTTCTCCGGGAACACCATCCAGATCTGCCCGGTCGGCGCGCTCACCTCGGCGGCGTACCGCTTCCGCTCCCGCCCGTTCGACCTGGTCTCCTCGCCGAGCGTCTGCGAGCACTGCTCCGGCGGCTGCGCGACGCGCACCGACCACCGGCGCGGCAAGGTCATGCGGCGGCTCGCGGCGAACGACCCCGAGGTCAACGAGGAGTGGATCTGCGACAAGGGGCGATTCGGGTTCCGGTACGCGCAGCTGAAGGACCGCCTGGAGACACCGCTGCTGCGCAACGCCGAGGGTGAGCTGGAGCCCGCGTCCTGGCCGGAGGCGCTGCAGATCGCCGCCCAGGGGCTGCTCGCCTCGCGCGGCCGCACCGGTGTCCTGACCGGCGGTCGGCTGACCATCGAGGACGCGTACGCGTACAGCAAGTTCGCGCGCGTGGCGCTCGACACCAACGACATCGACTTCCGCGCGCGCGTGCACAGCGGCGAGGAGACCGACTTCCTCGCCGCACGGGTCGCCGGACGCGGCCGCGACCTCGACGGTACGGGTGTCACATACACCTCCCTGGAGAAGGCGCCCGCGGTCCTGCTGGTCGGGTTCGAGTCGGAGGAGGAGGCGCCCGGCGTCTTCCTGCGGCTGCGCAAGGCCTGGCGCGGGCACGGACAGAAGGTGTTCTCGCTGGCCACGCACAGCACGCGCGGCCTGGAGAAGGCCGGCGGCACGCTGCTGCCGGCCGCTCCCGGCACCGAGACCGAATGGCTGGACGCGCTCGCGAGCGGCGTCGGCCTGGAGGGCGACGGTGCGCTGGCCGCCGAGGCGCTGCGCGCCGAGGGCGCGGTGATCGTCGTGGGGGAGCGGCTGGCCGGGGTGTCCGGTGGCCTCACCGCCGCCGTGCGGGCCTCGTCCGCGACCGGCGCGCACCTGGTGTGGATCCCGCGGCGGGCCGGGGAGCGCGGCGCGATCGAGGCGGGCGCGCTGCCGTCGCTGCTGCCGGGCGGGCGTCCGGCGATCGACCCGCGCGCGCGGGAGGAGGTCGCGGTCGCCTGGGGCGTCGCCGAACTCCCCATGCGGTACGGCCGTGACACCGGCCAGATCGTCGAGGCCGCCGCGACCGGTGAACTCCAGGCCCTGCTGGTGGCCGGTGTGGAGGTCGCCGACCTGCCCGACCCGGCACGCGCGCGTGAGGCGCTCGGCGAGGTCGGCTTCCTGGTGTCGCTCGAACAGCGGCCCAGCGAGGTCACGGAACTCGCGGACGTGGTCCTGCCGGTCGCCGCCGTCGCCGAGAAGGCGGGCGCCTTCCTCAACTGGGAGGGCCGGGTCCGTTTCTTCGAGGCCGCGCTCAAGCCCGACCAGGTGACCCGCCGGCTGGCGCCCGCCGACGCGCGCGTACTGCAGATGCTGGCCGACGCCATGGACGTACACCTGGGCCTGCCGGATCTGCGGACCGCGCGCGCGGAGCTGGACCGGCTCGGCGCCTGGGACGGGCCGCGGGCAACCGAGCCGCTGGAGAGCGCGGGCGCGCTGCCGCGGCCGGCCGCCGGGGAGGCCGTCCTCGCCGGGCACCGGCTGCTGCTCGACCAGGGCCTGCTCCAGGAGGGCGACGAGGCGCTCGCCGGGACACGGCACGCCGCACGCGCGCGTGTGTCGCCCGCCACGGCCGCCGAGGCGGGGGTCGAGGAGGGCGATGTGCTCGCCGTGACCGGGCCCGCCGGAAGCGTCCAACTGCCGCTTCGGATCACCGAGATGCCCGACCGCGTGGTCTGGCTGCCGCTGAACTCCGTCGGCGGGGGCGTCGCCTCCGACACCGGGGCGCTGCCCGGCTCCCTCGTCCGCATCGGCCCGGCGACGCTCGCCGCTCAGGCCCCCGAGGAGGTGGAGGCATGAGCCCGTACCTCGCCGCTGAAGACCTCTCCATGTTCGGCCGCGACCCGTGGTGGCTGGTCGCCATCAAGGCGGTCTTCTGCTTCGCCTTCCTGATGGTGACCGTGCTGTTCTCCATCGTCTGGGAGCGCAAGGTCGTCGCCTGGATGCAGCTGCGCATCGGCCCCAACCGGCACGGCCCCTGGGGCATGCTCCAGTCGCTCGCCGACGGCATCAAGCTGATGCTCAAGGAAGACGTCATCGTCAAACGCGCGGACAAGGTGGTCTACGTCCTCGCGCCGATCGTCGCGGCCATCCCGGCCTTCATGGCGATCGCGGTGATCCCGTTCGGGCCCGCCGGCAACGAGATCTCGATCTTCGGCCAGCGCACCACGATGCAGCTGACCGACCTGCCGATCGCGATGCTGTACATCCTCGCGGTCGCCTCGGTCGGCATCTACGGCATCGTACTGGCGGGTTGGAGTTCTGGATCCACCTATCCGCTGCTCGGCGGTCTGCGCGCCTGCGCGCAGATGATCTCGTACGAGATCGCCATGGGCGCCGCGTTCGCCTCGGTGTTCCTCTACTCGGGCTCGATGTCGACGTCGGCGATCGTCGACGCGCAGGCGGACCGCTGGTTCGTGATCCTGCTGCCGGTCTCGTTCCTGGTCTACATCGTGACGATGGTCGGCGAGGTCAACCGTGCCCCGTTGGACATGCCGGAGTCCGAGGGCGACCTGGTCGGCGGCTTCAACACCGAGTACTCGTCGATCAAGTTCGCGATGTTCATGCTCGCCGAGTACATCAACATGGTGACCGTCTCGGCCGTGTCCGTGACGCTCTTCCTGGGCGGCTGGCGGGCGCCCTGGCCGGTCAGCACCTTCTGGGAGGGCGCGAACCACGGCTGGTGGCCGATGCTCTGGTTCGTCGTCAAGGTGCAGCTGCTGCTGTTCTTCTTCATCTGGCTGCGCGGCACGCTCCCGCGGGTCCGCTACGACCAGCTGATGAAGCTCGGCTGGAAGGTCCTCATCCCGGTCGCCGTGGTCTGGCTGATGCTCGTCGCGACTGTGCGGGTCCTGCGGAACGAGGGCTACGCCTTCAGCGATATCGCGCTCTATGTCGCCGGTGGTGTCCTCACCCTGCTTCTGCTCTCGTTCGTCGTGGACTTCTTCCGCGAGCGGGCCAAGGCCGCACCCGAACCGCCTGCCCAACAGCCCGCCTTCGACCCGATGGCCGGTGGATTCCCCGTGCCCCCGCTGCCCGGACAGGAGCTGCCGCCGGTACCGCGGCGCCGCTCGCGCCGGGAGCGGGACCTGATTGTCAGTGGTGGGCCCGATACTCAGAGTGATGGATCTCTGGGTGGATCTACGGATGGAAAGGAGGCGTCCGATGGCTGAGGAGCCCAAGGAGACCAAGCCCGGTTTCCAGAACCCCGTGGCCGGCTTCGGCGTGACCTTCAAGGCCATGTTCAAGAAGCGGCTGACCGAGCAGTACCCGGAGCAGCAGAAGACCACGGCCCCCCGGTTCCACGGACGGCACCAGCTCAACCGCCATCCGGACGGCCTGGAGAAGTGCGTCGGCTGCGAGCTGTGCGCCTGGGCCTGCCCCGCCGACGCGATCTACGTGGAGGGCGCGGACAACACCGACGAGGAGCGCTACTCGCCGGGCGAGCGGTACGGGCGCGTGTACCAGATCAACTACGCCCGCTGCATCCTGTGCGGCCTGTGCATCGAGGCGTGCCCCACGCGCGCGTTGACCATGACGAACGACTTCGAGCTCGCCGACTCCAGCCGCGCCAACCTCATCTACACCAAGGAGCAGCTGCTGGCCGGCCTCGAAGAGGGCATGGTCGACTCGCCGCACGCCATCTACCCGGGGATGGACGAACAGGACTACTACCGGGGCCTGGTGACGGAGGCCGCGCCCGGCACGGAGCGGCAGGTCGCCCACTCCAAGGGCGAGAAGCCCACGGACCAGGGGGTGGACGCATGAGCGCACAGCTCGCCGCCTACACCACCTCCACGGGAGAGGCCGTCCAGTTCTGGATCCTCGGCACGGTCGCGGTGATCGGCGCCCTGTGCACCGTCTTCATGAAGAAGGCCGTGCACAGTGCGCTCTGCCTGGCCGGCACCATGATCGTCCTGGCGGTGTTCTACCTCGCCAACGGCGCGTACTTCCTCGGCATCGTGCAGATCGTCGTCTACACCGGCGCGATCATGATGCTGTTCCTGTTCGTCGTGATGCTGGTCGGTGTCACCGCGGCGGACTCACTGAAAGAGACCATCAAGGGCCAGCGCTGGCTGGCCCTGCTCTGTGGCCTCGGCTTCGGCATCCTGCTCGTCGGGGGCATCGGCAACGCGTCCCTGACGGAGTTCAACGGCCTCGGCCAGGCCAACGCGAGCGGCAACGTGGAGGGCCTCGCGGCCCTCATCTTCACCAAGTACGTCTTCGCCTTCGAACTCACCGGCGCCCTGCTGATCACGGCCGCCGTCGGCGCCATGGTGCTGACCCACCGCGAGCGCACCGAGCGCGCCAGGACCCAGCGCGAGCTGGCCGAGCAGCGCGTCCGCGAGGGGAAGCACCTCCCGCCGCTGCCGGCGCCCGGCGTGTACGCGCGGCACAACGCCGTGGACATCGCGGGCCTGCTGCCCGACGGCACCCCGTCCGACCTGACGGTCAGCAAGACGCTGCGCGAGCGCGGCCAGATCCGGGACGTGTCCACCGAGGCGCTCAACGACCTGCGGGCCCTTGAACAGCGCGCGGAGGAGCGGCTGGAGCGGAACGCGATCGAGCCGCCCACGTTCAAGCGGACCGAGGAGGCGTCGAAGTGAACCCCGTCTACTACCTCTATCTCGCCGCCCTGTTGTTCACGATCGGCGCGACGGGTGTGCTGATCCGGCGGAACGCGATCGTGCTGTTCATGTGCATCGAGCTGATGCTCAACGCCTGCAACCTCGCGTTCGTCGCCTTTTCCCGGATGCACGGCAATCTCGACGGCCAGATCATCGCGTTCTTCACGATGGTCGTCGCCGCGGCGGAGGTCGTGGTCGGGCTCGCGATCATCGTGTCGCTGTTCCGTTCCCGCCACTCGGCCTCGGTCGACGACGCCAGCCTGATGAAGCTCTAAGGGGTCGCTGAAGTGGAGAACCTGATTGCGCTGCTGATCGCGGCGCCCCTGCTCGGAGCGGCCGTCCTGCTGTGCGGCGGCCGGCGGCTCGATGCCGTCGGCCACTGGATCGGCACGGTCCTCGCGTTCGTCTCCTTCGCCCTCGGCGCGGTCCTCTTCGCCGACCTGCTGGGCAAGGACGCGGAGCACCGGACGCTGAGCCAGCACCTGTTCAGCTGGATCCCCGTCGAAGGCTTCCAGGCCGACGTCGCCTTCCAGCTCGACCAGCTGTCGATGACATTCGTCCTGCTGATCACCGGTGTCGGCTCGCTGATCCACCTGTACTCGGTCGGGTACATGGAGCACGACGAGCGGCGCCGCCGCTTCTTCGGCTACCTGAACCTGTTCCTCGCGGCGATGCTGCTGCTCGTCCTCGCCGACAACTACCTGCTGCTGTACGTCGGCTGGGAAGGCGTCGGTCTCGCCTCCTACCTGCTGATCGGCTTCTGGCAGCACAAGCCCAGCGCGGCCACGGCCGCGAAGAAGGCCTTCCTGGTCAACCGGGTCGGCGACATGGGCCTGTCGATCGCGATCATGCTGATGTTCACGACGTTCGGCACCTTCGCCTTCGGGCCGGTGCTCGGCACCCACGAGGAGCCGGGCCTCGTCGGCGACACCTCCGAGGGGATGCTCACCGCGATCGGCCTGATGCTGCTGCTCGCCGCCTGCGGCAAGTCCGCCCAGGTGCCGCTGCAGTCCTGGCTCGGGGACGCGATGGAGGGCCCGACCCCGGTCTCGGCCCTCATCCACGCCGCGACGATGGTGACGGCGGGCGTGTACCTGATCGTCCGTTCCGGGGCGATCTTCAACGCCGCACCCGACGCACAACTGGTCGTCACGATCGTCGGAGCGGTCACGCTCCTGTTCGGTGCGATCGTCGGTTGCGCCAAGGACGACATCAAGAAGGCGCTGGCCGGTTCGACCATGTCGCAGATCGGCTACATGACCCTCGCCGCCGGCCTCGGCCCCATCGGCTACGTCTTCGCGATCATGCACCTGGTGACGCACGGTTTCTTCAAGGCCGGGCTGTTCCTCGGCGCCGGTTCGGTGATGCACGGCATGAACGACGAGGTCGACATGCGCCGCTACGGCGGCCTGCGCAAGTACATGCCGATCACCTTCGTCACCTTCGGCCTCGGCTACCTCGCGATCATCGGTTTCCCGGGCCTGTCCGGCTTCTTCTCGAAGGACAAGATCATCGAGGCGGCGTTCGCCAAGGGCGGCACCGAGGGCTGGATCCTCGGCGGCTGTGCCCTGCTGGGCGCGGCCATCACGGCGTACTACATGACGCGTGTGATGCTGCTGACGTTCTTCGGTGAGAAGCGCTGGCAGCCGGATGAGAACGGCAACGAGCCGCACCCGCACGAGTCGCCCAAGGTCATGACGATCCCGATGATCCTGCTGGCCGTCGGATCGGTCTTCGGCGGCGCGTTCTTCAGCATCGGCGACCGGTTCGTGCACTGGCTGGAACCGGTCACCGGCCATGACCACGGGCACCCGCCGGTCAGCGCCCTGACGGTCACGTTGTCCACGGTGGCCGTGATGGTGATCGGCGTCGCCGTCGCGTACGGGCAGTACGGCCGCCGCCCGGTGCCGGTCGTCGCCCCGCGCGGGTCGCTGCTCACCCGGGCCGCCCGCCGCGATCTGCTTCAGGACGACTTCAACCACGTGGTCCTGGTCCGTGGCGGCGAGCACCTCACGCGGTCCCTGATGTACGTCGACCACACCCTGGTCGACGGAGTCGTCAACGGCACGGCGGCCTCGGTCGGCGGCCTGTCCGGACGGATGCGCAGGCTGCAGAGCGGCTTCGCGCGGTCGTACGCGGTCTCGATGTTCGGCGGCGCGGCGATCCTCGTCGCCGCGACCCTGCTGATGAGGGCGGTCTGATACCGATGTCGTTTCCTCTGCTGACAGCGACGGCGGCGCTCCCGGCGCTCGGGGCGATCGCCACGGCCGCCGTCCCGGCCGCGCGGCGCACCGCCGCCAAGTGGCTGGCGCTGCTCGTCTCGCTCGCCACGCTCGCCCTCGCCATCACGATCCTGATCCGCTTCGACCCGGACGGCGCCCGCTACCAGCTCACCGAATCGCACGCCTGGATCGCCGACTTCGGCGTCCGGTACGAGCTGGGCGTGGACGGCATCGCGGTGGCGCTGATCGCGCTGACCGCCCTGCTGATCCCGTTCATCATCCTCGCGGGCTGGCACGACGCCGACCCGCTGGAGACCGGAAGCCGGCGGTGGCGGCCGACGCAGGGCTTCTTCGCCCTGATCCTGGCCGTCGAGGCGATGGTGATCCTCTCCTTCGAGGCCACCGACGTCTTCCTCTTCTACATCTTCTTCGAGGCCATGCTCATCCCGATGTACTTCCTCATCGGAGGCTTCGGGGACCGTGCCCACGAGCACGGCGAGCAGGTGGCGTCGACGCAACGGTCGTACGCGGCCGTGAAGTTCCTGCTCTACAACCTGGTCGGCGGTCTGATCATGCTGGCCGCGGTGATCGGCCTGTACGTGGTCGCCGGGAACTTCTCGCTCACGGAGATCGCCGAGGCCCGGGCCAACGGCTCGTTGGAGATGGCGACCAGCACCGAGCGCTGGCTGTTCCTGGGCTTCTTCTTCGCCTTCGCGGTGAAGGCGCCGCTGTGGCCGCTGCACACCTGGCTGCCCAACGCCATGCAGGAGTCCACCGCCCCGGTCGCCGTGCTCATCACGGCGGTCGTGGACAAGGTGGGCACCTTCGCGATGCTCCGCTTCTGTCTCCAGCTGTTCCCGGAGGCGAGCAAGTGGGCGACGCCCGCCATCCTCGTACTGGCGCTGATCAGCATCGTGTACGGCGCGCTGCTCGCGGTCGGCCAGCGCGACATGAAGCGCCTGATCGCGTACGCGTCGATCTCGCACTTCGGCTTCATCATCATGGGCATCTTCGCGATGACCAGCCAGGGCCAGTCCGGTGCGACGCTGTACATGGTCAACCACGGGATCTCGACGGCCGCGCTGATGCTGGTGGCCGGCTTCCTGATCTCGCGGCGCGGCTCGCGGCTCATCGCCGACTACGGCGGTGTCCAGAAGGTCGCTCCAGTGCTCGCCGGCACCTTCCTGATCGGCGGTCTTGCGACCCTGTCGCTGCCCGGCCTCGCGCCCTTCGTCAGTGAATTCCTGGTCCTGGTCGGCACGTTCGCGCGCTATCCGGTGATCGGCATCATCGCCACCTTCGGCATCGTGCTCGCCGCGCTCTACACCCTCGTCCTCTACCAGCGGACGATGACGGGCCCGGTGAAGCCGGAGGTGTCCGCGATGCCCGACCTCAGGGTGCGTGAACTGGTGGTCGTCGCCCCGCTGGTCGCGTTGCTGATCTTCCTGGGCGTCTACCCGAAGCCCGTCACGGACATCGTCAACCCGGCGGTGAAGCAGACCATGTCCGACGTACAGAAGCAGGACCCCCGGCCCGAGGTGGAGGCGGCCAAGTGAGCGCAACAGCCGTCCACAGCCTGTGGACAACCGCGGCCGATCCCATCGGCAAGATCGACGCGCCGAAGATCGAGTACGCCCAGCTCTCGCCCATCCTGATCGTGATCGGCGCGGCGATCATCGGAGTGCTGGTCGAGGCGTTCGTACCGCGCAAGTCCCGTTACTACGCACAGATGTTCCTGTCCGCCGTGGGGCTGACCGCCGGTTTCGCGGCGGTCGTCGCCCTCGCGGCGGACGGATACGGCACCACGAAGGCGCAGATCGCGGCGATGGGCGCGATCGCGGTCGACGGACCGGCCCTGTTCCTGCAGGGCACGATCCTGCTGTCCGGCCTGGTCGCCCTCTTCACCTTCGCCGAGCGGCGCCTCGACCCGGCCGCGCACGGCAACCGGGTCGACTCCTTCGCCGCGCAGGCGGCGTCGGTGCCCGGCAGCGACAGTGAGAAGGCCGCGGTCAAGGCCGGTTTCGCCACGACCGAGGTCTTCCCGCTGCTGCTCTTCGCGGTCTCCGGCATGCTGCTCTTCCCCGCGGCCAACGACCTGCTGACGCTGTTCGTGGCCCTGGAGGTCTTCTCGCTGCCGCTGTACCTGATGTGCGCGCTGGCCCGCCGCAAGCGGCTGATGTCGCAGGAGGCCGCGGTCAAGTACTTCCTGCTCGGCGCGTTCGCCTCCGCGTTCACGCTGTTCGGGATCGCGATGCTGTACGGCTACTCCGGCTCGATGGCGTACGGCACGATCGCGCAGGTCGTCGACGGCACCATCACCGACATCACCCCGGCCCTGGCGAACACCATGGGCAACGACGTGCTGCTGCTCCTCGGCACCGCGTTGATCGTGATGGGGCTGCTGTTCAAGGTGGGCGCGGTGCCGTTCCACATGTGGACGCCGGACGTGTACCAGGGCGCGCCGACGCCGGTGACCGGCTTCATGGCGGCGGCGACGAAGGTGGCCGCGTTCGGCGCGCTGCTGCGGATCCTGTACGTCGTGCTGCCGGGCCTGCGCTGGGACTGGCGGCCGGTGATGTGGGGCGTCGCGATCGTCACCATGCTGGGCGGAGCGATCGTCGCGATCACCCAGACCGACATCAAGCGCCTGCTGGCGTACTCGTCGATCGCACACGCGGGATTCATCCTCGCGGGCGTCATCGCGACGACGCCGGACGGTGTCTCGTCGGTGCTCTTCTACCTGCTGGCGTACTCGTTCGTGACGATCGGGGCGTTCGCGGTGGTGACGCTGGTACGGGACGCCGGCGGCGAGGCGACGCACCTGTCCAAGTGGGCCGGCCTCGGGCGCAGGTCGCCGCTGGTGGCGGCGGTGTTCGCGGTCTTCCTGCTGGCGTTCGCCGGCATCCCGCTGACCTCCGGGTTCGCCGGGAAGTTCGCCGTGTTCAAGGCGGCGGCGGAAGGCGGGGCAGTGCCGCTGGTGGTGATCGGTGTGATCTCGTCGGCGATCGCCGCGTTCTTCTACATCCGGGTGATCGTGCTGATGTTCTTCAGCGACCCGAAGCCGGAGGGGCCGACGGTGGCGGTGCCGTCGCCGCTGACGGTGACGGCGATCGGGGTGGGCGTGGCGGTCACGCTGGTGTTGGGTGTGGCGCCGCAGTACTTCCTGGATCTGGCCGGGAATGCCGGAGTGTTCGTGCGCTGACGCACCCCATGGGCGGCCCTCCCCGGTTGATCGGGGAGGGCCGTTTCGCTGTCCGGGGCCGATTGTTGTGGTCGTACGTTTGACCGGTTGCGGAGGGAGCCGCGGAAAGCCTGTGGATAACTCCGAGGCTGTCAGTGCGGGCGCCTATCGTGGACGCAGTGGTCGAGATACGACGTACGGGGGCACTGCGATGGGTGGGACAGGCGGGGTAGGTGGCATGGCGGCGGTAGCCGAGAGTGAGGCGTTGGCCGCGCTCCAGAGGGTCTTCGGGTACGAGGCCTTTCGTGGGGAGCAGGAAGCGGTCATCGAGCATGTGGTGGCCGGTGGCGACGCCGTCGTCCTCATGCCGACCGGTGGCGGCAAGTCGCTCTGCTACCAGATTCCGGCCCTGGTCAGACCCGGTACGGGCATCGTCGTCTCGCCGCTCATCGCGCTGATGCAGGACCAGGTGGACGCGTTGCGGGCGCTGGGTGTGCGGGCCGGCTTCATGAACTCCACGCAGGACTTCGACGAGCGGCGGGTGGTGGAGGCAGAGTTCCTCGCCGGTGAGCTGGATCTGCTGTATCTGGCGCCGGAGCGCCTGCGGCTCGACGCCACGCTCGATCTGCTGTCGCGCGGCAAGATCTCCGTCTTCGCGATCGACGAGGCGCACTGCGTGTCCCAGTGGGGGCACGACTTCCGCCCCGACTATCTGACCCTGTCGATCCTCGGCGAACGCTGGCCCGACGTGCCGCGGATCGCCCTCACGGCGACGGCCACGCGGGCCACGCACCAGGAGATCACCCAGCGGCTGAACATGCCGACGGCCCGGCACTTCGTGGCGAGCTTCGACCGGCCCAACATCCAGTACCGGATCGTGCCGAAGGCCGACCCCAAGAAGCAGCTGCTGAGCTTCCTGCGCGAGGAGCACGCGGGTGACGCGGGGATCGTGTACTGCCTGTCGCGCAAGTCGGTGGAGTCGACGGCCGAGTTCCTGAGCAGGAACGGGATCGAGGCGGTGCCCTACCACGCGGGCCTGGACGCGGGGACGCGTGCGGCGCACCAGTCCCGGTTCCTGCGGGAGGACGGGCTGGTCGTCGTGGCGACCATCGCCTTCGGGATGGGCATCGACAAGCCGGACGTGCGGTTCGTGGCCCATCTGGATCTGCCGAAGTCGGTGGAGGGGTACTACCAGGAGACCGGTCGCGCCGGGCGTGACGGGCTGCCCTCCACGGCCTGGATGGCGTACGGCCTCAACGACGTCATACAGCAGCGCAAGCTGATCCAGTCCGGCGAGGGTGGCGAGGCGTTCCAGCGGCGGGCCGCCGCACACCTCGACGCGATGCTCGCGCTGTGCGAGACCGCCCAGTGCCGCCGGGGCCAGCTGCTCGCCTACTTCGGCCAGGACCCGGACCCGGCCGGCTGCGGCAACTGCGACACCTGTCTCACGCCGCCCGAGACGTGGGACGGCACGATCGCGGCGCAGAAGGTGCTGTCGACGGTGGTGCGGTTGCAGCGGGAGCGGGGCCAGAAGTTCGGGGCGGTGCAGATCGTCGACATCCTGCTGGGCAAGCGCACCGGCAAGGTGATCCAGTTCGATCACGACCAGCTGTCCGTGTTCGGCATCGGCGAGGAGCTCGCCGAGGGTGAATGGCGGGGCGTGGTCCGCCAGTTGCTGGCGCAGGGACTGCTCGCGGTCGAGGGGGAGTACGGGACGCTGGTGCTGACCGAGGCCAGCGGCGCGGTGCTGCGGCGGGAGCGCGAGGTGCCGCTGCGCAAGGAGCCGAAGAAGCCGGTGGGCTCGCGGCCCGGTTCGTCTTCCTCCGGCCGGGGTGAGCGCAAGCCGAAGGCTGCCGCCGTCGAACTGCCCCAGGAGCTGCTGCCCGCCTTCGAGGCGTTGCGCGCCTGGCGCGCCGAGCAGGCCCGTGAGCAGGGTGTTCCGGCGTACGTCATCTTCCACGACGCCACGCTGCGGGAGATCGCCATGGTGTGGCCCACGTCGGTGGCCCAGCTCGGCGGCATTGGCGGCGTCGGAGAGAAGAAGCTGGCGACGTACGGGGAGGGCGTGCTGGCGGTGCTGTCCTCCCTGGGCGGCCCGCCCGGCTCGGCGCAGGCATCCGGCGGGGACGCGGGGGCGGACGACTGGCCCGAGCCGGATGCGGAGCCGGAGCCGGACGACTGGATATAGGCGACGGGGTGCGGGTCGGGGCGGACAGCGGCCGTCACGGTCCGCGGCTACGCCCTGTACCCGCTCGCAGGTACGGCAGCGCGGTCAGCCCGGGTTACGACAGTGCGGTGAGCCCGGTTTACGACAGCGCCGTCAGCCCGGGGGCGAACGTGATCAGCAGGGGCAGCAACGGCACCAGTGTCGCCGCCGCCGTCGTCAACGCCCGCTGTCTGCGGTCCAGCCGAGCGGGAGGCTCCAGAAGGCGGTCCACGCGTTCGCCCAGGAGGCGGTGGCTGGAGGCGCAGGAGAGGACGCCCCGGTGCTGGTTGAGTTCGATCAGGGCCAGCGCCGTGGTCAGGTGGCCGCAGCGGCGGGAGGCCGTGTCGTCGGCGGCGAGTTCGACCAGGCGGTGGGTCTGGTCGCAGAAGTGGGCGAAGAGGGGAACACGCGGGAAGCCGGTGGCCAGGGCTGTGGACAGGTGCAGCAGCCAGTCGTGGCGGGCGCGGGCGTGGCCGCGCTCGTGGGTGAGGACGGCGTCGAGCTGGTGGTCGGTGAGGCGGTGCAGCGCGCCGGTGGTGACGATCAGCTGGGGCGGGCTGCCCGGCATCCACCAGGCGTCGGGATACTCGTCCTCCAGGACCAGCAGTGGGCCGCGCGCCGCCCCGAGGCCCGCGGGCAGGTCGGGGGCGCGTTCGCGCAGGTGGGCGCGGGCCTGGCCACGGCGGCGCCGGGCCTCGAACAGCTCGCGCACGAGCATCGCGGTGGTCCACGCGGCACCGCAGGCCAGCAGCAGGGTCAGCGCGGCGGACCAGGGAGGCGCCGCCGACAGGTCGTAGGCGGCGGCCACGTGCGGCGGGGCGGGGGCGAAGACCTGGTCGCGCACGGTCTGGAAGACGGCCGCCGCGCCCAGGACCAGCGCGGTCAGACAGCACAGCAGAACGGTGGCGACCAGGCACTGCCACACCCACAGCCCGACGACGGGCTCCCTTTCGGGCCAGGCCGCCCGGACCAGCGCGCGAGGAACCGGTACGGCGGCCGTCAGAGCGACGGCGCTGAGCAGGAGCAGGCAGACGGTCATGCCACGGGCTCCGGATCCTGGTCGGGAGTGGGGCGGCTTCGGGTCGGTGCGGTGCGGGCGGAGGTCACGCGCCGTACGCCACGCGCCGTACGCATCGCACGTCCGTGCCACACGCCGTACGCATCACGTCCGTGCCATACGCCGCATCGCACCTCCACGCCACGCGTGGCGCGCACCGCCCGCCGCCAGTATGACGGTGACGGGCGGCTGTAGTCAGTGCCCGGACCATCGCTGTCGCGGAAACCTCACCCCGCGACGACCCGCCCAGTCACCTCCCCCAGCCCGACCCGTGCTCCGCCCGCCCCCGGAGCCCAGGCCGTCATCGTCACGACGTCGCCGTCCTCCAGGAACGTCCGCTTGCCTTCGGGGAGTTCGAGGGGGTCGCGGCCGTTCCAGGTCAGCTCGAGAAGAGAGCCGCGTTCGTGCTCGCTCGGGCCGCTGACCGTGCCCGAGCCGTACAGGTCGCCGGTGCGCAGGGAGGCGCCGTTGACGGTCATGTGGGCGAGTTGCTGGGCGGCGGTCCAGTACATGGTGGAGAAGGGAGGCTCCGAGATGACGTGACCGTTGACGGCGACGGAGATACGGAGGTCGTAGGCGCCGGGTTCCTCGTCGGTGTCGTCCAGGTAGGGCAGCAGGGGGTGCGTCCGCTCGGGCGGGGCCACCCGCGCCTCGTCCAGCGCGTCCAGCGGGGTGATCCACGCCGACACCGAGGTGGCGAAGGACTTGCCGAGGAACGGGCCGAGGGGGACGTACTCCCAGGCCTGGATGTCGCGGGCGGACCAGTCGTTGAGGAGGCACAGGCCGAAGACGTGGTCGCGGAAGCCGGACAGCGGTACGGGCGTGCCCATCGCCGACGGGACGCCGACCACGAAGCCGACCTCGGCCTCGATGTCCAGGCGGACGGACTGGCCGAAGACCGGGGTGGCGTCGGCCGGGGCCTTGCGCTGGCCGGAGGGGCGGACGACGTCCGTGCCGGAGACGACGACCGTGCCGGAGCGGCCGTGGTAACCGATCGGCAGATGCTTCCAGTTGGGGGTGAGGGAGTCGGCCGCGTCGGGGCGGAAGATCTGCCCGACGTTCCGGGCGTGGTTCTCGGACGCGTAGAAGTCGACGTAGTCCGCGACCTCGAAGGGGAGGTGCAGGGTCACCGAGGAGAGCGGGTGCAACAGGGGCGCGAGGGTCTCGCGGTGGGAGGGCACGGTGACCCAGGCGGTCAGGGCGCGCCGGACGTCCGACCAGGCGGTGCGGCCCGCCGCGAGCAGCGGGTTCAGGGTCGGGCGGGCCAGCAGGTCGGCGTACGGGGAGCCGAGCGCCAGTGCGGCCGCGCCGGCGTCGAGGACGTGGTCACCGAGGCGGACACCGACCGTCCGCTCGGTGGAGCCGACGGGTGAGAACACACCGTACGGAAGGTTGTGCGGACCGAAGGGGTCATCCTCGGGGACATCGAAGGGGGGCATGGGGTGCTGCCTCACTTTCGTACGCGCGGTCCATGCGGTCGCGGATCACGTTACGGCGGTGGCCCCTGTTCGTCTCGCTGCCCCGTCACAACGACCGCCTCCGATCCGTCAGTGCAGTGAAAGCAAGCATCGCATCGGCCACTGACAACAGGAGGCGGCACCATGCAGGCACGGATGACGAACCCGGCGTACGTTCTCCCGAACGCGATGAAGGGCATCGGCGCCCTTTCGCAAGCCATCGGGGAGGGCGGCCTGTCCCAGGAGCTCGCGGAGCTCGTGGGGCTGCGGGCCAGCCAGATCAACGGGTGCGGCGCGTGTGTGTACGGGCACGTGCACAATCTGCGCAAGGCGGGCGTGAGCGAGGAGCGCATCGACTCGGTCGCCGCCTGGCGGCACGCGCCCTACTACAGCGACGCCGAGCGCGCCGCGCTGACGCTCGCGGAGCGGATGACACGGCTCGCCGACCGCTCGGACGAGTCGGTTCCGGACGCGTTGTGGGACGAGGTCGCCGACCACTTCGACGAGAAGGAACTGTCGGCGCTCATCCTGACCATCTCGCTGACGAACATGTTCAACCGGATCAACACCACGATCGGGGAGCCGGCGGGCACCACGTGGGGGTGAAAAGCAGACAGGTAGAAGATAGTTGGGGATGAACGGTGTGGGTGCGGTGTCCGTATTCTCTGATCATGGCCGCACCCACCGCATATGCCGCGCGCATCGAATACGCCCTCATCGCCACTGACCTGGACGGAACCCTGCTCCGTGGCGACGACACGGTCTCCGACCGTTCGCTCGCCGCGCTCGCGCGGGTCTCGGCGGCCGGTGCCCGGCATCTGGTGGTGACCGGACGGCCGGCACCGAGAGTGCGGCCGCTGCTGGAGTTCCTGGGCGGCGGGGGGCTCGCGGTGTGCGGGCAGGGCGCGCAGTTGTACGACGCCGGCGCGGACCGTCTGCTGTGGTCCGTCACGTTGGACCGGGAACTCGCCGAGACCGCCCTCGGCAAGATCGAGGCCGAGGTCGGCCAGGTGTACGCGGCCGTCGACCAGGACGGCGTCGACGGGCTCACGCTCATCGAGCCCGGCTATCTGATGCCGCACCCCACGCTGCCCGCGGTGCGGGTCGAACATCGCGACGACCTGTGGTGCGCGCCGATCAGCAAGGTGCTGCTGCGCCATCCGACCCTGTCCGACGACGAGTTGGCGGCGGTGGCCCGCACCGCGGTCGGCTCGCTCGCGACCGTCACCATGTCGGGGCCGGGGACGGTCGAGCTCCAGCCGTGCGGTATCACCAAGGCGACCGGGCTGGCGCTGGCGGCCCGGCATCTGGGCCTTGGCCCGCAACAGACCATCGCCTTCGGGGACATGCCCAACGACATCCCCATGTTCGACTGGGCGGCCCACGGCGTCGCCATGGCCAACGCCCACCCCGAACTCAAGGCGGTGGCCGACGAGATCACCCTGTCGAACGAGGACGACGGCATCGCCGTCGTCCTCGAACGACTCCTCGCCCGGGCTCAGTACGCGCCCAGGCTCCCGGCTCAGTACGGGCCGAAGACGTTGTCGATGGAGCCGTAGCGGTCGGCCGCGTAGTTGCAGGCGGCGGTGATGTTGGCGACCGGGTCGTACGGGTCGTACGCCGTGCCGGGCACGTGGTAGGCCGCGAAGGTCGGGTCGATGACCTGGAGCAGGCCCTTCGACGGGGTGCCCTTGGCGGCGTTGGAGTCCCAGTTGTTGATGGCGGCCGGGTTGCCGGACGACTCACGCATGATGTTGCGGTGGATGCCCGCGTACGAGCCCGGAATGCCGTGCTGCGCCATGACGGCGAGCGACTCGCGGATCCAGCCGTCGAGGTTGTCCGGGTACGTCGTGGCGGTGCTCACGGCGGTGGCGGCCGTGGGGGTGGCGGCGGAGGCGCTGGTGGCCCCGATCAGCGGGAGGGCGAGCACGGCCGCGCCGGTACCGACGACGGCGAGCTTGCGGGCGATACGTGCAGAGCGGGAGCGGGCGTTCTGACCGTTTGCAGACATGGGGGTTGTCCTCTCCGACGCCTGCGAGGTGAGCTGTCGGGTTCGGGCGGGGAGGTGCCCGGTCGCGCCCTTGCGGTTGCGACTTCACCCCAAGCCGTTCCGGTGCGTCGGGAATACGACGTCCGGCCCGGCGGCTTACCTGGGTTCCCCCGCTCCTGCCGTGCGGTGAATGAGTCCGTCATGGGTGGTGCGGGCGGCGGCAGGATTCGGCGTTCCGCCCGACTGGCCAGGAACGTATGCGGGAGCACATGTCCGAAACAAGTAGCGGATTCGCTTATTGCGGGATTTGATCTTCGAATGGGGGTTTTGCAGTGCTTGATCCTTTGCAGTTCGCAAGCGTCAACTCGGCGGTCCGTAAAGGCGGATCGAGGGATGCGTGTGGGGGATCTGTGAAGGTGCTGGCGTGAGCCAACTCACGCCCGTTCAGAAGCGCGGCAAATCGGGCAATGAGCCCAAGTCCCTCTCAACCGGCGGTCCGTGGAATTCGCTGCTCCCAGGTGCGATGGAAGACCACCTCTTCACCGGAGGTGCAAATCACCTCATTCGAGGACAGAAAGTCCTCCGCGGTGCAGGCAATCTCCGACCGCGTCCGGATCGTCGTGTCCCAGGCGAGCTCCGGGCGGTGCAGCCGGATCGACCAGTCCGAGCGGGTGCGGGCGGACAACGGATCGTCGTCGCGGATGGTGTACGTCTCCAGCGCGTCCTCGGTGAACTCCAGCCCGTCGGGATACATCCGCGTGCCGCCGTAGCGCGGGTCGACCTCCAACCGCCACTCGCCCTTGGCCACGTCCCGCACGACCAGCCGCTCGGGGCGCGGTTCGTCGAGGGTGGCCGGATAGGCGACGCCGAGCGGCTCGGACTGCTCCGGCTCCTCGAAGGTGTGGGGCGAGACCACCGCACGCGCGCGTACCGGGAGTTCGAGCGCGCTGCCGGACGGGTCCAGGGTGAAGCCGGCGGCCGTGTCCGGCTGGGGCCAGATCCAGGGCCAGTACGCGGAGGAGACGGCGAGGCGGATGCGGTGGCCGGGCGGGAAGGCGTACCCGACGCCGTTGAGCTCGAAGGTGACGTCCTCGGTGGCCCCCGGGATCCACGGCACGGTCCGGTCGCGCCCCTCGCGCGCGGAGAGGTTCATCACACCCCGCGTCACCAGGGTCGAGGATCCATCCGGCGCCACATCGCACACACGCGCGATCACCTGCCCGCGCGGCACCTCCGACGTCAGCCGCAGCCGCACCCGCGGCCGCCCCAGCACCCACGTCTCCTCCGGCACGGCGAAGTCGAAGCACGCCCCGCGCGCGTCCTCCTCCCGCTGGTCCGGCGGCAGGTCGGCCTCGTTGCCGAACGGGAAGAAACGCCCCGCGTCGAGGCCGGTGTGCTGCGGGGACCGGACGAGGACGGGCTCACCCCGGAGGGCGTGCGTGACCGTCGTCACGTTGGGCGAGGGCCATGCGGGCTCGCCGACCCAGCGGCCGGGCAGCGTGTCGTACACCGTCGCCGGGGGATGCGCCTCCATGACGTAGGAACGCAGCAGTGGCTCGGACATCGCCCCCGTGTCCTTGCCCTTCAGCCAGTGGTCCCACCAGCGCAGGGTCTCCTGGAGGAAGCCGATCGCCGGGCCGGGCGGCAGGCCGCGGTCGGGGTACTGGTGGGGCCAGGGGCCGATCAGGCCGCGGACGCGGTCGGGCGGGAGGTGTTCGACCAGGCGGAGCACGGTGTCGCGGTACGGGTCGTGCCAGCCGCCCACCGCGAGGACGGCCGCCCGGACGGCGCCGTAGTCCTCACAGACGCTGCCGTGGCGCCAGTAGTCGTCGCGTTTCTGGTGGTCGAGCCAGGTGTGCAGGAACGGTTCGACCTCGTCCAGGCGCCGCAGCCACATCTCCCGCCAGGCGTCGCCGACGTACCGCGGATCGGGTGGGCGGCAGACGAAGGCCAGCATGGTCGCCGCCCACGCGTGCATGTCGACGCCGAGGACGGAACCTCCCATGTAGTGCACGTCGTTGTCGTAGCGATCGTCCGTGGAGCAGACGGTGACGATCGCCTTGAGCGGCTCGGGCGCGAGGGCCGCGATCTGGAGGGAGTTGAAGCCGCCCCAGGAGATGCCGAACATGCCGACCTTGCCGTCGCACCAGGGCTGCGCGGCCAGCCAGTTCACCACCTCGACCCCGTCGGCCAGCTCCGTCGCCGAGTACTCGTCCGTGGGCATGCCCTCGCTGTTGCCGTGCCCGCGCACGTCGACACGGACGGAGGCGTAGCCGTGGCCGGCGTACCAGGGGTGACGCTGGTGGTCGCGGGGCGCGGTCCAGTCGGTCAGGCGGTACGGGAGGTACTCCAGGAGCGCGGGAACGGGTTCGTCGGTGATCGGGCGCCATACGCGCGCGTACAACCGTGTTCCGTCGGGCAGCGGGATACGGAGGTCCTCGTGAGTCGTCTCGTAGGGGAAGGACGTACGGATGTGCATGAGCGTGACCCCAGGGATGGCTTCAGTGGACCGGGTGCATCGTGCGGCGCAGCCAGGGCGCGGCGGCCAGCACCGCCAGGCCGGCGGCGACCGCGATCGCGCCGTTGACGCCGAAGTAGGCGGGATGGGAGACGTCGTCGTAGAGCTTCACCGTCTGCGCCTGGATGCCGTTGGCCAGGGCCAGGGACAGGAACCACAGGGACATCGTCTGGCTGGAGAAGGCGGCTGGGGCGAGCTTGGTGGTGGCCGACATGCCGGAGGTCTCCAGGAGGACGTCGCCGAGGCCGAGCAGCAGGTACGAGCCGACGATCCACCAGGCGGACATCAGGTACTGGCCGGAGGCGTGGCCGGAGGTCGGCAGGGCCATCAGGAGGAAGGACAGGCCGCCGAGGACCACACCGAGGGCGATCTTGTTGGAGGCGTGCGGCTGGCTGTGGCCCATCCGCACCCACAGGGCGGCCACCAGTGGCGCGAGGGCGACCTCGAAGGCGCCCAGGGCGGAGACGTACCAACTGGCGGGGAAGTCGAAGCCGAGGATCGTCGTCTCTGCGTTCGACGCGGCCAGCAGCATCATCGTGGAGTACGCCTGGAAGAGCACGAAGTTGAAGACCACCGAGGCGAGGAACAGGACGACGTACGGGCGCAGTCGGCCGCGTTGCCCGGGGGTGACGCGCGGGCTCCTGAACATGATCAGGAAGTAGACGACCGGGGCGATCACCGAGACCAGCGTGAGCAGGTCGACGAAGAGCCCCAGGGTCAGCCATCCGGCCGCCGCGAGCAGCACGGCGAGGGTGGCGGCGATCACGAGCCCGGTGGCGATCAGGTGGACGGCGCGGCGCATCGCCTCCGGTGCGAGCGCGAACTCCGCGGCGTGCCTGCGTCCGGCCAGGTGACGGCGGCCGGTGACGTACTGGATCAGGCCGAGCGTCATGCCGATCGCGGCCGCCGAGAAGCCCCAGTGCCAGCCCTGGCGGTCGCCGAGCCAGCCGGTGACCAGGGGTCCCGCGAAGGCGCCGATGTTGATCGCCATGTAGTAGAGGGCGAAGCCGGCGTCGCGGCGGTCGTCGTCCGTGCGGTAGAGCTTGCCGACCATGGTGGCCACATTGGGCTTCAGCAGACCGGTGCCCGCGCTGATCAGGCCGAGGCCCACCCAGGTCATGGTCGCGGTGGGCACGGCCATCGCGTAGTGGCCGCAGGCGATCAGGATGCCGCCCCAGAGCACGGCGCGGTACGAGCCGAGGACGCGGTCGGCGAGCCAGCCGCCGACGACGGAGACCAGGTAGACGAGGGTGCCGTACGCGGCGGAGACGGAGGCGGCCGTCCCCGCGGACATGCCCATGCCGCCGTTCACGACCGTGTCGGCGAAGTACAGGACGAGGATGGCCTGCATGCCGAGGAACGAGAAGCGCTCCCAGACCTCCAGACCGGAGAGGGTGAGCAGGCCCCTGGGCTGGCCGAGGAACGCGCGGTCGTCTCCGGGCGGCAGGCTGTCGGGCTCGGTATCGACGGCGGTGCGGGGCAAAGGTCACCTCTTCCGGCTGAGTCGATAAATACCTGCTCATATCAACTGATCAAAAACATACCCGGCGTGATCCGATACCGCCCGAGGTGTAACGGTGGGCGGCCTCGGTGATCGAAACGTGACCGGATACGCTGACTTGAGTGAAGGCAGCGACCTATCGACATTCCGCGTAATCGCCAGTAGACACCAGCAGACAGGAGACCCCTCGTGACCGTCGTCGGGCCGTTCGGGCTGAGCGTGCGGGACCAGGCTCTGGAAGCCGATGTCCAGGCCGGATTGGCGGCTGTCGAGGAAGGGTTGCTCGAAGCCACCAAGAGCGAGGTCCCGTTCATCACGGAGGCAGCGCAGCATCTGGTGCGGGCCGGCGGGAAGCGGTTCCGGCCGCTGCTCGTGATGCTCACGGCCCAGTTCGGTGACCCGTACGCGCCCGGTGTCGTGCCCTCCGCCGTGGTCGTGGAGCTGACCCATCTGGCGACGCTGTACCACGACGACGTGATGGACGAGGCGGCGGTACGCCGCGGGGTGCCGAGCGCGAACGTCCGCTGGGGCAACTCCGTCGCCGTCCTCACGGGTGACTTCCTGTTCGCCCGCGCCTCGCACATCCTGGCCGACCTCGGACCCGAGGCCGTACGCGTGCAGGCCGAGGCGTTCGAACGGCTGGTGACCGGCCAGATCCTGGAGACCGCGGGCCCCTCCGACGGGCGGGACCCGGTCGAGCACTACCTCGATGTGCTCGCCGGCAAGACCGGATCGCTGGTGGCGGTGTCGTGCCGGTTCGGCTCGATGATGTCCGGGGCCGACGAGTCGGTGGTGGACGTGCTCACCCAGTACGGGGAGCGGCTGGGCGTCGCCTTCCAGCTCGCGGACGACGTCCTGGACATCGCCTCCGACTCCCACGAGTCCGGCAAGACGCCGGGGACAGACCTCCGGGAGGGCATCCCGACGATGCCCGTGCTGCGGTTGCGGGAGCGAGTGGCCCGGCTGGGGCTGGCGGAGGACGTCGCGCTGTGCGAGCTGCTGGACTCCGACCTGACGGATGACACGCGGCACGCTCAGGCGCTGGCCGCGCTGCGGGTGCACCCGGCGCTGGAGCAGGCCCGGCGGGACACCGTGCGGTTCGCCGAGGAGGCACGGGCAGCGCTCGCGCCGCTGCCCGAGTGCGACGCGAAGGCGGCGCTGATCGAGCTGTGCGACGCCGTGGTGCACCGGGCCGGATAGCCGTCGTCCGGCTCTCGCGGCCCCTGAACCTGACCCCTTGACCCCTACGGGTCGGGGGAGATGCCGTCCTGTCGTGTCATACCGCAGCAGTACGCGGAGTTGGCTCCCCGGTCTGACGCTTCTCGCCGTCCGATTTGGTCAGATGGAGACCACGGAACACACCACTCCTCACCGATCCGGGTGAGAATGGCGGCTCAGGGTGGGACCCATGCGGGGACGTGACGACACAGCCGCCGCCGACGACGGAGGTAAGGCACACATGGCACCGTACGAATCCGACGACACCACGGCCGTGGCGGACGCGGACGAACTGCGCGCGGCACGGCGGCGCAAGGCCGCGCGGTACGTCGTCCCGGCGGCGGTCCTGGGGGTGGCGGCGGGGACCATCGGGCTCGTCCCCGCGATCGCCGACTCCGGCAGCCCCGACCTGCCCGACATCACCGCGCAGCAACTCATCGAGAAGATCGCCGCGTCGGACGTGCAGCAGCTGTCCGGCACGGTGAAGATCACCACTGATCTGGGCCTGCCCGACCTGGGTGGCCTGGAGAGCGACCTGATGTCCGGCGCGACCCCGTCCGGCGGCGAGGGCTCCTCCGCCGACCCGTCGACCAAGCTCACCGAGCTCGCCACCGGCACGCACACCCTGCGCGTAGCCGCCGACGGCCCCGACAAGCAGAAGCTGTCGCTGCTTCAGGACGCCGCCGAGTACAGCCTGATCCACAACGGCAAGGACATCTGGGGCTACGACAGCAAGTCCAACGAGGTCTACCACGGCACCGCGACCGAGGGCGCCGAGCAGCGCGAGGAAGAGGTCCCGGCCACGCCCAAGGAGCTCACCGAGGAGGCGCTGAAGGCGGTCGACGACACCACGTCCGTGACCGTCGACGGCACCGCGCAGGTCGCCGGCCGCGATGCCTACAAGCTGCTCATCGAGCCCAAGCAGTCCGGTTCCACGGTGGGCGCGATCAGCGTGGCGGTGGACGCCGAGACCGGGATGCCGCTGAAGTTCACCCTGACCCCGGCGAGCGGCGGTGCCGCCGTGGTGGACGCGGGCTTCACGCAGGTCAGCTTCGCCAAGCCGGCCGCGTCGACCTTCGACTTCACCCCGCCCAAGGGCGCCGAGGTGACCGAGGAGGGCAGCCTTGAGGCGCCGGAGCACTCGCAGCAGCCCAAGGAGGAGGACTTCGCCGAGGGCCTCGACGGGCTGAACGTCATCGGTGAGGGCTGGACCTCCATAGCCGTCCTCGACTCCGGCGCCGAGGGCGTGCCCTCCGACGCCGGGCGCGGCGAGACGGGTGACATGGGCGGCATGGGCAGCTTCCTGGGCTCCCTGGGCGACGAGGTGACCGGCAAGTTCGGCTCGGGCACGGTCTTCAAGACCCGCCTGGTCAACGCGCTGATCACGGACGACGGCAAGGTCTACGTCGGCGCCGTCACGAAGGACGCGCTGGTGAAGGCGGCCGACTCCGGGAAGTGAGCCCCGGGTTCGGTGCCGGGGCCTGAGTTCGGTACGAGTAGACGCATCGGGGGGACGCATGGACGAGCCGTCCGTCACGGGACCGCTGAGGGACGCCGCGGGTGAGGGCGTCATCCACACCCGCGCGCTCACCAAGCGCTACCGCGGCGGACAGCTCGCCGTCGACGGCCTCGACCTGACCGTCCCGGCGGGCAGCGTCTTCGGCTTCCTCGGTCCGAACGGCTCCGGCAAGACCACCACCATCCGCATGCTGATGGGCCTGATCGAGCCCACGTCGGGCACGGCCCACGTGCTGGGGCGCCCGATGCCCCGCGCCGCGCGCGCCGTGCTCCCGCACGTGGGCGCCCTCATCGAGGGCCCGGCCCTCTACGGCTTCCTCTCCGGCCGCGACAACCTCCTGCGGTACGACTCCGCCGACCCGTCCGCCGACCCGCGCACCCGGCGTGCCCGCGTCGCGGCGGCGCTGGACCGGGTGGGGCTGGCCGCGGCCGCGGGCAAGAAGGCGAAGGCCTACTCGCTCGGCATGAAACAGCGGCTCGGGCTCGCTGCCGCCCTGCTCCAGCCGCGCCGTCTGCTCGTCCTCGACGAGCCGACCAACGGGCTCGACCCGCAGGGCATGCGGGAAATCCGCGCGCTCATTCGCGAGTTGGCCTCCGACGGCACGACCGTGTTCCTCTCCTCCCACCTCCTGGACGAGATCGAGCAGGTCTGCACGCACGCGGCGGTGATGGCGCGAGGCCGGCTGATCACCCAGGGCGCGGTGGCCGACCTGGCGGTGGGGCTGCGGGGTCGGCTGGTGGTGACGACTCCGGACACCGCGGACGCGGCCCGGGTGCTGAAGGAACACGGCGTCGGCGACGTGGCCGTCATTGAGAACCGGGTGACCGGGGAGCCGCCGGATGGGGAACTGGCCGAGCTGAACGCCGCTTTGGTGGTGGCGGGCGTGCGGGTCCGTGGCTTCGGGGTGGAACGGGCGTCTCTGGAGGACGCGTTCGTGGCGCTGACGGGAGAGGGCTTCGATGTCGCAGGCTGAGGTCATCGACTCCCGCCGCGGCCCGCTGTGGACCTTCGGTCTGCTGCGCAGCGAGGTCGCCACCACCTTCCGGCGCTGGCGCACCCTCGCGCTGCTCGGTGTGCTGGCCGCCGTCCCCGTCCTGGTCGGCATCGCCGTGAAGATCGAGACCAGCGACGGCTCGTCCCTGGGCGGCGGTGGTGGCGGTGGCGGCGGGGGACCGGCGTTCATCACGCAGATCACCAACAACGGCCTGTTCCTGGTCTTCACCGCCCTCGCCGCGACCCTGCCGTTCTTCCTGCCGATGGCCGTCGGCGTCGTCGCGGGCGACGCGATAGCCGGCGAGGCGAACGCCGGGACCCTGCGCTACCTCCTGGTCGCCCCGGCCGGCCGTACGCGCCTGCTGCTCACCAAGTACGCGACCACCATGGCCTTCTGCGTGGTCGCCGCCCTGGTCGTCGCGGTCTCGGCGCTGACCGTCGGGGCACTGCTGTTCCCGCTGGGCGACCTCACGACCATCTCAGGTACGCGGATCAGCTTCGCGGAGGGGCTGGCCAGGGCCCTGCTGATCGCCCTGGTCGTCGCCGCCTCACTGATCGGCGTGGCGGCGCTCGGCCTGTTCGTCTCGACGCTGACCAGCAGCGGTATCGCGGCGATGGCGACGACCGTCGGGCTGCTGATCACCGTGCAGATCCTCGACCAGATTCCCCAACTGCACGCGATACAGCCGTACTTCTTCTCCCACTACTGGCTGTCCTTCGCCGACCTGATGCGCGAGCCGGTCTACTGGGACGACCTGATACGCAACCTCGGCCTGCAGGCCCTCTACGCGACCGTGTTCGGCTCGGCGGCGTGGGCGCGGTTCACGACGAAGGACATCACCGCATAGTCGAGACGAACGGACATCACCGCATAGTGGACGGGGGCTACGCGGCCTCGTACGGGAAGCGGGCGAGCGGTGCCTCCTGCGCGAAGAACGTCTTCGCGCGGGTGAGGGCCTCGGTGTCCTTCAGTACGTCGCCGGGTTTGCTGCCGTTGCCCAGCAGGACACCGCCGAAGCGCATCCCCATGTAGGCGGCCGAGTTGTTGAGGGTGCCGACCAGCGGGTCCGCGACCTCGGTCTCCCGGTGCGCGAGCGCGGTGACGCCCCAGAGCGTGCGGTCGGCCAGCGTCGCCTGGAAGTCGAGGCCGGGGGTGCGCAGCCAGCCCGACCAGTAGTCCAGGTAGCGCTTGACGTGGGCGGACACCGAGTACCAGTAGAGCGGGGAGGCGATCACGATGTCCGTCGCGGCGAGCGTGGCGTCGAGCAGCAGCGCGACATTGCCCTCGGTGGGGCGGACGTGATCGCTGTCGTGCCGGAGGTCCTCGAAGTCGGGAACGGGGTGCGTGGCGAGGTCGATCCACTGCTGCTCGACGTCGGAGGGGAGTTGTTCGGCGGCCGTGCGGGCCAGCAGTTCGGTGTTGCCGTCGCTGCGGCTGCTGCCCAGCACGAACAGGAAGCGTCGGGTCATGGTGTCCCCCAGGGGGTTCCGAAATGAACGACGTGCGCTGGTTAACTGCTCATGCATTATATGCACACACATGAGGTTGGCGTCAGTGAACCGCCGTCGTCAGCCGGAGCAGCGCCTCCGTCTCGCGAGGCGGGCGCCCGCTCAGGTCGCCCAGCCGCCAGGCGGACACCCACGGCACCCGGTACACGTCGATGACCGACTCGATGAGCCTGACCTGCTGGGCGAGCGGGCGCGGCAGCCGACCAGGCGCGTCCGCGACCAGGACGACGGCGTCCAGGTCGAGCCCGGGCGGGGCCTCGCCACGCCGGAACACCTCCAGGGCATGGACGACGCAGGCGAGCCCGGTCGCGTGCGTGCGCGCGACGAGCAGCACCGACGGCGGATCGGCGGCGCCGGGCCAGTCCCGTCCGCAGTCCTGACCGCCGTACACCGTGGCGAGCGTGGACACCCCCGACCCGCCGTGCGTGCCGACCCAGGAGAAACGCCGGACCGTGCCGGTGGGGGCGGGGGCGGGCTCCGGTGCGGGTGGCGCGGCCACCGGTCCGCGGATCCAGATCTCCGGTCCCTGTCGCGTGCCCGTCCGCATGCCCGCTCCCCTCTGCCGTAGGCCGGCGATCGTCATCCATCGATCTTCGCGCGACGGCGGAGACCTCCGTGACGGGGGTGCCGGTTCTTGGGACGAGCCTGTGACGCCCCGGTGACGCGTGCATCGTGCGCAAGCGGTGAGACTCGACGGTAGGGTCCGCCGAGGCGTGGACGCCGGCGAGTGAGGGAACCGATGTCTCTACCAGGCCGCGAGAAGAAGCGGGAACAGCAGTACCAGACCGCGGGTGCGGTGATCGACGTCCGCGTCCCCGGCGCCGGACAGGGCGCCGGCGGCACCAGCAGCGCCTCGATCGGCGGCGTCCCGGTCGTCCCGGTGCCCGGCGAGGAACTCCAGCAGACGATTCTGAACCACCTCCACCGCATCGCCCTCGCCACCGGCCGGCCCGTCCGTGCCACGGTTCACGACGAACGGATCGGGTACGTCGTACCGCTTCAGGTTCACCCGGACGGGTCCAGTTGTTTCTCGGCGGAACCCGTGCGGACGAGTGCGGCGCAGGAAGCCGTACCCGCACCACCGCGCCCGCCTCAGGAGCCCGTACAGCCCCCACAGCCCCCACAGCCCCCACAGCCCCCACAGCCCCCACAGCCACCACAGTCCGCACCGGACCGGGCGACGCAGTTGTTGCGCGCGCCGTCGGAGTCGCGCGCGGAGTCCGTGCCGACCTTCCGGCTGCGGGCGGTCCAGGAGCCGCGACCGTTGGGCGAGTTCGGGCCGCCGCCGGTCATGGACGCGAGGCCGCATCCGGAACCGCTCATCGCGCCGGAGCCCGACCTGGACCCGGACCCGAAGCCCACCCCGCTCCGCGGCTTCGACGCCGTCGCCGAAGCCATCCTCGAGCCCGCGGATGCCGCGAGCGCCGGCTCCAGCCTCCTCGCCGAACCCACGGCCCGTATCGGCGAAGCCGTGAAGGCGGGGCGGATAGACACCGCGGCGGCCCTCGCGGAGCAGACCTTGGCCGAGGCGTCGGCCGCCCTCCCGCCGGAGCACCCCGAACTTCTCGGGCTGCTCGAACTCGCCGCGTACATCGCCTACTTGGCGGCCGACCCGGTCCGCGCCTTCCGCCTCTCCCTGGATGTGGCCCGCGTCCACCGCCGTACCGGGGACGCGGAGGGCGCCTACGGAAACGTGCAGAGCGCGGCCACGGCCTGGCGGGCCGTGCGCGACCCCGCGCTCGGCCTGGGCCTGGGGCGCGAACTGATCGACCTGTGGACGGAGTTGGCCGCCGAGGCCGGTCCGGCCGCCGACGACGTCGAGGAACTCGAATCGGCCCACGCCCGCATGGTCCGCCTCGCCGAACGCGCGGGTAGGGCACCGGGCGCCTGAACACCTCCACCCGACGCCTGCGGCCCCGTCAGGCCACCGAGCCCCCGCCGCGTACGCCCCCTAGTGCACGCAGAACTCGTTCCCCTCGGGGTCAGTCATGAGCACCCACTCCCCACCGGCCTCCTTGACCTCCCGCAGCACACTCGCCCCCAGCTCCCGCAAGCGCTCCACCTCGCTCGCCCGTCGCCCCTCGGCGGGATGCAGGTCCAGGTGGATCCGGTTCTTGAAACCGGGCTTGGGTTCCGGTACGCGCTGGAACAGCACCCGCCGCCCCAGCCCGGTGCCGCTCTCCTCCTCGTACGGATCGTCCGGATGCCGTACGGCGACCAGGTCCCGGAAGGCCGGGCGGCCGTGGAAGTCCACGGTGGCGGCCACCGGGAGCGCGCCGAGCTGGAGCAGCCGTTCGATCAGAGCGCTGTTGTCCTCGACCTCGTAACCCAGCGCGGCGGCCCAGAAGTCGGCCTGCGCATGGGGGTCGTTGGCGTCGACGACGAGCTTCCAGTGCACGGGTGAGGATGCCTTCGCAGTCATGTGACCAGTTATACGGAGAGTCGGCGCCGCCGCCACTCCCTAGCCGACTCCGGCCTCCTGGACCTCCTGGGCCTCCTGGGCCTGCTGTGCCTCCCGCGCGTCGTACGCCGCCCGCGCCTCCGCGATCTCCCGCTGGTGGTCCTCGGTCCACTTCACCAGTGACTGGATCGTGGCGTGCAGGGTGCCGCCCAGGGGCGTGAGCTCGTAGTCGACGCGTGGGGGGACGACGGGGTGGACCGTGCGCCTGACCAGGCCGTCCCGCTCCAGCTGGCGCAGGGTGACCGTCAGCATGCGTTGACTGACGCCGTCGATCTCCCGGCGCAGTTCGGTGAAGCGGAGCTTCCTGTTCTCCAGGAGGGCGATGACGAGCAGCGACCACTTGTCGGCGACCCGGTCCAGGATCTGCCGTACCTCGCAGTCCTCGCGGGTGTCCCACTGGAAGGGGTCGGCGTCGCCGTAGTCCACAGTGCTCGCGCAGTTACTCGGTGACTTAGAAGTGCCTACTTCCATGTCTGTCGATACTGCCGCACGCTGGCTGTGGTTACAAGAGGGAACCGACCTACAAGAGGGAACCGACCCTCAGTCCCGTAACCGACATCTGTCTATCTCCGGGAGTGTTGCCATGGGCGCCCGTGCCTGGGCTCTGTTGCTCGTGCTGTGCGGAACGATCTTTCTGGAGGGCATCGACGTCGCGATGATGGCCGTCGCGATCCCGTCGATCCGGGCCGATCTGGCGCTGTCGACCGGTACCGCGGCCTGGGTGATGAGCGCGTACGTCCTCGGTTACGCCGGTTTCACCCTGCTCGGCGGACGGGCCGCCGACCTGCTCGGCCGTCGTCGGATGTTCCTGACCTGGCTGACCGTCTTCCTGCTCTTCTCGGGGCTGGGTGGCTTCGCCACCGACGGCTGGATGCTGGTCGTGGCCCGGTTCGTCACCGGTGTCGCGGCGGCCTTCATGACCCCGGCCGCGCTGTCGCTGATCACCACCTCCTACGAGGAGGGCCCGCAGCGCAACAAGGCCCTGCTGGTCTTCGCGGGCACCGCGGCCGGCGGCTTCTCGCTGGGCCTGGTCATCGGCGGGCTGCTCACCGCGATCGGCTGGCGGTGGGTGTTCTTCGCGCCCGTACTGCTGGCGGGGGCGCTGCTGGTCGCGGCGGTGCGGCTGGTGCCCGTGGCGGGGCCGGTGGCCCGTGACGGGCGCGGCTTCGACCTGCTCGGCGCGGTCACCGCCGCCGGCGCCATGCTGCTGGCCGCCTACACCGTCGTACGCCTGGAGCATGGTCTGCACGGCTGGCCGCTCACCGCTGTCGCCGCCCTCGCCGCGCTGGCGCTCGCGACCGTCTTCGTCGCCGTCGAACGGCGGGCCGCGGCTCCGCTGGTCCGGCTGGGCATCCTGCGCATGGGCTCGGTGGTGCGGGCGGATCTCGGAGCACTGCTCTTCGTGGGGGCCTTCTTCGGCTTCCAGTTCGTGGTGACGCTGTACTTGCAGGAGCTGCGCGGCTGGTCGTCGCTGCAGACCGCGATCGCGCTGGTCGTCATGGGCTGCGACGCCGTCCTGGCCCCGACGCTCACCCCGAAGCTGGTCGCCCGCTTCGGCAACGCCCGCGTGATCCTCGGCGGCTTCGTGCTGGCGGTCGTCGCCTACGGGCTGTTCCTGCCGGTAGGGATGGACTGGTCGTACGCCGCCATGTTCCCGACGCTGATCCTCGCGGGTACGGCGTTCGCGCTGGCGTACGGGCCGCTCACCATCGCGGCGACGGACGGGGTCGCGGAGGAGGAGCAGGGCCTGGCGAGCGGGCTGCTGAACACCGCGACCCAGTTCGGGTCGGCGATCGGGATCTCGGCGGTGACCGCCGTCTACGGCCTGGCGTCGACGACCGGATCGGGCCCGGAGGACACGCTGTCCGCGTTCCGTACGGCGCTGACCGTGCCGGTCGTGATGGTGGTGGCCGGCACCCTCCTGTCGGCCCTCAGTGCACGGGCCGCCCGGCGCGCGGTGCGCAGCGCGTCCCAGGTGAGCAGCGTCAACGCCAGCCAGACCAGCGCGAACCCGGCCCAGCGCTCGGGCGGCATGGCCTCGCGGAAGTAGAGGACGCCGAGCAGGAACTGGAACACCGGGGCCAGGTACTGCAGCAGCCCCAGCGTCGACAGGGGCACGCGGATCGCGGCCGCGCCGAAGCAGACCAGCGGAAGCGCGGTCACGATGCCGGTCGCGGCGAGCAGCGCCGCGTGCCCGACGCCCTCGGTGTGGAAGGTCGACCCGCCCTGGGCGGTCAGCCACAGCAGGTAGCCGAGCGCGGGCAGGAACTGGATCGCGGTCTCGGCGGTCAGCGACTCCAGGCCGCTGAGGTTGACCTTCTTCTTCACCAGGCCGTAGGTGGCGAAGGAGAACGCGAGGACGAGCGAGACCCACGGCGGGCGGCCGTAACCGACGGTGAGGACGAGTACGGCCGCGAAGCCGATCCCGACCGCCGCCCACTGCACGGGCCGCAGCCGCTCCTTCAGCAGCAGCACGCCCATCGCGATGGTGACCAGCGGGTTGATGAAGTAGCCGAGCGAGGCCTCGACGACCTGCCCGTTGTTCACGGCCCAGATGTAGACGCCCCAGTTGACGGTGATGACGGCCGCGGCGACGGTGATGAGCCCGAGGCGGCGCGGCTGCCGCAGCAGTTCGCCGGCCCAGCTCCAGCGCCGTACGAAGAGCAGTGCGACGGCGACGAACGCGAGCGACCACACCATCCGGTGGGCGAGGATCTCGACCGAGCCGGCGGGCTTCAGCAGGGGCCAGAACAGGGGGACGAGTCCCCACATTCCGTAGGCCGCGAAGCCGTTCAGCAGTCCTATGTGGCGCTCGCCCCTCGACTTTCCGGTCACCGGCTCCTCCTTCGTACGTCAGCCCGCCCGCACGAAGGTAACGCCGAGCACCCCCGCCTGTCATGGCCGTATCGGCATACGGTCATGACAGGGGGGCGGGGTGGACGAAGTCAGCCCTTGAGCGCGGCGGTGACGGCCTCGGAGAGCGGGGTGGTCGGACGTCCGGCCAGGCGCGAGAGGTCGCCGGTGCGCACGGCCAACTCGCCCTTCTCGATGGACGCGTCGACGCCCGCCATGATCGCGGCGAGCGGCTCGGGCAGGCCGGCGCCGGTCAGGATCCCCTGGTAGGCCTCGACGGAGACCGGGTTGTACGCGATCTCCTTGCCGGTCTGCCGGCTGAGCTCGGCCGCGTACTCCGCGAGGCTCCACACCTCGTCACCGCTCAGCTCGTACGTCCGGTTCTCGTGCCCCTCGCCGGTCAGCACCGCTACGGCGGCGGCCGCGTAGTCGGCGCGCGAAGCGGAGGCGATCCGGCCCTCACCGGCGGCGGCGACGACCGCGTTGTGTTCCAGGACCGGGGCGAGGTTCTCGGTGTAGTTCTCGTGGTACCAGCCGTTGCGCAGCAGTACGTACGGCAGGCCCGACGCGAGCAGCGCCTCCTCGGTGGCGCGGTGGTCGTCGACGAGCGCGGCCGTGAGGCTGCCGGGGGCGCTGGTGTAGGCGAGGAGCGCGACGCCGGCCGCCTTCGCGGCGTCGATCACGACCTTGTGCTGGGCGACCCGGCCCTTGTCGAACTCGTTGCCGGAGATGAGCAGCACCTTGTCGCCGGCGGAGAACAGGGCGTCGAACGTCGCGGGCTCGTTGTAGTCGGCGAGCGCGATCTTCACACCGCGGTCCGCGAAGTCGGCGGCCTTCTCGGCGTTGCGGACGACGGCCGTGATCCGGTCGGCCGGGACCTTCTCCAGCAGTTGCTCGATGACATGGCGGCCGAGGTGTCCGGTGGCTCCGGTGACGACGATGCTCATGGGGGCTCCTGTGTGCGAGTGCGTGATTCAGGGCTATTGCACTCACCCTAGGAGGGGTACTAACTCTTAGAAAGTACCTACTTTGAAGTAAGGTACTGGCATGGCAGTAAGCGCAGGGAATCCTGAGGTCGAGGGGATGTGCCCGTACCGGCTGGTCCTGGAACACGTCACCAGCCGCTGGGGCGTACTGGTGTTGATCAGGCTCATGGAGCGGCCGTACCGGTTCAGCGAGCTGCGCCGGGCGATCGGCGAGGTCCGGCCGGTCAGCGAGAAGATGCTCACCCAGACGCTGCAGACCCTGGAGCGGGACGGGTTCGTCCATCGCGACGCGAAACCCGTGATCCCGCCCCGCGTCGACTACTCCCTCACCGACCTCGGTCGCGAGGCCGCGGAGCAGGTGCGGGCGCTGGCGCTGTGGACGGAGCGGCGGATGGGGGATGTGGAACGGGCGCGGAAGGCGTACGACAAGGCCCGGGCCTGAGCCCGGGCCTGTGACGTGTTCTCAAGGGTGTTGCTCAGCTGTGCTGCTCAGCTGTGCTGCTCAGCTGTGCTGCTCAGCTGTGCTGCTCAGCTGTGCTGCTCAGCTGTGCTGCTCAACGGTGTTGCTCAGCCGACGACCGTCCAGGTGTCGCCGCCCGCGAGCAGTGTGGCGAGGTCGCCCTTGCCGTTGTGTTCGATGGCGGTGTCGAGCTGGTCGGCCATCTGGGTGTCGTAGACCGGGCGGTCCACGGAGCGGAAGACGCCGATCGGGGTGTGGTGCAGGGTGTCGGGATCGGCGAGCCTGCTGAGCGCGAAGGCGGTGGTCGGGGAGTCGGCGGCGGCGTCGTGGACGAGCACCTGCCCCTCGTTGTCCGGGGTGACCGTGATGACCTTGAGGTCGCCGGTCTGCGGATCGCGGATCACGCCGCGGGTGTCGTCCGGCCCGAACCGGATGGGCTTGCCGTGCTCCAGGCGGATCACCGCTTCCTGGGCCTGCTGCTTGTCCTTGAGGGCGTCGAAGGCGCCGTCGTTGAAGATGTTGCAGTTCTGGTAGATCTCGATCAGTGCCGTGCCGGGGTGGGCGGCGGCCGCTCGCAGGACCTCGGTGAGGTGTTTGCGGTCGGAGTCGATGGTGCGGGCGACGAAGGATGCCTCCGCGCCGAGGGCCAGGGACACCGGGTTGAACGGGGCGTCCAGCGAGCCCATCGGGGTCGATTTGGTGATCTTGCCGACTTCGGAGGTGGGGGAGTACTGGCCTTTGGTCAGGCCGTAGATCCGGTTGTTGAACAGCAGGATCTTGAGGTTGACGTTGCGGCGCAGGGCGTGGATGAGGTGGTTGCCGCCGATGGACAGAGCGTCGCCGTCGCCGGTGACGACCCAGACGCTGAGGTCGCGGCGGGAGGTGGCCAGGCCGGTGGCGATGGCGGGGGCACGGCCGTGAATGGAGTGCATCCCGTAGGTGTTCATGTAGTACGGGAAGCGGGAGGAGCAGCCGATGCCGGAGACGAAGACGATGTTCTCCCTGGCCAGGCCGAGTTCGGGCATGAAGCCCTGGACCGCGGCGAGGATCGCGTAGTCACCGCAGCCGGGGCACCAGCGCACTTCCTGATCGGACTTGAAGTCCTTCATCGACTGTTTGCCCTCGGCCCTGGGCACCAGGGAGAGCGCTTCGATCGTGCCGGTGCCTTCCATGGACGTCTCAGCCATCGATGGCCTCCTTCAGCGCCGCGGCCAGCTGCTCGGCCTTGAACGGCATACCGTTGACCTGGTTGTACGAGTGGGCGTCCACCAGGTACTTCGCCCGGATCAGCGTGGCGAGCTGACCGAGGTTCATCTCGGGGATCACCACCTTGTCGTAACGCGCGAGCACCGCTCCGAGATTCCGCGGGAACGGGTTGAGGTGGCGCAGATGTGCCTGTGCGATGGGCTGTCCGGCCGCGCGCAGGCGGCGTACCGCCGCGGTGATCGGCCCGTACGTCGATCCCCAGCCCAGCACCAGGAGCTTTGCCCCGGCCGGGTCGTCGACCTCGATGTCGGGGACGTCGATGCCGTCGATCTTGGCCTGGCGGGTGCGGACCATCAGGTCGTGGTTGGCGGGGTCGTAGGAGATGTTGCCCGTGCCGTCCTGCTTCTCGATGCCGCCGATGCGGTGCTCCAGGCCGGGCGTGCCGGGGATCGCCCAGGGGCGGGCGAGGGTCTGCGGGTCGCGCTTGTACGGCCAGAAGGTCTCCGTGCCGTCCTCGAGGGTGTGGTTCGGGCCCTGCGCGAACTGCACGGTCAGCTCAGGCAGCTCGTCCAGCTCCGGGATCCGCCATGGTTCGGAGCCGTTGGCGAGGTAGCCGTCGGAGAGCAGGAACACCGGCGTGCGGTACGTGAGCGAGATACGGGCGGCTTCGAGGGCGGCGTCGAAGCAGTCGGCCGGGGTGTGCGGCGCGATGACCGGCACCGGTGCTTCGCCGTTGCGGCCGTACATGGCCTGGAGCAGGTCCGCCTGCTCGGTCTTGGTCGGCAGGCCGGTGGAGGGGCCGCCGCGCTGGATGTCGACGACGAGCAGCGGCAGTTCGAGGGAGACCGCGAGGCCGATGGTCTCGCTCTTGAGCGCCACGCCCGGGCCGGAGGTGGTGGTCACGGCGAGCGAGCCGCCGAAGGCCGCGCCCAGTGCCGCGCCGATGCCCGCGATCTCGTCCTCGGCCTGGAAGGTGCGCACGCCGAAGTTCTTGTGCTTGCTCAGCTCGTGCAGGATGTCCGAGGCCGGGGTGATCGGGTACGAGCCCAGGAACAGCGGCAGGTCCGCCTGCTTGCTCGCGGCGATCAGGCCGTACGCCAGGGCCAGGTTCCCGGAGATGTTGCGGTACGTGCCGACCGGGAACGCCTTCGCCGCCGGCGCCACCTCGTAGGAGACGGCGAAGTCCTCCGTCGTCTCGCCGAAGTTCCAGCCCGCGCGGAACGCGGCGATGTTCGCCGCCGCGATGTCGGGCTTCTTGGCGAACTTCGACTGCAGGAACTTCTCCGTACCCTCGGTCGGCCGGTGGTACATCCACGACAGCAGGCCCAGCGCGAACATGTTCTTGCTGCGCTCGGCCTCCTTACGGGTGAGCTCGAAGTCCTTCAGCGCCTCCACGGTGAGCGTGGTGAGCGGCACCGGGTGCAGCTGGTAGCCGTCGAGCGAACCGTCCTCCAGCGGGTTCGTCTCATAGCCGACCTTCTGCATCGCCCGTTTGGTGAACTCGTCCGTGTTGACGATGATCTCCGCACCGCGCGGCAGATCGCCCACGTTCGCCTTCAGCGCCGCCGGGTTCATGGCGACGAGGACGTTGGGTGCGTCGCCCGGGGTGAGGATGTCGTGGTCGGCGAAGTGCAGCTGGAACGACGAGACACCCGGCAGCGTCCCGGCGGGGGCCCGGATCTCGGCCGGGAAGTTCGGCAACGTCGACAGGTCGTTGCCGAACGACGCGGTCTCCGAGGTGAACCGGTCACCGGTGAGCTGCATACCGTCACCCGAGTCCCCCGCGAACCTGATGATCACCCGGTCGAGACGGCGGACGTCCTTGACGCCGGCCGCTTTGCGCTGCTCTCCCACGACGGCTCCGTCGGCCTGCTCCGCTGGGCTACTGACCTGGCTCGTCACTGAACTGGTCCTCCTTCGAGGCGGCTGTGGGGATCGACCCCACAGGGTCTTCCCAGGATCAACCCTACGTCTGTGCGGCTTGCCTTCCCTCGGCCATTCGCATGATGAGTACCTGCCCAAGACGCTCACCGCATCCCGTTCGGATGCGCGGGCCGGCCGTCGCCCTTGGCTCATAGCGCCCAGGAACTGGGGTGCCCCTCAGGAATTCAGGTACGTCAGGACTGCGAGGACCCGACGGTGGTCTCCTTCGCTCGGGGACAGGCCCAGCTTGAGGAAGATGTTGCTGACGTGCTTCTCCACCGCGCCGTCGCTCACCACCAGCTGCTTGGCGATGGCGGAATTGGTCCGCCCCTCGGCCATCAGCCCCAGAACCTCCCGCTCCCTGGGCGTCAGCCCCGCGAGCACGTCCTGCTTACGGCTGCGGCCGAGCAACTGCGCCACGACCTCCGGGTCGAGCGCCGTGCCCCCCTCGGCCACCCGCACCACCGCGTCCACGAACTCCCGCACCTCTGCCACGCGGTCCTTCAGCAGATACCCGACCCCACGGCTGGAGCCGGCCAGCAGCTCGGTGGCGTAGCGCTCCTCCACGTACTGTGACAGCACCAGCACGCCGAGCCCCGGGTGCGTCTTCCGCAGCTGCACCGCCGCCCTGACGCCCTCGTCCGTGTGCGTGGGCGGCATGCGCACGTCGGCGACCACGACGTCCGGCAGAACGCCCTCGGCGTCCAGCTCCGTGATGGTCTTGATCAACGCCTCCGCGTCACCCACCCCGGCGACGACATCGTGCCCGCGGTCGGTGAGGAGCCGGGTCAGGCCCTCCCGCAGCAGCACCGAGTCCTCGGCGATCACCACCCGCACTCTGTCCTCCACGATCTCCGGCCCCCGTTGCTCGAATTGCTCGACTCCGTCGACCCGTCAAGCATTTCAGGTTTTTGGGGTGGGGTGGGGTGGGTTGGGGCTTGGGTGGGCGAGAGGGGACATGTGGTGGGGTGCTGGGTTGGGGAGATGGGCATGCGGTGGGTGCTGGGTGGGTGAGTGGGGCTCGTGCGGTGGGGGTTGAGTGGGTGAGTGGGTTCGGTCGGCGGTGTGGTGGGTGGGGCAGCGGGGTTCGTGCGGTGGGGGTTGAGTGGGTGAGTGGGTTCGGTCGGTTGTCTGTGGGGGCACGCGGCGGGTGTCGGGTGAGGTGGGGGGAGCGAGTGACGGGCGCTGGGTGGTTACCCGCGCCAGGGCAGTTCCGCCGTGATGCGGGTGGGGCCGCCCGCCGGTGAGTCGACCACCAATATGCCGTCCACCGCGTCCAGCCGGTCCGCGAGCCCGGCCAGACCGGAACTCCCGCTCACGCCGGCCTCGGCCCCGCCCACACCGTCGTCCATGACCTGCAACATCAGCCGGTCGTCCGACCTCCAGACGTCCACCGTCGCCGAGGTCGCCCGCGCGTGCTTGCTGATGTTCTGCAGGAGCTCGGACACCGTGAAGTACGCGATGCCCTCGATCGCGGGTGCCGGCCGCGACGCCAGGTCCACGTCCACCTGCACCGGCACCGTGCACCGTGAGGCGACCGCGGAGAGGGCGGCGTCCAGGCCGCGGTCGGTGAGGACCGCCGGATGGATGCCGCGCGCGAGATCCCGCAGCTCCTGCAGCGCCGTTTTCACCTCGCCGTGCGCCTCGTCCACCATTCGAGCCGCCGTCCGCGGATCCTCGGCCAGCTTCTCCTTCGCCAGCCCCAGATCCATCGCCAGCGCCACCAGGCGGGCCTGCGCCCCGTCGTGCAGGTCGCGCTCGATGCGCCGCAGATCCGCGGCCGCCGTGTCGACCACGACACCCCGGTCCGACTCCAGCTCCACCACCCGCGTCGCCAGTCGCGACGGCCCCAGCAGCCCGTGCACCAGTAGCCGGTCCACCAGGGTGAGCGCCCGCACGATCCAGGGTGTGGCCAGCGTGAACAGCAGCCCCACCAGTGCCGTCACCGTGATCTCGAACGGGTTGTCGAGGTAGATCTGGTGGGTCTCGTCGCCGTACAGCTGCAGCCCGTCCTGCCCGCCGTACATCGGGAAGAGCCAGTACCACACCGGGTACGTCAGCAGCGCCCAGCCGTACGTCCAGAAGCTCACCGCGACGACGAAGGAGAACACGGCCCACGGGAAGTGCAGCACCGCGTACAGCAGGTGCCGCCAGGACGTGCCGCTCTTGAGAACCGCGCCCATCCACGCCATCAGGCCGCTCTTGCGCACCCGCAGCGGCTCGGGGTCGGCCACGTCGAGCCCGAGCAGTCCGCGCGCCCGCGCTCGCTCCAGCGTGCCCAGGCCCCGGCAGCCGGCCAGTCCCGCCGCCAGCACCGGTATGCCGAGGAACGTCACCAGCAGGCCCGCACCGAGCGCGAGCATCGTCACGGCGTACGTGAACATCAGCACGCTGATCGGCAGGCTGAGCAGTACGTACGCGAGCTCGCGCCACGTGCGGCCCTCGAACGGCGCGCGCAGTCCGGCGGGCAGCCGGAACCGCCGCCCGACGTTCCCTTCCGCACCCCAGTCGGACGGTCCGCCCGGGCGTCCATAGCCGTGCCCGTACTCCGTGGCCATTGGTTTGGTCCCCGTTCTCCTCGGTCTGCTGTGTTTGTGTGCTGCGTGCTTCTTGCTGCGTGGCGCGTGTGGCTTGCTTTCGCGCGGTTGTCGGTTGTCGCTTGCTTGACTTGGCGTTGTGTCCGGCCGGCGCGCGGCCGTAGCTTCAACCCTGCTGCGTCCGGAGGCTGCGGACCATGGAGGCCGTCGGCGTCTTGATCGGGGGGTTTTCCCTACCTCTCAGCCCCGGCGGTCCCGCCACGGCAGTTCCGCCGTGATGACCGTCGGGCCGCCCGGTGGGGAGTCGAAGACGAACAGTCCGTCGACGGCGTCGAGGCGTTCCGCCAGGCCGCGCATTCCCGTGCCGCCGTCGAGGTGGGCACCGCCCCGGCCGTCGTCGGCGACCTGTATGAGGAGGCGCTCCTCGGTGCGCCAGACGTCGACGGACGCGGACTTCGCGCCGCTGTGCTTGCTGACGTTCTGCAGCAGCTCCGACACGGTGAAGTAGGCGATGCCCTCGATGGCCTCGGCCGGCCTGGACTCCAGGTCGACCGTCACCTTCACCGGCACCGTGCAGCGCGAGGCGACCGCGGAGAGGGCGGCGTCCAGGCCGCGGTCGGTGAGGACCGCCGGATGGATGCCGCGCGCCAGGTCCCGCAGCTCCTGGAGCGCCAGTTTCACCTCGCCGTGCGCCTCCTCGACCATCGCCGCCGCGTAGTCGGGGTCCTCCAGCAGCTTCTCCTTGGCCAGGCCGAGGCCCATGGCCAGGTTGACCAGACGGGCCTGCGCACCGTCGTGCAGGTCGCGCTCGATTCGTCGTAGGTCCGCTGCGGCCGTGTCGACCACGACCCCCCGGTCGGACTCCAGCTCGGCGATCCGCCGCTCCAACTCGTCGGAGGGCGACAGCAGCCCGCGCACCATGGCCCGGTCAACGTTGGCCAGGCCGCGCGCGATGAACGGCAGTACCGGCCACAGCACGAACAGCGAGGTCAGCGTCAGGACGAAGGTGAAGATGCCCCACGGCAGCCGTATGAAGTCGTACAGGGCGGTCCGCCAGCCCACCGGGTCCTTCAGCGCCATCCACAGCCGAGGGAAGAACCCGCCCGCGCCCCGCAGGGGCAGTCGGCTCGGCTCGTCCACGCGCACCCCGAGCAGCTTTCTGGCCCGCGCCCGCTCCAGCCTGCCGAGCCGCCGGGCGCCCATGAGGCCGACGGCGAGCAGCGGGAAGCCGATCACCGTGACGGTCAGGAAGGCGCCTGTGGTCAGGACCGTGACGACGTAGACGAAGCCCAGCAGGGCCATCGGCAGGTTTGCCAGGAGATGCGCGATCTCCTTCCAGGTGTGCGCGTCGTAGGCGAGGCGGGCCGGCGGCGGGCGGTCGATGTCTCGGTCGGCCACCGCCGCGCTCGCGGACGGGAATTTCTCGGTCACATGGGCTAGCGTGCCCGGCGGCAAGCGCCCACGCCATGAGGTGCACCGCCACGTTCTGCTGGGGAAAACCCCACCCCTGTCTCTCCTGGCGTGATGGGCTGCTTACTGCCCCTTTAACAGGCCCTAGACTCACGTTGCGTACAGGTCGTCGAACAGCGGCGTTCACGATCGGCAAGATCGCGAGACCGGCAGGGCATCGCATGACCGGCAGGGCAACGCATGACCGGCAGGGCATTGCATGACTGGCACGGCATCGCGAGACCGGCACGGCATCGCGGGACCGCCGGGCCGCTCGATAAGTCATAGGGTCGAGGTCAGGGGAGCGAGGGACGGACGTGCGGGAATCGACCGTCGAACCGACCGCCGTCATCGCGGCGGACTACTTCCAGTCCTATTCGGTTGTCGGGCTGCTCGCCGCCATCGGCGTGCTGTTCGTCGCCATCGCCTTCGGCGCGGGCCGGCTGCTGCGCCCGGTCGCGCCCACACCCGAGAAGCTCCTTACCTACGAGTGCGGCGTCGACCCCGTCGGCGAGGGCTGGGCACACACCCAGGTCCGCTACTACGTCTACGCCTTCCTCTACGTGATCTTCGCGATCGACTCGATCTTCCTCTTCCCGTGGGCCACGGTCTTCGCCGCCCCCGGTTACGGAGCGACGACCCTGGTGGAGATGTTCATCTTCCTCGGCTTCCTGGCCGTGGGCCTCCTCTACGCGTACAAGAAGGGTGTCCTGGCATGGACGTGACGCCAGAAGCGACCCCCTCGGTGACGTCCTCCGACGGTGCCGTTCAGCCCGTACCGGCCCCGGAGCCCGTACTGCTCCCGGAGCCGAAGCGCCTCGGCGCCCTCGCGCGCCTCGCCCCCGAGCCGATGAAGGTCGTCCTGAACTGGGGCCGCCGCTACTCGCTGTGGGTCTTCAACTTCGGCCTGGCCTGCTGCGCCATCGAGTTCATCGCCGCGTCGATGGCCCGCCACGACTTCATCCGCCTCGGCGTCATCCCGTTCGCGCCGGGCCCCCGCCAGGCGGACCTGATGGTCGTGTCCGGCACGGTCACGGACAAGATGGCACCCGCCATCAAGCGCCTGTACGAACAGATGCCCGAGCCGAAGTACGTCATCTCCTTCGGTGCCTGCTCCAACTGCGGCGGCCCGTACTGGGACTCGTACTCCGTCACCAAGGGCGTCGACCAGATCATCCCCGTCGACGTCTACGTCCCCGGTTGCCCGCCCCGCCCCGAGGCGCTGCTCCAGGGCATCCTCAAGCTCCAGGAGAAGATCGCCCGCGAGTCGCTGGGGGAGCGGTACGGTTCCGCACGTCCGTCGGCGGCGGCCCTGCAGAGCGGCCTGGTCCAACCGCCGGCCACCGGCGGCACCGGCGGCACCGGCGCGGGGGAGGCCCGATGAACGGCACGGTCGGCTGGCTTCCCGCCCCCGCCGAGGACCTCTTCGGTACGGAGGCCACGGCCGAGGAGTCGTACGAGCTCCTGACCGTGGACGTACCGCCCACGTCCTGGACGTCGGCCCTGCGCACCGCCCGCGACCAGCTCGGCTGCACCTACTTCGACTGGCTGAGCGCGGTCGACGAACCGGGCTCGGGCTTCCGCGTCTCGGCGCACCTGGTCGCCCTCGCGCCGGTACGCCGCCTGCTGCTGCGCACCACGGTCCCGCACGAGGCCCCCGTCCTCGCCTCCGCCGTCGATGTCTACGCGGGCGCGGCCTGGCACGAACGCGAGACCCACGAGATGTTCGGCGTCACCTTTGAGGGCCACCCCGCGCTGGACCACCTCCTGCTGCCGGACACCTTCGAAGGCCACCCCCTCCGCAAGGACTTCGTCCTCGCCGCCCGCGTCGCCAAGGCCTGGCCCGGCGCGAAGGAGCCCGGCGAGTCCGAACACGGCGGCCCCAAGCGCCGCCAGATGCTCCCACCGGGCGTCCCCGACCCGAACGAATGGGGCCCTCTCAAGGGCCAACTCCCCCCGGCCCCGACCCGCCCGGCCCGCGGCACGGCCCGCCCTGCGGGCGACCGCCCCGTACGCCGCTCCCGCACCGCGGCGGAGGGCTCCGCAAGCCAGCCGTCGACGGCCGCCGCCGGCACGCCCACGGAAGCCCCGCCCACGACCGGCCCACGCCGCGCCCGGAGCGCGAGCGAAGGCTCGGCGTCGCAGCGTGCGGGAGGTGGCGCTGCGGAGGCTTCGGCTGCTTCGGCGGCTCCTCGTCGTGCGCGGAGTGCGGGTGAGGGGTCGGCGTCGCAGCGTGCGGGGGGTGGCGCTGCGGAGGCTTCGGTTGCTCCGGCGGCTCCTCGTCGTGCGCGGAGTGTGGGTGAGGGGTCGGCGTCGCAGCGTGCGGATGCTGCGGAGGGTGCCGAGCAGGCTGGACCTTCCGCTACGGCGGCTCCCGCCGGGCCGCGCCGGGCCCGTAGCGCGTCTGAGGGCTCCGCCTCGCAGCGCGGCGCCCAGGCACCGGCGGCGGAGAAGCCCACCCGCCCGACTACCCCGACTACCCCGACCACCCCGCGCAGCCCCGACGCCCCGTGGCACCACGCCCGCCCGGCCTTCGAGGACCCCGGGGCGAAGGACGCGCAGGTGCAGGAGACCGAGGGCGCGGGGCCGGAGACCGAGGGGGCGAAGGAGAGGGAGGCCTCCCCGGAAGCCAACGCGCACGAGGCTGAGCCACCGCAGCGGCCCGTGCCCGAGCGCGCGGAGCCGAAGACCGGCCCGGAAGCCGAGCCGGGGCGCGCGGAGCCGAAGACCGGCCCGGCAGCCGAGCCGGAGCGCGACTCCCAGGAGCCCCAGTCCTCGCCCGAGCCCCCCGCTCCCGACGGCTCGGCGCCCGACGCACCCACACCCCCAACCCCCGAAGACCCCCCAGGAGGCCGGCAGTGAACGACGCGCTCGACGTCGCCCTGCGACTCCTGATCGTCTTCGGCGTCTTCCTCACCTTCCCCTTGATCATCGGCCAGACCGAGCACAAGGTGATGGCCCACATGCAGGGCCGCCTCGGTCCCATGTACGCCGGTGGCTTCCACGGCTGGGCCCAGCTGGTCGCTGACGGCGTGAAGTTCGCGCAGAAGGAGGACGTGGTACCGGCCGGCGCGGACCGCCGTATCTTCCAGCTCGCCCCCGCCGTAGCCCTCCTCCCGTACCTCCTGGTCCTGCTGGCCATCCCGATCGGCCCCGGCGAGGGCGCGGTGGGCGTGCTGATCGACGCCGGCATTTTCTTCGTACTCGCTGTCATGGGCGTCGGCGTCCTCGGCTCCCTCATGGCCGGCTGGGCCAGCGCCAACAAGTTCTCCCTCCTCGGCGGTCTGCGCACCGCCGCCCAGCTACTTGCCTACGAGCTTCCGATGCTCCTCGCCGCCGCCTCCGTCGCCATGGCGGCCGGCACGGTCTCCCTCCCCGGCATCCTCGACGCCTTCGAGTGGTGGTGGCTGCCCTGGCAGATCGTCGGTGCGATCGTCTTCTTCGTGGCGGGGCTGGCCGAACTGCAACGCCCGCCGTTCGACATGCCCGTCGCCGACTCGGAGATCATCTTCGGTGCGTACACCGAGTACACCGGTCTGCGTTTCGCCCTGTTCCTCCTCGCCGAGTACGCCGGGATCGTCGTCCTGTGCGGCCTGACCACCGTCCTCTTCCTGGGCGGCTGGCACGGCCCCTGGGGCGCCGAAGGCCTGGTCTGGGTCTGGACCCTGCTGAAGACGGCCGTGCTCGCGTTCATCGTGATCTGGTTGCGCGTCACCTACCCCCGCCTGCGCGAGGACCAGCTCCAGAAGCTCTCCTGGACCCTCCTCGTCCCCCTCTCCCTCGCCCAGATCGCCCTCACCGGCATCGTCAAGGTGGTGATCCAGTAGCCATGGCCGAGTCTGTTCCGCCCACCCGGCCCCGCATTCCCGGCAGCGGTCTCGCCAAGGGCTTGGCCGTCACCCTCCGCACGATGACGAAGAAGACCGTCACCGAGCAGTACCCGGACGTCCAGCCCGACCTCCCGCCCCGTACCCGTGGCGTGATCGGCCTGTTCGAGGAGAACTGCACGGTCTGCATGCTGTGCGCCCGGGAGTGCCCGGACTGGTGCATCTACATCGACTCCCACAAGGAGACGGTCCCGGCCGCCGCGCCCGGCGGTCGCGAGCGCAGCCGCAACGTGCTCGACCGGTTCGCGATCGACTTCTCCCTGTGCATGTACTGCGGTATCTGCATCGAGGTCTGTCCTTTCGACGCCCTGTTCTGGTCCCCGGAGTTCGAGTACGCCGAGACCGACATCCGCGACCTCACCCACGAGCGCGACAAGCTCCGCGAGTGGATGTGGACGGTGCCCGCCCCGCCGGCCCTCGACCCCGGCGCGGAGGAACCGAAGGAGATCGCCGCCGCCCGCAAGACTGCCGAGAAGCTGGCCGCAGCCCAGGCCGAGCCCAGCGAACCGACCCGCCCGCAGAGCGCCGAGCCGAGCAACCCTCCGGGCTCCGAGCCGGCCGGTCCGCAAGGCACCAAGCCGAGCGACCCCCCGGGCTCCGAGCCCGCCGGTCCGCAAGGCACCAAGCCGAGCGCCCCCCCGGGCTCCGAGCCCGCCGGTCCGCAGGACGCCGAGCCGACCGATCCCCAGGGAGGAGCCTCGTGACCGTCGCCGCGAGCCAGCACGGATTCCTCTCCCCGACCGGCGTCGAAATCGCCTTCCTCCTCGTCGGCGTGGTCACGTTCGGCGCCGCCATCGTCACTGTCACCACCCGGCAGCTCGTGCACGCCGCCCTGTGGCTGGTGGTGACCCTCGGCGGTCTCGCCGTCGAGTACCTCCTGCTGACCGCCGAGTTCATCGCCTGGGTGCAGGTGCTGATCTACGTCGGTTCCGTCGTCGTCCTCCTCCTGTTCGGTCTGATGCTCACCAAGGCCCCCATCGGCCGTTCCCCGGACGCCGACTCCGGCAACCGCTGGGCCGCCCTCACCGTGGCCGTCGCCACGGCCGCCGCCCTGGTCTGGGTGGTCGTCGACGCCTTCCGCACGACCTGGATCGACCTGGACGGTGCCCCCGCCGGCTCCACCGAGGTCACCGGCAAGGCCCTCTTCCAGAACTGGGTCCTCCCCTTCGAGGCACTCTCCGTCCTCCTCCTCGCAGCCCTGGTCGGCGCGATCGTCCTGTCCCGCAAGGCGAAGGCCGACGCGGCGACGACCACCACTCCGGGCGCCCCGACGGTCCCCGGCACCCGAACCGACAAGGGCGGTGCCCGCTGATGCACCTCGCCTATCCCGCCGTCCTCTCCGCCCTCCTGTTCTGCACCGGCCTGTACGGCGTCCTCGCCCGCCGCAACGCGATCCTGGTCCTGATGTCGGTCGAGCTGATGCTCAACGCCGTCAACCTCAACCTGGTCGCCTTCGACGTCTGGCTCAGCCGGGCCGCCGAGGAGACCCTGCACTCCGGCCAGGCCCTGACCCTGTTCACCATCGCCATCGCGGCCGCCGAGATCGGCATCGGCCTCGCGATCGTCCTCGCCGTCCACCGCAACCGCGGCACCTCGGACATCGACAAACTCCGCGACACCGCCGAGGGCCACGAGACCGACGGACGCGACGGCGAGGCCTCCGCGGCCGAGCCGGCCGCCGAGAAGGCTGAGGCCACCGCGTGACCACGACCACCCTCGCTTACCTCGTTCCTCTCCTTCCGTTCCTGGGCGCGGCCGCCGGGCTGCTCCTGGGCCGCTCGGCCCCCGGCTTCGTCCGCCCGATCGCCGTCCTGCCGACGCTCGCCTCGCTCGTCCTCGCCGTACTGGTCGCCGTCCGCCAGGGCGGCGACGCGGCCATCGACGCCGCCACCGAACTCACGCCCACCGGCTCGATCCCGATCGAGCTCGCCCTGCACATCGACGGCTTCGCCGCCCTCGTCGCCGTCCTCGTGGCGTTCGTCGCGCTCTGCGTGCAGATCTACTCGACCGGCTATCTCCAGGACGACCCGCGCTACCCCTCGTACGCGGCGCTCGTCTCCTTGTTCACCTCCGCGATGCTCCTCGTCGTCTACTCGGGCGACCTGATGGTGCTGCTGGTCGGCTGGGAAGTCATGGGCATCTGCTCCTACTTCCTGGTCGGCCACTACTGGGAGACCCCGGAGGCCCGCGCAGCCTCCCTGAAGGCCTTCCTGGTCACCAAGCTCGGTGACGTCCCCTTCCTGATCGGCCTGTTCGCGCTCGCCGTCGACGCCGGGTCGTTCCGCATCACGCGGGTGCTCGGCGCGGTCGCGAGCGGCGGACTGGACCACCCCACGCTGATCGCCCTGCTGCTTCTGGCCGGTGTGGCGGGCAAGTCGGCGCAGTTCCCGCTGCACTCCTGGCTGCCCGACGCGATGGCGGGCCCCACGCCCGTCTCCGCGCTGATCCACGCCGCGACGATGGTTGCCGCCGGTGTCTACTTCATCGCCCGTCTCCTCCCCGTCTTCCAGGCGTCCTCGGCCGCGATGGTGGTCCTCGCCGTCATGGCCGCCGTCACCATGGCCGGCTCGGGCCTCGCAGCCCTCGCCCAGGACGACATCAAGCGCGTCCTCGCCTACTCGACGATCGGCCAGCTCGGCTACATGACCGGCGCCCTGGCCGTCGGTGACCGTGGCGCCGCCGTCTTCCACCTCCTGTCCCACGGCGCCTTCAAGGCGCTGCTGTTCCTCGCGGCGGGCGTGATCATCCACGCCGCCGGTACCAACTCGCTGGCCGCCATGTCCCGCATGGGCGGCCTGCGCGACCGCGTCCCCGACGCCTACTGGACGATGACCGTGGCGCTCCTCGCGCTCGCCGCGATCCCGCCCTTCAGCGGCTTCTTCTCCAAGGAGTCCGTCCTCGGCGCCGCCGAACACGTCACCACCGGCCACACCGAGCACGTCCCCGGTGCCGCGGGCTGGATCGTGCTGGTCTCCGGCTTGCTCACGGCCCTGCTCACCGCCGCGTACGCGATGCGCCTGTGGCTGCTCGCCTTCCGGGGCCACGGCACCGAGGCCCCGGACCACGGCAGGCAGCCGCTGACGATGACCGTGGTGCTATGGGTGCTCGCCGCCCCGTCCCTCGCCCTGGGGGGACTGGCCTACCAGTCGTTGCCCGGCTGGTTCGACGGCGGTTCGCTGACCCCGACCCTCACCACGTCCGTGCTGGGCACGGGCCTGGCCCTGGTCGGCGGCCTCGTCACCTACGCCGCCTGGCGACACACCAGCGCGCTCGCGGCCCGCGTCCCGCTGGGTGCGGTCGCGGCCCACCCGGAGGGCGACGCCGCGCAGGTCGAGGCCGAGGCCATCGCCACCCACGAACCCGCCTACGGCGACGTGGCCCACGCGCCCGACCCGGCGGATCCCGGACGGCTGCTGCTCGGCCCGCTGCACCGGCACGCGGCCGTCGGCTTCCACCTGGACGCCGTGTACTCGGCCCTGTTCGTCCGCCCGGTCCAGGGCGGAGCCAGTCTGGTGCGGTTCCTCGACCGCGAGGTCGTCGACACCTACGTACGCGGGGCGGGCGCCCTGCCCCGCTGGCTGGGAGCCGCCGTCCGGCGTGCCCAGACCGGCAATGTGCAGACCTATGTGAGCGCGCTGCTCGCCGGCACCGTCGTCCTGGTGGTCGCCGCCGTCCTCGTCGCCACGGGAGCGTGAGCAGGCGTGATCGATATCAACGAGTCCGTGATGCAGTTCCTTCTCGCGTTCGTAGTCGTCGGCCCGCTTCTCGGCGCCGCCGCCGCTCTCCTGCCCGCCCCACCCGGACTGAAGGGGAAGTCGCCCGAGCAGGCCGTGCTGCGGCACGGTGTGACCGTGACCGGCGCGGTTCTCATCGCCGCGATCGTCCTGGCGCTCGGCTTCGACCACGACCAGCCGTCGAAGATGCAGGCCAGCACGGACATCAGCTGGATCCCCGCACTCGACGTGCGGATCCACCTCGGCGTCGACGGCATTTCCCTCCCCCTTGTCGTCCTGACCGCGCTGCTGACCTTCCTCTGCGCGCTCTACTCCTACTTCAAGATGCCCGCGGGCCCGACCCCGAAGGCCTTCGTCGCACTGCTGCTCGTCCTGGAGTCCGGCACCCTCGCCACCTTCGCCGTCCTCGACCTGCTGCTGTTCTTCCTCGCCTTCGAGATGGTCCTGATTCCGATGTACTTCCTCATCGCCCGCTGGGGCGGCGAGGGGCGGACGCAGGCCGCCTGGAAGTTCATCCTCTTCACGCTGCTCGGTTCCGTGGTCATGCTGCTCGGCCTGCTCCTGATCGGAATCACGGCGGGCACATTCGACATGGTGGCACTCGCCACTGACAACGGCCGGTCGCTGACCACATCCGTGCAGGTCATCGCCGTTTTGGCGGTCGGGATCGGACTCGCGGTCAAGACGCCGATGTGGCCGCTGCACAGCTGGCTGCCGGACGCCCACACCGCCGCGCCGACCGTCGGCTCGGTCCTGCTGGCCGGCGTACTGCTGAAGATGGGTACGTACGGATTCGTCCGCATTCTGCTGCCGATTACGCCGGACGGATTCCGCACCTTCGCCCCGTATCTCGCCGCCTTCGCCGTCGTCGGGATCATCTACGGATCGCTGGCCTGCCTCGCCCTCGCCAAGCAGGGCGCGAAGGGCGACCTGAAGCGCCTCATCGCCTACTCCTCCGTCGGCCACATGGGCTTCGTCCTGCTCGGCATCGCCACCATGACCCCGACCGGCGTGAACGGCGCCCTGTTCGCCAACATCGCCCACGGCCTCATCACCGGCCTGCTGTTCTTCCTGGTCGGCGCGTTGAAGGACCGTACCGGCACCACCGACCTCGACGCCCTGGCGGACAAGACCGGCGCCGCGCTGTACGGCAAGGCCCCGCGCTTCGGCGGGCTGCTCGCCTTCGGCGCCGTCGCCTCCCTCGGCCTGCCGGGCCTCGCCGGTTTCTGGGGCGAGATGCTGGCGCTGTTCGGCGCCTTCCAGCCCGCCGCCGGCCTCAGCCGCCCGGCTTTCCTCACCTTCATGTCGATCGGCGCGTTCGGCACCCTGCTCACCGCCGCCTACCTGCTCGTCGTGGTCCGCCGGGTCTGCATGGGTGTCGTGCCGCAGGAGGCACCCAAGCTCGCCGACGTACACACGTACGAGTACGCGGCGTGGGCCCCGCTGGTCGCCCTCACCGTCGTCGCCGGACTCTGGCCGAAGGCCCTCCTCGGCCTGACCGACCCGGCCGTGCAGCAGCTCCTCGCAGGAGGCACCCGATGAGCTCCCTGGCCCAGTCGCCGGTCGACTCCCTGGTCCAGTCCGTCGACTGGCTCGCCATCGCGCCGCCCACCATCGCGGCCGTGGTCGCCCTCGCCGTCCTGGTCGCCGACCTGTTCGTCGGCGACGCCAAGAAGGCGCTCCTCGGCTGGGTGTCCGTGGCCGGACTAGCCGTGTCCACGCTGATGCTGCTTCCGATCCTGGACGGCGACCGCTCCACCTTCTGCCTCACCGGCGACGCCGACGTGTGCAGCTATACGGCCGACCGGTTCACGCTCGTCATCCAGTTCCTGGTCCTCGCTGGGGCCCTCCTGGCCGCCCTGCTGTCCGTCACGGCCCTCAAGGACGCGCGCAGAGGACTCCCCGAAGGGGAGTTCTGGTTCCTGCTGCTCTCCTCCGCGGCCGGCGCCGCCCTCCTGCCGGCCTCCCGCGACCTCGCGACCCTGATCGTCGCCCTGGAGGTCGCCTCCCTGCCCGCGTTCGCCCTGGTCGGCCTCCGGCACGGCGACAAGAGGTCCTCCGAGGCGGCCCTGAAGTTCTTCCTGTCGTCGGTCACCGCGACCGCGGTCAGCCTCATGGGCATCAGCTTCGTGTACGCCGCCACCGGCAGCCTTTACCTGACCCAGATCGCCGAACGCATCCAGGACGTCGACGGACAGCTGCACACCCTGGCCCAGACCGGCGTCGTCCTCACCCTCGTCGGCTTTGCCTTCAAGACCGCGGCCGTGCCCTTCCATTTCTGGGTTCCCGACACCTATGTGGGCGCGCCGCTGCCGGTCGCGGCCTATCTGTCGGTGGTCGGCAAGGCGGTCGGCTTCTCCGGGCTGATTCTCGTCACGGTCATCGCCTTCCCGTCGTACGCCGACGTCTGGGGCCCGGCACTCGCCGCCCTGGCCGCCCTCACGATGACCGTCGGCAACGTCGGTGCCCTCCGACAGCAGGGCACGCGCGCGTACAGCGCGGTGCGCCTGCTCGCCTGGTCGTCCGTCGGCCAGGCCGGCTACCTGCTGGTGCCGATCGCCGCCGCCGCGTACTCCGACGACCCCGAGCACTCGATCGGCTCCACGGTCGCCTACGCGCTCATGTACGCCGCCGTGAACCTGGGTGCCTTCGCGGTCGCCGCACTGGTGGGCCGTACGAAGGGCCTCAACCGCGTCAGTGACTACCGCGGCCTGTACGCCACGAACCCGGTGACCGCGCTACTGCTGGCCTTCTTCCTGCTCTGCCTGGCCGGACTGCCGCCGGGCATCATCGGCCTCTTCGCCAAGGTCACCGTCTTCTCAGCAGCGGTCGACGCGGGCCTCGGCTGGCTCGCCGTGGTGATGGCCGTCAACGTGGTGATCGCGCTGTTCTACTACCTCCAATGGACGGCCCTGCTGTTCCGCGCCCCCGAGGGAGAGCCCGCCAAGCACCTCGTCCCGGCCCCCCTCACGGCCGCGCTCGCGCTCACCGCAGTCCTCGGCATCGGCCTGTCCGGAGCGCCCCAGCTGGTCCTGCGCTTCACGGACACCGGGCTCTTCTAGCGGACACCAGGCTCTTCCAGAGGCAGTCACCCGGACGGCTGCGGGCACTCACCCGGCCGGTCGGGGGTGCCCTCACCTGGGCGGCCGCCGCACGCACAAGGGAACTAGTGGCCCTCGCCTCGCGTTGTCCAAATCGGGAGGGTCCACTGGACGTGTCACCACGGCACCAGCGGGACCGTAGATCAACAAGCAAAGGGTTCCCCTGCTGCACCACTTGGAGGGCGTACCGTGCACCGCCGGCACAACGGGCTCAGGACCGCAGTACTCCTCGGGGGACTGTCCGCACTCATCATCCTCATCGGCAGCTTCTTCGGGCGTGCCGGGCTCATCGTCGCCGTCCTGGTCGCGCTCGGAACCAACGCGTACGCCTACTGGAACAGCGACAAGCTGGCGCTTCGCGCCATGCGGGCCCGCCCGGTGAGCGAGTTCGAGGCCCCCGCGCTGTACCGCATGGTCCGCGACCTCTCCACACAGGCCCGCCAGCCCATGCCCCGCCTGTACATCTCCCCGACGGAGGCGCCGAACGCCTTCGCGACCGGCCGCAACCCGCGCAACGCCGCAGTGTGCTGCACCGAGGGCATCCTGCGCATCCTGGACGAGCGCGAGCTGCGCGGCGTCATCGGCCACGAGCTGAGCCACGTCTACAACCGCGACATCCTCATCTCGTCGGTCGCCGGCGCCCTCGCCTCCGTGATCATGTTCCTGGTCAACTTCGCCTGGCTGATCCCGATCGGCCGCTCCGATGACGACGACGGCCCCGGCATCCTCGGCATGCTGCTGATCATGATCCTGGGGCCCCTCGCCGCCACCGTCATCCAGCTGGCCATCAGCCGCTCCCGCGAGTACGAGGCCGACGCATCCGGCGCCCAGCTCACCGGCGACCCGCTCGCCCTCGCCAGCGCGCTGCGCAAGCTGGAGGCCGGGACCAAGCAACTTCCGCTGCCCCCCGAGCCCCGGATCGAGACCGCGAGCCACATGATGATCGCCAACCCGTTCCGCCCGGGCCAGGGACTGTCCAAGATGTTCTCCACGCACCCGCCCATGGCCGAGCGCATCGCTCGCCTCGAACAGATGGCAGGTCGTCGCCCGTGAAGACAATCCTGAACGTCGTATGGCTCGTCCTGAGCGGCTTCTGGCTGTTCCTCGGCTATCTGCTGGCGGGCGTGCTGCTGTGCATCACCATCATCGGCATCCCGTTCGGCATCGCCGCGTTCCGGATCGGCGTCTACGCCCTGTGGCCCTTCGGGTACACGACGGTCGAGCGCCGCGACGCCGGAGCCCCCTCCTGCGTCGGCAACGTCCTGTGGCTGATCCTCGCGGGCTGGTGGCTGGCCCTCGCCCACATCGTCACCGGCATCGCGCTGTGCGTCACGATCATCGGCATCCCGCTCGGCATCGCCAACTTCAAGCTCATCCCGGTCTCGCTGCTGCCCTTCGGCCGCGAAATCGTCTCCACGGACAGGCCCTTCGCGGCGGGTTGGTGACGCACACCCGAGTGCCACGTTTTCCACAGGCGCACGGTTGTCCACAGGTCCGCCCGATTGTCAGTGCCGCCTTGCATCATGAACCCATGACCGAGATCGAGCAGTTGCTGGCACGGGTGGAGGACAAGGCCCGTAACACCCGCCCGTGGGGCTGGACTTCGCTTCCCGAGCCCGTGGACGCCGCCGCGGTGGCCCGCGCCGAGGCCGCGCTCGGCTTCCGTCTGCCGCCGCTGCTCGCCGAGCTCTATGTGCGGATAGGGGACGGCGGATTCGGCCCGGAGTACGGTCTGCTGCCCCTGCTCGACAGCCCGCCCGCCGACGAGCCCGCCGCCGTCGTGCAGTACCTCGCCAACCGCGAGAGCGGCCGCAAGGACCCCGAGTGGCCCTGGCCCGAAGGGGTGTTGCCGATATCCCACTGGGGCTGTGCGATGTACGCCTGCGTGGACTGCCTCGACCCGCAGGCCCCCGTCCTGCTCTTCGAACCGAACGCCGACGACGCCGACCACGCCTGGTACGTGGACGCCCCCAGCCTCACGGCCTGGTTGCGCACCTGGTTGGACGGCACGGGCTGGTACGAGGAGACAAACGAGGGGGTGGACCTGGCGCCCTGGTCCGACTTTCGCATACGCACGACCCCGACGCCGGCCGCGTAGCAGAATCGGCCCGCCCACCGGCGTGTGTCATGCGCCCCACGCCGCTCGACGGTGCAACCGCCAGGCGCCGCCGTGCCGTCCTCGGCAGTGAAAGAGCAAGGAATCGCGCCAGACCTGGCACGTGCGGCGAGGCAAGCCGCGGCACGAGGTGCGGGCAAGCCGCGAACCGCAACGCAAGACGCAGACCGCAACCGAAAGAGCAAGACGCACCAGACCACAACAGCACCACAGCACCACAGCACCACAGCACCAGAGCACCGCATCACCCCAGCACCACGCACGAGCACCATCTGCATCCGTCCTGGCCGGACATCGCCAAGATCACAGTCCAGGGACAGTGCAGACCCAGCGCGGAAGGGCAGGTTCACGGCATGAGCATCATCGCTTGGATCATCCTGGGACTGTTGGCCGGAGCCATCGCCAAGTTTCTGCTGCCGGGCCGCGACCCGGGCGGACTCATCGGCACCACATTGATCGGCATCGCGGGCGCGTTCATCGGCGGCTGGATATCGGCCCGCTGGCTGGACCACCCGATCAGCAAGGACTTCTACGACGGCACCACCTGGGCGGCTGCCATCGGCGGCTCGCTGGTCCTGCTGATCGCGTACCGCATCCTCTTCGGCCACTCGCGCGACTGAGCGCGGGGCGTCGCGCGCAGGCACTGCCCAGTCAGGCAGGCACTTTCCGAGTCAGGGGCGAGAAAGGGAGGGCCACCGGGCAAGCGGGTGCCCACCCCTCCTCGGACGTGCGCGTGCGTCGGGGTTACCGGTAGTTCACGAACTGCAGCGCGAAGTCGAAGTCCTTGCCCTTCAGAAGGGCGATCACGGCCTGGAGGTCGTCCCGGCTCTTGGAGGTGACGCGCAGCTCCTCGCCCTGGACCTGGGCCTTGACGCCCTTCGGACCCTCGTCGCGAATGATCTTCGCCACCTTCTTCGCGTTCTCCTGGGAGATCCCCTCCTCGATCGACGCGAAGATCTTGTACTCCTTGCCCGAGAGCTGGGGCTCGCCCGCGTCCAGGGCCTTCAGCGAGATGCCACGCTTGATCAGCTTGGACTGGAAGACGTCGAGGACGGCCTTCACGCGGTCCTCCGAGTTCGCCTCCATCAGGATCTTGTCACCGGACCACGAGATCGAGGCACCCACGCCCTTGAAGTCGTAGCGCTGCGAGATCTCCTTGGCGGCCTGGTTGAGGGCGTTGTCGACCTCCTGCCGCTCGACCTTCGAGACGATGTCGAAACTGGAGTCGGCCATGTGCTGTGGCTCCTTGTATCGGGGTGCGAATCGGGTGCGTAGCGGCGTACGCGGGCGGCGGCCGGGCCCGGATCGGACCCGGGGCCGCATCCGGACAAGCCTAGCCACCCCCTGTCCCCCGAGCGCCGATCAATCGGGTGGCGAAGCACCCCTCCGTATCGGGTATTGTTTACGTCGTTGCCAGCGAGCACCACCGAAAGGCGGTTCGAGCGGCAGCAAACCCCGGCGGTGTGCCCGAGCGGCCAAAGGGAGCAGACTGTAAATCTGCCGGCTCAGCCTTCCCAGGTTCGAATCCTGGCGCCGCCACACGGAAACGAAGGGCCCGTGACCTGCGATGTCAGCAGGTCACGGGCCTTTCGTCATGTACCCCTGTGACCTACGGACTGTCTCACGCTATCTCGCGTTCGAACGCCCTGTCTCGGGGTACGTGCACGGGGTGTGGACGGGACTTTGAGCCCGTCGCGCGCTCTGCCCCAGACGCGCGGAGATCTTGGCGTTTGCCGCCTCGCCTCCGTCCTTGAGCAATTTGGCGTACACACGGAACAGCACCGCCACGCTGTGGCCCGCGCATTCCGCCACGAGCTGAGGTTCGACTCCAGAGCTAAGCCACGTGGACACCGCAGCGTGGCGAAGATCATACGGAAGCTTGGCCAGCGCCGATTCGAATTCCGTCGGGGTCAGGGCTCGCGAGCGAGCCTCAGCCCAGACTTCTCCGTACCCGGTGTCCTGGACCAGTCCGCCGCGCATCGTCTGGAACACCTGACCGTCGGGGCCGTGCCGTATGCGGTGAGATGCCGTACCTTCACCCTTCGTCTGCGGCTGCTCGTACAACCCTGCCCACGCCCTGTCGGGTCTCCACTCGGCCGACCGCCTCAAGCGCTGAGAGTGCGCGTCGCACGGTCCCACGGGAGACCCCATCGCACCGCAGCTCTGGACGACTTCCTCCACGCCTACGAATACCATCGCTGCCACACCGCACTCGGAGGCCAGCCGCCCATCACCCGAGTCAACAACCCTGCGAGTCAATGCACCTAGCCGGTCGCATGTGCACGATGCGTGGAAGGCTGGGGTCGAGTCTCCTCTCGACTCGCTCATCTGCACAGGTCACCGCAGGTCAGCGAACCAGCGCACCTTTGGTGCGCGCCGGGGGCGTGGTAAATCCCGTGGCGTGCGCCGAAGGTGCTTCCGTCTGCCCTGACGTGGGGTGATGCCGGTCCGGGACGCTGGAGGGGTTCGTTCCGGCCGAAGCCGATGTCTCTGTGATGCCGGTGAGCTCGCAGGTCAGCGTGGCACTGAGGGCCGTCCACGGGAACCGTGGAGTGTTGCTGTGAGCACGTGCGTCAGAATTCCTGTTTCGCCCTGGCCCTCCCGGAACGGTGTACCGGTTGCCGGCTGGGAGGGAGCAGAGCTGTGGACGTGCTGCACGAACGCTGCGCTGGTGTGGACATCAGCAAGAAGGACGCCAAGGTGTGCGTTCGCACGCCGACTGCGAAACGGCGGGGGTCGTTCACCACCGAGACCACGACGTGGGGTTCGACGACGAACGCGGTCCTTGCGCTGCGGGATCACCTGCTCGCCGCCGAGGTCACCCTGGTGGTGATCGAGGCAACCAGCGACTACTGGAAACCGTTCTACTACCTGCTGTCCGAGGACTTGGCCGTGATCCTGGTCAACGCCCGGCAGGTCAAGAACCTGCCCGGCCGCAAGACCGACGTCTCCGATGCGGCCTGGCTGGCCCAGCTCGGCGCCCACGGCCTGGTCAGGCCGTCGTTCGTGCCCGACCAGCCCGTGCGTGAACTGCGGGACCTGACCCGCGCCCGCACCCAGCTCACCCGCGAGCGCGGCCAGATCGTCCAGCGCCTGGAGAAGCTGCTGGAGGACACCGGGATCAAACTTGCCGCGGTTGCCTCCGACATCATGGGCGTCTCCGGCCGGGCCATGCTGGAGGCTCTCGTCTCGGGCGAACGCGAACCACAGACCCTCGCGGAGCTGGCCAAACGCAAGCTCCGCAACAAGATTCCCGAACTCACCGAGGCCCTGACCGGCCGCTTCCGCGACCATCATGCCTTCCTGGTCCGGCTGCACCTGGACCACTACGACCAGCTCACGGATGCGGTCGGGCAGCTGGATGCGCGGATCGAGGAGGCGATGGCCCCCTTTCGAGGCGCCCTCGACCTGCTCGACACCATCCCCGGGATCAACCGCGCGGTCGCCGAGGTGATCGTCGCGGAGACCGGCGGCGACATGGCCCGCTTCGCCTCCGCCCGGCACCTCGCCTCCTGGGCCGGGGTCTGCCCCGGCCACCACGAGTCCGCCGGCCGCACCAAGAACACCAAGGTCCGCCCCGGCAATCCCTACCTGAAGGGAGCACTCGGGCTCGCGGCGTTCGGCGCGGTGAGAACCAAAGACACCTACCTGCAAGCCCGTTACAAGCGGCTCACCGCCCGCCGCGGCCCGCTCAGGGCCCTGGTCGCCGTCGAGCACTCGATCATCACCGCGATCTGGCACATGCTCACCGACCACGTCACCTACCGCGAGCTCGGCGGCGCCTACTTCACCCAGCGCGACCCCGAACGCGCCACCCGCCGCGCGATCAACGCCCTCAACCAGCTCGGCTACACCGTCACCCTCAACCCGCTGGGAACCACAGCCTGACCACCCCACGACCGCCCGGCAGCCCCGGCAGCCCCGGCAGCCCCTGCGGCCACCGGACGCTCAGCCCTGCCCAAACAACCCCTGACCTGGACCTATTTACGCGTCAGAGAGACTGCCCTTGGGCGGACTGTCCGGCTTCCCACGATGCCTCGGACGCGAGGCGCCTGGCGTATGGCACCGGTGCTCTGCCTCTCTTTCCGCCGGCCTCCTGCCAGTCCGTCTCACGGGACGGTTGCGAGATTCTTCCCTTTTCTCTCCCGCCCCACGGGATGCCGCACCTTGACGCTGTTTTCGCCCGTGAGAGGCGTGTTGGGCTGATTCGCATGATGACGATCAAACGAATCAGTGCAGGCTCGGTGTACCGCTACTACGTACGTCAGGTGGTCATCGGCGACGGCCAGCGACCGGGGGCGGAACACGCTCCTGACCGAGGACCAGGCCGAAGCCGGGGTGCCCGCAGGCGAGTGGATGGGGCGAGCGGCGCCCGCCCCCGGTGTTGCTGGGGTGGTCACCGAAGCGCAGATGCGCAGCCTCTTCGGGTGAGGGTCTTCATCCCGAGGCGGACAGGATCACGGCCGAGCTGACAGCCGCCGACGCGAACCCCGCCGAGGTACGGCGGGCGGTGAAGCTCGGCTACGCGCTGCGGGCGAGGACGAGCAAGGGCGGGTCAGTGGCGGCGTGGGACTGCGCGTTCCGTCCGTCGGCCACAGTGACGTTGCTGTGGGCGTTCGGCACCGGACCGGTGCCGGGCATCGTGGAGCGGTCCCAGGTCGTGGCCATCAGCAAGGTGGTGGCGTGGTTGGAGGACAACGCGCTCATCGTGCGCTCCGGGGCGGGCTGCAAGGACCGCATGCCCGCCAGGTTCCGGCACTTCGACAACAGGGATCAGAAGCCGTTGCTGCATGACCACGTCGTGATCTCGGTCAAGGTGCAGCGTGAGGACGGCACTTGGGCGCATCTGCACGGGCGAGTGCTGTTGGAGGACGCGGTCGCTGCCGGGGCGCTGTACAACCAACTCGTACTCGAAGAGGTCTGTGCCGCGCTCGGCCTGGCCACGCGCCCGCGCATCGCCACCCTGGGAAAGCGGCCCGTAATGGAGATAGCCGGAATCCCGAGCGCACTCATCGACCGGACCTCCACTCGCAACGCGGCCACGATGAGCCGCCTCGAAAGAACTCACGGAGGAACACCGGTCCAGGACCTGCCGCGAGCCGGGTCCGGGCCTGCGCTCCCGCTTCATGGCGCGCGCCGCACGGGAGGAGCACCCGCCGAAGGAGGAGATCCTGCCCCTGCCGGTCCTCCGGGCACGGTGGCGCGAAGCCGTCGCCCTCTTCGGCGCTGACATCATCGACCGCCTCTTGGAGCTGGCCCGCCGCGCCGCCGAGATGATCCGAGCTCGGGTCCGGCGCGTGCTCGACATCGCCGTCGCGGTGCTCGATGTCGCCAAGACCGTCTACGTGCACCACGGGGTGTTCCGCTACCGGCACTTGCTCGCCGAGGCTCGTCGGCACGTGACTCAGACGTCGCTCGGCAAGCGAGCCGAACCGGGGCTCCCTGAGCAGACCGCCCATCAGGCCGCCCGAGCACACTGCCGAAATCTCGGCGGACAGAGCAGCGAGGGGTGACACCACGCGTCACCGATCACGTGACCCACACAGGGAGGTGGGATCCAACCCTGATCGGCACGGCAGGTGACCGCGCGCCGCAGCTCACCGAGGAACAGCGAGCCCGCCTCGCAGGGCTCCAAAGGCACACCGAACATCAGCGCCCGTGTGCTCAGGGGTTGCGCGGACAGAATCAAACATCTCGCCCCGACGTGCCCGATATCAGCTACCTGGAGGCGATGGGATATGTTCTGTGATGCGAAAAATGAAGCGGAACCCACCGCTTAACTTGGCGAAGAAGGTCCGTTCGGGAATTTAAATTGGAATCGAGAATTCCGGGTGGGTCTCAAGTTAACCTCAAATACCTTCGCCGCCATTGGCAAGGTGATCATCTGTGGTCTAGCCTCTGATCACTCGGTCACCCCAGGGGGGAGGCCTACGGTTGAGAGGTGTCTGATGGGCATCGTTTTGAACCGAACCACCGTCGCGTCAGTGGCAGCACTTCTTCTGTGCCTCGGCGTTTCCGGGTCGGCCGTTGCCGTCTCTGAAACCCCAGAATCGACCCCCACGGCCACCGAAACGCCAATACCCGATGGTGAGATCAACCAGGACCCGCCTGCGGAGCCCGAGGAGGTAGTGTCCGATATCCCGGACGAAGGTAATGGGATGCCGGACGAGCCCACCTTCATGCCGCCGCCACCGAAGGACTGGCCTAACGCAGAATACTGCGGTCCGCCACATGGCGTCTATGTCGCGCAGTCGCAAGGAAAGCAGTATCACAAGGGCGTCGGCCCGACGAACTCGAACTACAACGGAACGTCCCGGACGGCAAAGTCGACGTTCACATCCGAAGTGACGGGCGAGATCGGGATTTCGGTTTCGGCTGGCCTCACGGTGAGTCGAGAGGCTCTGATCGCCAAGGTTGAAGGCAAGTTTGATGTGGAGTTGTCGGCCAAGCTCACCGCGAAGCTCGGCAACAAGATATCGGTGAATACTCCACCAAAGACGACGACGAACGCCAAGTATGGAGTGTTTCGACTGAAGCACACCGGTCAAAGCTATACGATCTACAGCAACTGCAAGACATCAGCAAAGACGACCATCACGAGCTACACGCCGTTCCGGGTGGGTTGGTACATATGGGAGGACTGATGGTTGGCAGCCGTCGCAAGAAGGCTGTAGTGGCCGCGATGGTGGGCGGGCTTCTCCTGGCTGCGTGCTCTGGCAGCAGTGAGTCGAACCAGCCGTCGGCACTGGATTCCCCGTCGACGCCAAGAACTTCACCCTCTCAGCGATACGAGGAAGTTGAGGGGGAATCGGTTGCTCGTGCACCGAAACTCCCTATTGGAAAACCTCTGATTGAGGTTGCTTCCGCTCGCGGGAACAGAGTGGTGGAGCTCCCGAATGGCGTGGCGCGAGGGCCGCTGTCAATTCTGGTGAACTGTGAAGGGAAGGGCACTCTGTCCATCACGGTGGCTCCGGTCGGTCTGGGATTCCCCCTCGAATGCGTCGATGGAAATGTCAGTAGCACATACAACGAGATAGCGCTAAAGCGCGCTAGGTCGGAAGGCTCCGTGCAGGTGCAGGCGCCCTCCGGCGTTAGATGGTCGCTCACTGTTGGTCAGTAAGCGTCCATCTGCCGGAGTTCCATGAAGTGGGTCCTCTGTGGGCGTAATCGAGGATCCACTTACGGAGAGGAGCTCAACGGTTGTGGACGGGGCTACTCGCGATGTGCCTGGCAGGGGGCGGGGCCAGGGATCACGAGGCTCCAGGCCGTACAGCCTGACGTACGGCTTACGGTCGGGAGCGGCTGAGGTCTGCGGGCGGCTGTGGGCTGCCTGTGGACGGCATGCGGACGGCCGAGGCGTCGATGGAGTGCCTGCGATGCTTCGCCGCAGGTCAGAACCCCAGGTTCGAATCCTGGCGCCGCCACGCTGAGAAAGACCCCCTCTGATCTTCGTCTTCGCAGATCAGAGGGGTCTTTCTGTCTGTGGAGGCGATTGTTGGAGCGGCTGTGAGGCAGGGCCGCGCCGACTGGTCGTGGTCGAGACCGGGGGCCGGTGTTTTGCCGGACCAGTGCCCAGCTGGGCGTCCCGTTTGTGTTACATACGGGACATGTCGCATGTGTGGGTTCGCGTGCCCCGTCGGTGGGGCGTGGAGTTTCCGGCGGGACGCCGTTCCGGCCCCGGGGCGGTCTGAGCCGTGCCGGGTCTGCCTCCCGACGACGCGGACGCGGACGCGGAGACGTTGCAGGATTCCGCCCTCGCGCAGTCCGTGCTGCGGGCGGCGGCCGCGAACCCGCAGTATTTGCCGGAACTCCTCGCATCCTACGCCGTCCGGCACATGGGCCCGGTCGCCGCACGCTCGGTGGCCCGGATGCGTGCGGCGCAGCCTGACGCCGCCATGGCCGAACTGCGGGCCTCGTTGCTCGACCGTGGCAAGCGCCGGGTCGTTTCGCAGGGGGCCTTCGTCGGCGGCCCCATGATGATCATGGCGCCGTTCGCATTCTGCGCGGCACTGCTCAGTCAGGCGCGCACCTGCCTGGAGCTGGCCGCCCTCGAAGGACGGGACCCCACCAGTCCCGTCCGCAGTGCCGAGCTGCTGGTGCTCCAAGGGGTCTACCCGGACGTCGACCGGGCACGGGCCGCGCTCGCGGCGGCCTCACTCGCGGAACAGGAGAAGGCGAAGGAGAGACAGGCCGGGAAGAAGGCCTCGAGGAAGGGGCGAACCGGGCGGGAAGCGGCACGGCGGGACCGGGCCGGGGTGGCGAAGGCGGGGCGGGACTGGAGGCGCGTAGCGGTCCTGTGGGAGCTGACCATGCGCATGGCGCGTGTCCTGGGGTTGATCGCGCCGCAAGGTGAGGCGAGGACGGGAGGCCTGGCGCGATGGCCGGCCGCGGTGGGGCACTACGCCGTGCTCGGTGTCGTGTTTCTGATCGCGGTGGTCGCTCCTTTGGTCTGGGTCCCCTACCTGGGCCGGTCGTACAGCCGGTCCACCGACCGTTTCCTGGACAGGGCAACGGCCTTCTACTCGGGCGGGCCGGTGGCCCGGCCACGGCGGACCACGAGAGCCGGCCCCGGGATGCCGGTGGCCACCGTCAGGGCTCTTCTGTCGCTGCTCATCCCTGTGGGCCTGATCGTCGTGGTCGTCCTCGCCGACCTGCGGGTCGCGGACGGGCTTTGGCCCGTGCTGGCTGCCACCCTGATCACGGCTTCCTTCGGGATGGCGGCGGCATGGCAGTGGCGGCGCCGCCGCCGGCGCCGGAACGGCTGACGGAGGTTCAGGCGAGCAGGTGGGCCCCGGTCGGCCCGGCTGCCGCGCGTGGGGGCCCGGCCTGGAGACAGTTGCGCGCCGCCGGAGACATTTTGCGCGCCGCCGGAGACATTTGCGCGCCGCCGGTCGCTCCTGAGGGCGACCGGCGGCAACGAGCCCTGGTGGCTGAGCCCCGTTTCGGAGAGCGGACCGCCGGACTTGCTGGGACCGAAGGGGTGTTCGGGCACACTGACCCCATGAGCTCCCGCTCCTCCCGCCGCAGAACCTGCCCCGAGTGCCGTCGTGAGATCGCCGTCGTCGCGGGACGGTTCGCCCGGCACGACCCGCCCGGTGCGCGAGAGACCGGTCGGCTCGTCTCCTGCCCCGGGTCGCTTCGGCAGGCGCAACTGGGAGCGGTTCAGCCGTCGTTGGACGGGCATGTCGTGCCGGAGTACCCCGGACAGCTGCCGCTGTTCTAGGGGCGGAGGCCGTCCGAGGGGCCTGCCGACGCGGGAACCGCCGCCGCGGTCGGCCTCAGTTTCCGGCCACCGACTTCACGGCCACCGAGACCGGTGTCGACCCGCCGATCAGTTCCAGGGTCAGACCGGCCGTCGCCGGGGTGTCGAGCAGTTCGGCAAGGACGGTGGCCACGTCGTTGCGCGGGATCGGGCCCCGGCCGGTGTGCGCCTCCAGGCGGACGAGGCCGGTGCCGGCGTCGTCCGTCAGCGTGCCGGGGCGCAGGATCGTCCAGTCAAGCGCGTCCTGGCGGCTGATGTGGGCGTCGGCCTCGCCCTTGGCGCGCAGGTAGACGTCGAAGACCTCGTCGCCCTGGTGGTTCGGGTCGGCGCCCATCGAGGAGACGATCAGGAAGCGGCGTACGCCCGCCCGGGCCGCCGCGTCCGCGAACAGCACGGCCGCGCCCTTGTCCACCGTGTCCTTGCGTGCCGCCCCGCTGCCCGGGCCTGCACCGGCCGCGAACACCGCCGCGTCGGCACCCTGCAGATGCGCCGCGACCTGCTCGACCGTGGCCGACTCCAGGTCCAGCAGGACGGGTTCGGCGCCGGCCTCCCGCAGATCGTCGCCCTGTTCGGCGCGGCGGATGATGCCCGCCACCTCGTAGCCGCGCGCGGAGAGCAGGCGCTCCAGCCGCAACGCGATCTGTCCATGACCTCCAGCGATGACAATGCGCATGCTTCCGACCGTACGCCCGAACGGCCGCATCCGCCGCATGAGATGGGTGGTGTCTCAGCCTCACGAGATGGGCGGGGTTGAAAGGGTTCAGGGTGGGTGCCTACGACAACTCGCCCCGCCCCTGCCGCGGCAGTCCCAGCTCCGCCGACGCGGCCGAGTTGCAGTACTCGCGTACCGCGCTCGTCCGAGCCACCACGCGCCCCCGGTGCACCACGATCCGGCTGTACGCCAGTGACAGGGCACCCGCCAGCCGTTCTCCGCGCACCGCCAGCAGCTCGGCCGGGAAGCCCGCCTCCACGCGTACCTCGGGCAGGCCCATGGCGGCGCGGGCAGAGGTGCTCACGGCCTCGTAGGCGTCCTCGGGGCGCAGGCCGTGGTGGGAGGCCAGGAGGTAGGCGGCCTCCAGGGGGTCGCCGCGCCCCACCGGGTTCGAGGTGTCCCGCAGGGCGCCGCTGCCGGCGGCGAGGCGTACGCCGGCGGCGCGCAGCAGCCGTACGGGCGTCGTACCGTGCCGGTCGGCGCCCGCGCAGCCGCCCTGCGGCAGGCACACCACGGTCACGCCCGCCGCCGCCAGCTGGTCGGCGGTGCGGGACGCCACGTCGGTGGGCAGGTGGCCGAGGCCGCCGCACGGGCCGATCGTCACGCCGGGGCGCAGGCCGCCGGCCATCGCGGCAAGGCGGGCGAGACGGGCCGGGTCGGTGGCGTCGGTGTGCAGGTCGACGGGGCAGCCGTGTTCGGAGGCGACCGTCAGGACGGACTCCACATAGCCCGTCGGATCGGGGTCGAGATCCGGACAGCCGCCCACCACGGAGGCGCCCATCTTCATCGCGTCGCGCAGCATGGCGAGCCCGTCCGCCCCGGCCACCCCGGTCAGCACCCGCGGCATCGCCACCGCCGTCAGCTCCGCGAGCCCGCGCAACGACCGCCGCGCCCGCAGTACGGCGGTCAGCGCGCCCAGCCCCTGAACATCACCCACGCGCACGTGGGCCCGCAGCGCGGTCGCCCCGTGCCCGAGTTGCAGCAGCGTGGCCTCGGTGGCCCGGCGCTGGACGTCCTGGGGGTCGTACGAGACCGGGCCGTCGGCGTCGGCGGACAGGGCCGTGTCGGCGTGGGCGTGCGGTTCGGCCGGGGCCGGCAGGAGGAGGTAGCCGCTGAGATCCACCCGGCCGCCACCGCCGCCGCTGCCACCGCCACCGCCACCGCCACCGCCACCGCGAGAGCCGCCCAGGCTGCCCGCCGTACCCACCGCCTCGATACGCCCGCCGCCCAGCCGGACGTCCACGGTCCGGCCGTCCGTGAGGCGCGCGCCGCACAGCAGCAGACTGGCCGCGTCGCCCTGTCCCGAGCCCGGCAGGGGCGACGACGAGTGAGGCGGCTGCGGCTGGCTGTCGGGCATCGTGCTCCAGGACGTTTCGAGTTCGGCTGGGATCGGAGTCGGGTCTCATGACGTACCGCCGCGTCATGGACGCAAGATCACGCAGAGTGAGTCGAGCCTAGGACGGCGTTCGGTCTGTGGCGCGCAGGAGCGCAATAGTCGTACCGGTGTGGTCCGCCGACCGAGTCCGGTGTCCGAGCGGCCCGCGGGGCTGCTGAGAGGTGCGCGACGGGGGCGGGATGGAGACGGGGAAACGGATTTGGGTGAACGGCGGCCGAGCGTGTAATGTCTTCATCGCTCGCCCCAATAGCTCAGTCGGCAGAGCGTCTCCATGGTAAGGAGAAGGTCAACGGTTCGATTCCGTTTTGGGGCTCTGGTGTGAGAGGTTTCCGCCGTCAGGCGGGGCCCGATCGCACCGCAGCGGTGTAGCTCAGTCGGTAGAGCAAGCGGCTCATAATCGCTGTGTCACCGGTTCAAGTCCGGTCACCGCTACTGACAGTAGCCGATTGCGGGGTCGGTCCTTCGATCGGCTACTCTTTCTTGCGTTGAATTAACCTACCCGTTCGTCAAGGAGCACTCACGTGGCTGCCACCGACGTCCGCCCGAAGATCACGCTGGCCTGCGTGGAGTGCAAGGAGCGGAACTACATCACCAAGAAGAACCGGCGTAACAACCCGGACCGTCTTGAGATGAAGAAGCACTGTCCGCGTTGCAACGCGCACACCGCGCACCGCGAAACGCGCTGACGCAGGCTCGTACTTCTTCGTACGGCTCGTACACGAGGCCGCCCCCGCAGTTCAGGGGGCGGCCTCGTGGCTTTTCGGTCACCCTTTTGGCCGGGCGTGGCCACTGAGCGCAATCGGCCACAGCGGCTTTTATACGGTTGACCCGGCACGGTGGGTCGACCAGAGCAGAAACCAGGAGGTACCGAGCCATGGCGCTCGACCAGTCCTTCGTGGGGCGGAGCTACCCGCCCACCGACCCCTACGAGGTGGGCCGGGAGAAGATCCGTGAGTTCGCGGAGGCGGTGGGAGACGCCAACCCGGCCTACGTGGACCCGGAAGCCGCCAAGGCCCTCGGCCACCCCGACGTGATCGCCCCGCCCACCTTCGTGTTCGCGATCACTTTCAGGGCGGCGCGGCAGGTCATCGACGACCCGCAGCTAGGGCTGGACTACAGCCGCGTCGTGCACGGCGACCAGAAGTTCGCCTACAGCCGGCCGGTGCGCGCCGGTGACCGGCTCACGGTCACCTCGACCATCGAGGCCATCAAGTCGCTGGCCGGCAACGACATCCTGGACGTCCGCGGCGAGGTGCACGACGAGGCCGGGGAGCACGTCGTGACCGCCTGGACCAAGCTGGTGGCCCGCGGGCCCGAGGAGGCGTGAGCAGATGACGGCCAAGATCGCGTACGCCGACATCGAGGTCGGCACCGAACTGCCCGCGCAGACCTTCCCCGTGACCCGCGCCACGCTCGTCCAGTACGCGGGCGCCTCCGGGGACTTCAACCCGATCCACTGGAACGAGAAGTTCGCCAAGGAGGTGGGCCTGCCGGACGTCATCGCGCACGGCATGTTCACCATGGCCGAGGCGATCCGCGTGGTCACCGACTGGGCCGGGGACCCTGGTGCGGTCGTCGAGTACGGCGTCCGTTTCACCAAGCCCGTCGTCGTCCCGAACGACGACCAGGGGGCGACGATCGAGGTCAGCGGCAAGGTGGCCGCCAAGCTCGACGACAACACCGTCCGCGTGGACCTCACGGCGACCAGCGCCGGACAGAAGGTCCTGGGCATGTCCCGGGCGGTCGTCCGGCTGGCCTGAGCTGTGCACTTGAGTAAGGGGCGTTCGCAATGGCGGGCGCCCCTTACCGCTGTCTGCCGCGACAGGGGCACGTGCGCGTGCGCCACGGAGCCTGTCAGTGCCGTCTCGTAGTCTTGGCGCGTGCAGGTACTCCACGACGCCCCCCTCGCCCCGTTGACCACGTTCCGGCTGGGCGGTCCCGCGACCCGGCTGGTGACCGCGACGACCGACGCCGAGGTCGTCGACGTCGTCCGGGAGGCCGACGCCAACGGGACGCCGTTGCTGGTCATCGGCGGTGGTTCGAATCTGGTCGTCGGCGACAAGGGGTTCGACGGAACGGCCCTGCGCATCGCCACCCGCGGCTTCGAGCTGGTCGGCACGCGGCTGGAGCTGGCCGCCGGTGAGGTGTGGACGGACGCCGTCGCGCGCACCGTGGAGGCCGGGCTCGCCGGTGTCGAGTGCCTGGCCGGGATCCCGGGGTCGGCGGGCGCGACGCCGATCCAGAACGTCGGGGCGTACGGCCAGGAGGTCTCCTCCACCATCACCGAGGTGATCGCCTACGACCGCGAGGCGGGCGAGACGGTCACCCTGACGAACGCCGAGTGCGGGTTCTCGTACCGCCACAGCCGCTTCAAGGCCGACCCCGAGCGGTATGTCGTCCTGCGCGTCCGCTTCGAGCTTCAGGACGCGGGCGGGCTGTCGGGGCCCATCCGGTACGCCGAGACCGCCCGCGCGCTCGGGGTCGAACCGGGCAACCGGGTTCCGCTCGGCGACGCCCGCGACACCGTGCTGAAGCTGCGCGCCGGGAAGGGCATGGTGCTCGACTCCGAGGACCACGACACCTGGTCCGCCGGCTCCTTCTTCACCAACCCGATCCTCACGGCCACCCAGTTCGCCGCGTTCCACGCGCGCGTGCGGGAGCGGCTCGGCGAGGGCGTGGAGCCGCCGGCGTACCCGGCCGGGGACGGGCACACCAAGACCTCCGCCGCCTGGCTGATCGACAAGGCCGGATTCAGCAAGGGCTACGGCACCGGGCCCGCCCGGATCTCCTCGAAGCACACCCTCGCCCTCACCAACCGCGGCGAGGCGACCACGGAGGACCTGCTGGCGCTGGCCCGCGAGGTCGTCGCCGGGGTGCGTGAGGCCTTCGGGATCACCCTGGTCAACGAGCCGGTGACGGTCGGGGTCAGCCTCTAGGCGCAGCCTCTGGGCCGGGGCGCAGCCTCCAGGCGGAGGCCAGCCTTTGTGCCGGGGCAGCCTCCAGGCGGAGGCCAGCCTTTGTGCCGGGGCAGCCTCCAGGCGGAGGCCAGCCTTTGTGCCGGCGCAGCCTCCAGGGAGAGGCCAGCCTCTGGGCCGGGGCAGCCTCCGGGCAGAGGCCAGCCTTTGTGCCGGGGCGCAGCCTCCAGGCAGAGGCTGCCTTTTGGGCCGGGGCAGCCCCCAGGCGGCGAGGCTCAGCCGTCGTCGGCGGCGGGCTCGGCGGCGGTCAGCCAGGCGTCCACCCCTGCCAGCAGCCTCGTTTTCGTCTCCTCCGGCGCCGCCGAGGCCCGTACCGACTGGCGGGCCAGTTCGGCAAGTTCCGCGTCGGTGAAGGCGTGGTGCTCGCGGGCGATCTCGTACTGGGCCGCCAGGCGGGAGCCGAACAGAAGCGGGTCGTCGGCGCCCAGGGCCATCGGGACACCGGCCTCGAAGAGGGTGCGCAGGGGGACGTCCTCGGGCTTCTCGTAGACGCCGAGGGCCACGTTCGAGGCCGGGCACACCTCGCAGGTGACGCCCCGGTCGGCCAGGCGCTTCAGCAGGCGCGGGTCCTCTGCCGCGCGCACGCCGTGGCCCACCCGGTCGGCGTCCAGGTCGTCCAGGCAGTCGCGGACCGAGGCGGGGCCGGTCAGTTCGCCGCCGTGCGGGGCGGACAGGAGGCCGCCGTCGCGGGCGATGGCGAAGGCGCGGTCGAAGTCGCGGGCCATGCCGCGCCGCTCGTCGTTGGAGAGGCCGAAGCCGACCACGCCCCGGTCGGCGTAACGGACGGCCAGTCGGGCCAGCGTACGGGCGTCCAGCGGGTGCTTCATACGGTTGGCCGCGACCAGCAGGCGCATCCCGAGCCCGGTCTCCCGCGACGCCGTCTCCACCGCGTCCAGGATGATCTCCAGCGCCGGGATCAGGCCGCCCAGGCGCGGGGCGTACGACGTCGGGTCGACCTGGATCTCCAGCCAGCCCGAGCCGTCCCTCAGGTCCTCCTCGGCCGCCTCCCGAACCAGCCGCTGAATGTCCTCCGGCTGCCTCAGGCACGAGCGCGCGGCGTCGTACAGGCGCTGGAAGCGGAACCAGCCCCGCTCGTCCGTCGCCCGCAGCCGCGGCGGCTCACCGCTGAACAAGGCCTCGGTCAGCGCCTCGGGCAGCCGTACGCCGTACTTGTCGGCCAGCTCCAGCAGGGTGCCCGGCCGCATCGAGCCGGTGAAGTGCAGGTGCAGATGGGCCTTCGGGAGGTCGGAGACATCACGTACACGTTCCATCCCAGGATCCTGCCGTACGCCCCGCTCGCCCCGGTAGCGCTTTCCCCGTTAGTGGTCTTGCTCGCACGAAGAAACGGAATTGGCCGCCCCCCTTTGCAGGGAGACGGCCAACGACGTCGTGGAACGTCAGTCGCGTGCCTCCGCCAGCAGCTTCTGGATGCGGCTGACGCCCTCGACGAGGTCCTCGTCGCCCAGGGCGTACGACAGGCGCAGATAGCCCGGCGTGCCGAAGGCCTCGCCCGGGACGACCGCGACCTCGACCTCCTCCAGGATCAGCGCGGCCAGTTCGACGGTGTTCTGCGGGCGCTTGCCGCGGATCTCCTTGCCGATCAGTGCCTTCACCGACGGGTAGGCGTAGAAGGCGCCCTCGGGCTCCGGGCAGACGACGCCGTCGATCTCGTTGAGCATCCGGACGACGGTCCTGCGGCGCCGGTCGAACGCCTCGCGCATTGTGGCGACGGCGTCCAGGTCGCCGGACACCGCGGCCAGCGCGGCGGCCTGCGCCACGTTCGAGACGTTCGACGTGGCGTGCGACTGGAGGTTCGTCGCGGCCTTCACGACGTCCTTCGGGCCGATGATCCAGCCCACTCGCCAGCCGGTCATGGCGTACGTCTTCGCGACACCGTTGACCACGATGCACTTGTCGCGCAGCTCGGGCAGGACGGCCGGCATCGACACGGCGGACGCGTCGCCGTAGACCAGGTGCTCGTAGATCTCGTCGGTGAGCACCCACAGGCCGTGCTCGACGGCCCAGCGGCCGATGGCCTCGGTCTCGGCCTCGGAGTAGACCGCGCCGGTCGGGTTGGACGGGGAGACGAAGAGGACGACCTTCGTCTTCTCCGTGCGGGCCGCCTCCAGCTGCTCCACGCTGACGCGGTAACCGGTCGTCTCGTCGGCGACGACCTCGACCGGGACACCGCCGGCCAGCCGGATCGACTCCGGGTACGTCGTCCAGTACGGAGCCGGGACGATGACCTCGTCGCCCGGGTCGAGGATCGCGGCGAACGCCTCGTAGATGGCCTGCTTGCCGCCGTTGGTGACCAGGATCTGGGACGCGTCGACCTCGTAACCGGAGTCGCGCAGCGTCTTCACGGCGATCGCGGCCTTGAGTTCGGGCAGGCCGCCGGCCGGGGTGTAGCGGTGGTACTTGGGGTTCTTGCAGGCCTCGATCGCGGCCTCGACGATGTAGTCAGGAGTCGGGAAGTCGGGCTCGCCGGCGCCGAATCCGATCACCGGACGCCCGGCGGCCTTGAGGGCCTTGGCCTTGGCGTCCACGGCGAGGGTGGCGGACTCGGAGATCGCGCCGATGCGGGCCGAGACCCGGCGCTCGGTGGGTGGGGTTGCAGCGCTCATGAGGCCATCGTTTCAGACCGGAAACCGGCCCGGCACACTGGTTTCACGGACTGAGCAGCTCAGGGCAAACCGTGGAACAACAGTCCGGACACATCGGGTGGCCTGGGTGATCTTCGGCCGGATCCCGGCCGAAAGGGCGGCGATCTTCCGGGGGCGCAGGTCCCAGGGCCCATTTCTGTTCGACGCCCGGCCCAGGACCACGTACACTCTCACCTCGTTGGCCTTCATCGAGCCCGCACTCGGCCGGTGCACACCGTGCACCCGGTTGGATGCGGTACGTTGGGGGACACACAAAGGGTCGTAGCTCAATTGGTAGAGCACCGGTCTCCAAAACCGGCGGTTGGGGGTTCAAGTCCCTCCGGCCCTGCTACACACACCGCCAGGATGTGTGCGCAGGTACGTACAGCAACGCACCGCCGTGCGGCTCAGACCGGGCGCGGCACGGCCACGACCCGGGATCAGGTGAGGACGAATGACGGACGCCGTGGGCTCCATCGACACGCCTGACGCTCAGGACGAGGCACCGGAGTCCCAGAAGAAGTCCCGCAAGGGCGGCAAGCGTGCCAAGAAGGGCCCGCTGAAGCGCCTTGCCCTCTTCTACCGGCAGATCGTCGCCGAGCTCCGCAAGGTCGTCTGGCCCACGCGCACCCAGCTGACGCGATACACGACCGTCGTGATCATCTTCGTCGTCGTCATGATCGGACTGGTCACCGTGATTGACTATGGGCTCGACCACGCCGCCAAGTACGTCTTCGGCTGAGCCAAGAGCGAAGGGCGCCGTGACCCGGCGCCCCTTTCGCGTGTTCCACCCCTATGTATCCAGGAAGAAGCAGCCACCGTGTCTGACCCGAACGTGAACGACGCCATCGAGCCGGTCGAGTCCGTGGAAGACGAGCTCGACATCGTCGAGGGTGCGGACGAGGACCTGGACGAGGCCGAGGCTGCCGACGCCGCCGCGGGTGAGCCCGCGGAGGAAGCCGCCGTGCACGTCGATGAGGAGCCCGCGGAGGAGGCCGAGCCCGAGCCCGAGCTCGACCCCGTCGAGGCGCTCCGCCAGGAGCTGCGCACTCTGCCCGGCGAGTGGTACGTGATCCACACCTACGCCGGTTACGAGAACCGCGTGAAGACCAACCTGGAGCAGCGCGCCGTCTCGCTCAACGTCGAGGACTACATCTTCCAGGCCGAGGTGCCGCAGGAAGAGGTCGTCCAGATCAAGAACGGCGACCGCAAGACCATCAAGCAGAACAAGCTCCCGGGCTACGTCCTGGTCCGCATGGACCTGACGAACGAGTCCTGGGGCGTCGTCCGCAACACCCCCGGTGTCACCGGCTTCGTCGGCAACGCCTACGACCCGTACCCGCTGACCCTGGACGAGATCGTCAAGATGCTCGCCCCGGAGGCGGAGGAGAAGGCCGCCCGCGAGGCCGCCGAGGCCGAGGGCAAGCCGGCGCCGCAGCGCAAGGTCGAGGTCCAGGTGCTGGACTTCGAGGTCGGCGACTCGGTCACCGTCACCGACGGCCCGTTCGCCACGCTGCAGGCGACGATCAACGAGATCAACCCCGACTCCAAGAAGGTCAAGGGCCTGGTGGAGATCTTCGGCCGGGAGACGCCGGTCGAGCTCTCGTTCGACCAGATCCAGAAGAACTGACGCCTTCTGGGCACAGTACTTCCGCGCAGGTCAGGTGGGCTCTCGGAGCCTGTCTGACCTGCACGGTTTTTGGCCGCGCATCTATACCCGTTATCGTTGTGCGGTATGCCTTCTGCCGAGACGCGACTCGGTGGAGGGTAGACCCGAATCGAAAGGACCCGGAGAGCTATGCCTCCCAAGAAGAAGAAGGTCACGGGGCTCATCAAGCTCCAGATCCAGGCCGGTGCCGCCAACCCGGCCCCGCCGGTCGGCCCCGCGCTGGGTCAGCACGGCGTCAACATCATGGAGTTCTGCAAGGCCTACAACGCCGCGACCGAGTCGCAGCGTGGCTGGGTCATCCCGGTGGAGATCACGGTCTACGAGGACCGCTCCTTCACCTTCATCACCAAGACCCCGCCGGCCGCCAAGATGATCCTCAAGGCCGCGGGCGTGGAGAAGGGCTCCGGCGAGCCGCACAAGACCAAGGTCGCCAAGATCACCCGCGACCAGGTCCGCGAGATCGCCACCACCAAGATGCCCGACCTCAACGCCAACGACCTGGACGCCGCCGAGAAGATCATCGCCGGCACCGCCCGTTCCATGGGCGTCACGGTCGAGGGCTGAGCCCCAACCTCCCAGAGCAGTAGTGGCAGGGCCTGCTCGGCCCGGACCACGACTCCTAAGAATCCCCAGGAGCAGTAGTGAGCAAGCGCAGCAAGTCTCTCCGCGCTGCGGACGCCAAGGTCGACCGGGACAAGCTCTACGCCCCGCTCGAGGCCGTCCGTCTCGCCAAGGAGACCTCCACGACCAAGTTCGACGGCACCGTCGAGGTCGCCTTCCGTCTGGGTGTCGACCCGCGCAAGGCCGACCAGATGGTCCGTGGCACCGTGAACCTCCCGCACGGCACCGGTAAGACCGCCCGGGTCCTGGTCTTCGCGACCGGCGACCGTGCCGAGGCCGCGCGTGCCGCGGGCGCCGACATCGTCGGCGCCGACGAGCTGATCGACGAGGTGTCGAAGGGGCGTCTGGACTTCGACGCCGTCGTCGCCACCCCGGACCTCATGGGCAAGGTCGGCCGCCTCGGCCGCGTGCTCGGTCCCCGTGGTCTGATGCCGAACCCCAAGACCGGCACCGTGACCCCCGACGTCGCCAAGGCTGTCAACGACATCAAGGGCGGCAAGATCGAGTTCCGCGTCGACAAGCACTCGAACCTGCACTTCATCATCGGCAAGACGTCGTTCGACGACAGCAAGCTGGTGGAGAACTACGGCGCCGCGCTGGAGGAGATCCTCCGTCTGAAGCCGTCCGCCGCCAAGGGTCGCTACATCAAGAAGGCCGCCATCACCACCACGATGGGCCCCGGCATCCCGGTCGACCCGAACCGCACCCGCAACCTCCTCGTCGAGGAGGACCCGGCCGCGGTCTGAGCCCTCATGGCTCGCTGAAGTCGGATCACGGGCCCCGCACCTCTCTCAGGTGCGGGGCCCGTTTCGTTGTCCGCGGGGGACGGTTGTCAGTGGGCTGCGTTAGCGTGCTTGCACGGGACTCGCATCTCGCAGTGGGGGGACGAATGACGAGCACCATCCTGTGCCGGGGCGTACGCCGCGTGGCCGTCGCGCTCGCGGCGGTGGTCGCGCTGACCGGCGGCCTGGCCGGCTGCACCGCCGCCGATTCGCCCGGCCGCCCGGCCGGGGACGACCGTCCGTCCGGCGTGAGCCCGTCGCGCGTCGCCCCGATCGCCGCGCTGCGCTCCGCCGAGCGGTCCACCGACCTGGCCGACTCCGCGCGTGTGGAGTCCACGACGACGATGGGCACGCTGATGTCCATGACGGCCGACGGCGTCCTCGGCTGGAGCGACGGCGTCACCGGCACGCTGACCATCACCTACACCGGCGGCACCATGGCCGACACCATGAGCCGACTGGGCAGTACGTCGATGGAGGCCCGCTATCTGCCGGACGCCTACTACGCCCGCATGGGCGACACTTTCGCCGAGCAGGCGGGCGGGCGGCACTGGGTGCGGTACGCGTACGACGACCTGGCGAAGCTCACCGGGGGCTCCGGCGCGTATCTCCAGGAGCAGATGCGCAACACCACTCCGAAGCAGTCCGTGGAGCTGCTGCTGGCCTCCGGGGACGTGAAGGAGGTCGGCACGGAGGAGGTGCGCGGTGAGCGGACCACGCACTACTCGGGCACCGTCGACGCGGCCGACCTCGCCACCCGCGACTCCCACCTCTCCGAGAGCCGCCTCGCCGACCTCAGGGAACAGCTCGAACGGGCGGGCGTGACCACCCAGACGGTCGACATATGGGTCAACGAGCGGGACCTGCTGGTCAAGAAGGTCGAGAGGGGCCGGATGGGGACCGGGGGAGCTGACCCAGACCGCGTACTACAGCGACTACGGAGCGGAGGTCTCGGCCGAGCGGCCGCCGGCCGGCGACACCCAGGACTTCGAGGAGCTGCTCCGACAGCAGCAGGGCGGCAGCGGCGGCGGCTCCTGACCCCCGCGGGTCGGCGGGCCGAGGACCGTACGGGCGGATTTGCTTGACAGGGATGCGGTCCCGTACGCTTCTGCGGAAGCCAAAGACCGCTGGTCGTTGCCGTGCACTCGTACGAGGGCGCGGTGGCCGAAGGATCCGCTGAACTGCGGACGACCCGCGCAGGTGACAGTGGAAGTGCTCCCGGAGTACGTGCGTCCACGCATGTACAGCCGGTCGAGTCCGCCCCGTGCGCCTGCGCCGGGGCGTTTCGTTTTCCCCAGTCCTCCTTCGGGTCCGCGCGGTCCGAATCACCCGGAAGGAGGCCGAGGCTCTATGGCGAGGCCCGACAAGGCTGCCGCGGTTGCCGAGCTGACGGACAAGTTCCGCAGCTCCAACGCCGCCGTGCTGACCGAGTACCGCGGTCTCACCGTGGCGCAGCTCAAGACGCTGCGTCGTTCGCTCGGTGAGAACGCCCAGTACGCCGTGGTGAAGAACACGCTGACCAAGATTGCGGCCAACGAGGCCGGGATCACGCTGGACGACCAGCTCTTCGCTGGTCCGACGGCCGTCGCCTTCGTCACCGGTGACCCGGTGGAGTCGGCGAAGGGTCTTCGTGACTTCGCCAAGGACAACCCGAATCTCGTCATCAAGGGCGGTGTCCTTGACGGCAAGGCGCTGAGCGCCGACGAGATCAAGAAGCTTGCGGACCTCGAGTCCCGCGAGGTTCTGCTCGCCAAGCTGGCGGGCGCCCTGAAGGGCAAGCAGACGCAGGCTGCTCAGGTCTTCCAGGCGCTCCCGTCGAAGCTCGTCCGCACCGTGGACGCGCTTCGCGCCAAGCAGGCCGAGCAGGGCGGTGCCGAGTAATTCGGCTCGCATCATGACCGCCGCCTGAGGCGTCCCGTCGCAGGCAACGGTCGTAGCGGGCCGAACGTACGCCCGCCAGTCATGTACATCCGGCACCAGCCGAATTAGTGGAAGGAAAGCCATCGTGGCTCTCACCCAGGAAGAACTGCTCGCCGAGTTCGAGGGCATGACCCTCATCCAGCTCTCCGAGTTCGTGAAGGCGTTCGAGGAGAAGTTCGACGTCACCGCTGCCGCCGCCGCGGTCGCCGTCGCCGCTCCGGGTGCCCCGGGCGCCGCGGCCCCGCAGGAGGAGGAGAAGGACGAGTTCGACGTCATCCTCACCGGCGCCGGCGACAAGAAGATCCAGGTCATCAAGGTCGTGCGTGAGCTGACCTCCCTCGGCCTGAAGGAGGCCAAGGACCTGGTGGACGGCGCCCCGAAGCCCGTCCTCGAGAAGGTTGCCAAGGACGCCGCGGACAAGGCCAAGGAGGCCCTCGAGGGCGCCGGTGCCTCCGTCGAGGTCAAGTAAGACCTCACGGGTCCGCACGGACTCTCGCGCGCGCAGTGCGGCCCGTAGGGCCGTGAACAGTCCCCTGGGGCTGTAACGCGAACGCACCGAAGAGCGATCATCCATCCGGGTGGTCGCTCTTCGGCGTTCTGGGGGTCCGGCGGCGGCTGCCTTGCACCCGCGGTCGTGAGGAGTAAGGTGATCTTCGTCGTGCCTCTCGGCGCCCCCGGTGGCAGGCTGCACGTGACGAGCGCAGCACCTCGGCTTGGGCAAGGGGGCCTTGACGAACCGCACGCAGCGCGCAATTCTCAGGACGCGTCGTCACAAGGATCCGAATCCGAGGCATGGATCGACGACGAAGAGGGCAGTATCAACGTGGCGTTGAGGGCGTGGCCTTGTCGCAGGGGTTGAGAACAACGAGGGCATCGAGGTTCTTCGAAAACCCGCACTGGACATCAGTGTGCCAAGTGGCTACACTGACCCTTTGCGCTGCCTGTTAGCTGTCCCCTGCCCGTCACCAGGGGCATGCCCTCGCTTGAGCACCGACGATCGGACCGTCCCTGACCTGGGACTATCTGTCTCTGTGTATCGGTGAGGGGCCGGTACGCGCGTAGTGAGTCCGAGCCCTCGGAAGGACCCCCTCTTGGCCGCCTCGCGCAACGCCTCGACCGCGAATACGAACAACGGCGCCAGCACCGCCCCGCTGCGCATCTCTTTTGCAAAGATCAAGGAGCCTCTCGAGGTTCCCAACCTGCTCGCGCTGCAGACCGAGAGCTTCGACTGGCTGCTCGGCAACACGGCCTGGCAGAGTCGGGTCGAGGAGGCTCTCGAGAACGGTCAGGACGTCCCCACCAAGTCCGGGCTCGAGGAGATCTTCGAGGAGATCTCCCCGATCGAGGACTTCAGCGGGTCGATGTCGCTGACCTTCCGCGACCACCGCTTCGAGCCGCCGAAGAACTCCATCGACGAGTGCAAGGAGCGTGACTTCACCTACGCGGCTCCGCTCTTCGTCACCGCCGAGTTCACCAACAACGAGACCGGCGAGATCAAGTCCCAGACGGTCTTCATGGGCGACTTCCCGCTCATGACGAACAAGGGCACCTTCGTCATCAACGGCACCGAGCGTGTCGTGGTGTCGCAGCTGGTCCGTTCGCCCGGTGTCTACTTCGACTCCAGCATCGACAAGACGTCCGACAAGGACATCTTCTCCGCCAAGATCATCCCGTCCCGGGGTGCCTGGCTGGAGATGGAGATCGACAAGCGCGACATGGTCGGTGTCCGTATCGACCGCAAGCGCAAGCAGTCCGTCACCGTCCTCCTGAAGGCGCTCGGCTGGACCACCGAGCAGATCCTCGAGGAGTTCGGCGAGTACGAGTCGATGCGCGCCACCCTGGAGAAGGACCACACCCAGGGCCAGGACGACGCGCTGCTCGACATCTACCGCAAGCTGCGTCCGGGCGAGCCCCCCACGCGTGAGGCCGCGCAGACGCTGCTGGAGAACTTGTACTTCAACCCCAAGCGCTACGACCTCGCCAAGGTCGGCCGCTACAAGGTCAACAAGAAGCTGGGTACGGACACGCCGCTGGACGCGGGCGTCCTGACCGTCGAGGACATCATCGCGACGATCAAGTACCTGGTGAAGCTGCACGCCGGTGAGACCGAGACGGTCGGCGACTCCGGTCGCTCGATCATGGTCGAGACCGACGACATCGACCACTTCGGCAACCGCCGTATCCGCAGCGTCGGCGAGCTGATCCAGAACCAGGTCCGTACGGGTCTCGCCCGTATGGAGCGCGTCGTGCGCGAGCGCATGACCACCCAGGACGTCGAGGCGATCACGCCGCAGACCCTGATCAACATCCGGCCGGTCGTCGCCTCCATCAAGGAGTTCTTCGGCACCAGCCAGCTGTCCCAGTTCATGGACCAGAACAACCCGCTGTCGGGGCTGACGCACAAGCGTCGTCTGAACGCCCTCGGCCCGGGTGGTCTGTCCCGTGAGCGGGCCGGCTTCGAGGTCCGTGACGTGCACCCGTCGCACTACGGCCGCATGTGCCCGATCGAGACGCCGGAAGGCCCGAACATCGGTCTGATCGGCTCGCTCGCCACCTACGGCCGGGTCAACGCGTTCGGTTTCGTCGAGACCCCGTACCGCAAGGTGAACGACGGCCAGGTCACCGACGAGGTGAACTACCTGACCGCCGACGAGGAGGACCGCTTCGTCATCGCGCAGGCCAACGCGCCGCTGACGGACGAGCTCCGCTTCGCCGAGGCCCGCGTCCTGGTCCGCCGCCGTGGCGGTGAGGTCGACTACGTCGCCCCCGAGGACGTGGACTACATGGACGTCTCGCCGCGCCAGATGGTGTCGGTCGCGACCGCCATGATCCCGTTCCTGGAGCACGACGACGCCAACCGTGCCCTCATGGGCGCGAACATGATGCGCCAGGCCGTTCCGCTGATCCAGGCGGAGTCCCCGCTCGTCGGCACCGGCATGGAGTACCGCTCCGCGGTCGACGCCGGCGACGTGGTCAAGGCCGAGAAGGCCGGTGTGGTCCAGGAGGTCTCCGCGGACTACATCACCACCGCCAACGACGACGGCACGTACATCACGTACCGGCTGGCCAAGTTCGCCCGCTCCAACCAGGGCACCTCGGTCAACCAGAAGGTCATCGTCGCCGAGGGCGACCGGGTCATCGAGGGCCAGGTCCTCGCCGACGGTCCGGCCACCCAGCAGGGTGAGATGGCGCTCGGCAAGAACCTGCTGGTCGCGTTCATGCCGTGGGAGGGTCACAACTACGAGGACGCGATCATCCTGTCGCAGCGCCTCGTGCAGGACGACGTCCTCTCCTCGATCCACATCGAGGAGCACGAGGTCGACGCCCGTGACACCAAGCTCGGCCCCGAGGAGATCACCCGGGACATCCCGAACGTCTCCGAGGAGGTCCTCGCCGACCTCGACGAGCGCGGCATCATCCGTATCGGTGCCGAGGTCATCGCCGGTGACATCCTCGTCGGCAAGGTCACGCCCAAGGGTGAGACCGAGCTGACGCCCGAGGAGCGCCTGCTGCGCGCGATCTTCGGTGAGAAGGCCCGCGAGGTCCGTGACACCTCGCTGAAGGTGCCGCACGGCGAGACCGGCAAGGTCATCGGTGTGCGCGTCTTCGACCGCGAGGAGGGCGACGAGCTGCCGCCGGGCGTGAACCAGCTGGTCCGCGTCTACGTCGCGCAGAAGCGCAAGATCACCGACGGTGACAAGCTCGCCGGCCGGCACGGCAACAAGGGCGTCATCTCGAAGATCCTGCCGATCGAGGACATGCCGTTCCTGGAGGACGGCACCCCGGTCGACATCATCCTCAACCCGCTGGCTGTGCCGTCCCGAATGAACCCGGGACAGGTCCTGGAGATCCACCTCGGCTGGCTCGCCAGCCGCGGCTGGGACGTCTCCGGCCTCGCCGACGAGTGGGCGCAGCGCCTGCAGGTCATCGGCGCCGACCAGGTCGAGCCCGGCACCAACGTCGCCACCCCGGTCTTCGACGGTGCGCGTGAGGACGAGCTCGCGGGTCTGCTGCAGCACACCATTCCGAACCGCGACGGCGAGCGCATGGTGCTCCCGTCCGGCAAGGCGCGGCTGTTCGACGGCCGTAGCGGTGAGCCGTTCCCGGACCCGATCTCGGTCGGCTACATGTACATCCTGAAGCTGCACCACCTGGTCGACGACAAGCTGCACGCCCGTTCGACCGGTCCGTACTCGATGATCACCCAGCAGCCGCTGGGTGGTAAGGCCCAGTTCGGTGGCCAGCGGTTCGGCGAGATGGAGGTGTGGGCACTCGAGGCGTACGGCGCCGCCTACGCCCTCCAGGAGCTGCTGACCATCAAGTCCGACGACGTCACCGGCCGCGTGAAGGTCTACGAGGCCATCGTCAAGGGCGAGAACATCCCCGAACCCGGCATCCCCGAGTCCTTCAAGGTGCTCATCAAGGAGATGCAGTCCCTGTGCCTGAACGTGGAGGTGCTGTCCAGCGACGGTATGTCCATCGAGATGCGTGACACCGACGAGGACGTCTTCCGCGCTGCGGAGGAGCTCGGCATCGACCTGTCCCGGCGCGAGCCGAGCAGCGTCGAAGAGGTCTGACGGAGTCCGGCGGGCCTTCTGAACAGCAGAAGGCCCGCCGACCCCGGGACCCCGTTTCAGACCCCAAGACTTACGACCCTGAGAGGGATTGACGCATAGTGCTCGACGTCAACTTCTTCGACGAGCTCCGGATCGGCCTGGCCACCGCTGACGACATCCGTCAGTGGAGCCACGGCGAGGTCAAGAAGCCCGAGACCATCAACTACCGCACCCTCAAGCCCGAGAAGGACGGACTCTTCTGCGAGAAGATCTTCGGTCCGACCCGGGACTGGGAGTGCTACTGCGGCAAGTACAAGCGTGTCCGCTTCAAGGGCATCATCTGTGAGCGCTGTGGCGTCGAGGTCACGCGCGCCAAGGTGCGCCGTGAGCGGATGGGCCACATCGAGCTGGCCGCTCCCGTCACGCACATCTGGTACTTCAAGGGCGTTCCGTCGCGGCTGGGCTACCTGCTCGACCTCGCCCCGAAGGACCTGGAGAAGGTCATCTACTTCGCCGCGTACATGATCACGTACGTGGACGAGGAGCGCCGTACCCGCGACCTGCCCTCGCTGGAGGCCCACGTCTCCGTCGAGCGCCAGCAGATCGAGCAGCGCCGGGACGCCGACCTGGAGGCCCGCGCCAAGAAGCTCGAGGCCGACCTGGCCGAGCTGGAGGCCGAGGGCGCCAAGTCGGACGTGCGCCGCAAGGTGCGCGAGGGTGCCGAGCGCGAGATGAAGCAGCTGCGCGACCGTGCGCAGCGCGAGATCGACCGGCTCGACGAGGTGTGGAACCGGTTCAAGAACCTCAAGGTCCAGGACCTGGAGGGCGACGAGCTGCTCTACCGCGAGCTGCGTGACCGCTTCGGCACGTACTTCGACGGTTCGATGGGTGCCGCGGCGCTGCAGAAGCGCCTGGAGTCCTTCGACCTGGACGAGGAGGCCGAGCGCCTCCGCGAGATCATCCGCACCGGCAAGGGTCAGAAGAAGACCCGCGCCCTGAAGCGGCTGAAGGTCGTGTCCGCGTTCCTGCAGACCTCCAACAGCCCCAAGGGCATGGTTCTGGACTGCGTCCCGGTCATCCCGCCGGACCTTCGCCCGATGGTGCAGCTGGACGGTGGCCGCTTCGCGACCTCCGACCTGAACGACCTGTACCGCCGTGTGATCAACCGGAACAACCGACTGAAGCGGCTTCTCGACCTCGGCGCGCCCGAGATCATCGTGAACAACGAGAAGCGCATGCTCCAGGAGGCCGTCGACGCGCTGTTCGACAACGGTCGTCGTGGCCGTCCGGTCACCGGTCCGGGTAACCGCCCGCTGAAGTCCCTCAGCGACATGCTGAAGGGTAAGCAGGGTCGATTCCGTCAGAACCTGCTCGGTAAGCGTGTGGACTACTCCGCGCGTTCCGTGATCGTCGTCGGTCCGCAGCTGAAGCTGCACCAGTGCGGTCTGCCGAAGGCGATGGCGCTGGAGCTCTTCAAGCCGTTCGTGATGAAGCGCCTGGTCGACCTGAACCACGCGCAGAACATCAAGAGCGCCAAGCGCATGGTGGAGCGCGGCCGCACCGTCGTGTACGACGTCCTCGAAGAGGTCATCGCCGAGCACCCGGTGCTGCTGAACCGTGCTCCCACCCTGCACCGCCTCGGCATCCAGGCCTTCGAGCCGCAGCTGGTCGAGGGCAAGGCCATCCAGATCCACCCGCTCGTCTGCACCGCGTTCAACGCGGACTTCGACGGCGACCAGATGGCCGTGCACCTGCCGCTGTCCGCGGAGGCGCAGGCCGAGGCCCGCATCCTGATGCTGTCCTCGAACAACATCCTCAAGCCGGCCGACGGCCGTCCGGTGACGATGCCGACCCAGGACATGGTGCTGGGCCTGTACTTCCTCACCACGGACGACGAGGGCCGCGACATCAAGGGCGCCGACCGTCCGTTCTCCTCGGTCGCCGAGGCGATCATGGCGTTCGACGCCGGCGAGCTGTCGCTGCAGGCCCGGGTCGACATCCGCTTCCCGGTGGGCACCATCCCGCCGCGTGGCTGGGTGCCGCCGGTCCGCGAGGAGGGCGAGCCGGAGTGGCAGCAGGGTGACAGCTTCACGCTGAAGACCACGCTGGGCCGTGCGCTCTTCAACGAGCTGCTGCCCGAGGACTACCCGTTCGTCGACTACGAGGTCGGCAAGAAGCAGCTCTCCCAGATCGTCAACGACCTGGCCGAGCGCTACCCGAAGGTCATCGTGGCGGCCACGCTCGACAACCTGAAGGCGGCCGGCTTCTTCTGGGCCACCCGTTCCGGTGTCACCGTGGCCATCTCCGACGTCGTCGTTCCCGAGGCGAAGAAGGAGATCGTCAAGGGCTACGAGGCGCAGGACGAGAAGGTCCAGAAGCAGTACGAGCGCGGTCTGATCACCAAGGACGAGCGCACCCAGGAACTCATCGCGATCTGGACCAAGGCGACCAACGAGGTCGCCGAGGCCATGAACGAGAACTTCCCGAAGACCAACCCGATCTTCATGATGGTGAACTCGGGTGCACGAGGCAACATGATGCAGATGCGTCAGATCGCCGGTATGCGTGGTCTGGTGTCGAACGCCAAGAACGAGACGATCCCGCGTCCGATCAAGGCCTCGTTCCGTGAGGGTCTGTCCGTGCTGGAGTACTTCATCTCCACGCACGGTGCCCGTAAGGGTCTGGCGGACACCGCCCTGCGTACCGCCGACTCGGGTTACCTCACCCGTCGTCTGGTCGACGTCTCGCAGGACGTCATCATCCGCGAGGAGGACTGCGGCACCGACCGTGGTCTGCGACTGTCGATCGCCGAGCGCGGCGCCGACGGTGCGCTGCTCAAGGCGGAGGACGTCGAGACGTCCGTGTACGCGCGCTGCCTCGCCGAGGACATCGTCGTGGACGGCAAGGTGCTGGCCCCGGCCGGTACCGACCTGGGCGACGTGCTCATCGACGAGCTGATCCTGCACGGCGTCTCCGAGGTCAAGACCCGCTCGGTCCTGACCTGCGAGTCCGCCGTCGGCACCTGCGCCATGTGCTACGGCCGCTCGCTGGCCACCGGCAAGCTGGTCGACATCGGTGAGGCGGTCGGCATCATCGCCGCCCAGTCCATCGGTGAGCCCGGTACCCAGCTGACGATGCGTACCTTCCACACCGGTGGTGTGGCCGGTGACGACATCACCCAGGGTCTGCCGCGTGTCGTCGAGCTCTTCGAGGCCCGTACCCCGAAGGGTGTCGCCCCGATCTCCGAGGCCACCGGCCGCGTCCGGATCGAGGAGACCGAGAAGACCAAGAAGATCGTCGTCACCCCGGACGACGGCAGCGACGAGACGGCGTACCCGATCTCGAAGCGTGCCCGACTCCTGGTCAGCGAGGGCGAGCATGTCGAGGTGGGCCAGAAGCTCACCGTGGGTGCCACCAACCCGCACGACGTGCTGCGCATCCTGGGCCAGCGTGCCGTCCAGGTCCACCTGGTCGGCGAGGTCCAGAAGGTGTACAACTCGCAGGGTGTGTCGATCCACGACAAGCACATCGAGATCATCATCCGGCAGATGCTGCGCCGTGTGACGATCATCGAGTCCGGCGACGCCGAGCTGCTGCCCGGCGAGCTGGTCGAGCGCTCGCGCTTCGAGCACGAGAACCGTCGTGTGGTCCAGGAGGGCGGTCACCCGGCCTCCGGTCGTCCGCAGCTCATGGGTATCACCAAGGCCTCGCTGGCGACCGAGTCCTGGCTGTCGGCGGCGTCCTTCCAGGAGACGACCAGGGTCCTCACGGACGCGGCGATCAACGCCAAGTCCGACTCCCTGATCGGCCTCAAGGAGAACGTCATCATCGGTAAGCTCATCCCGGCCGGTACGGGTCTGTCCCGCTACCGCAACATCCGGGTCGAGCCGACCGAGGAGGCCAAGGCCGCGATGTACTCGGCCGTCGGCTACGACGACATCGACTACTCGCCGTTCGGCACGGGCTCCGGCCAGGCCGTTCCGCTGGAGGACTACGACTACGGTCCGTACAACCAGTAAGCGAGTCGCTTGAGTTGAAGGGCGGTCACCCCGTTTCGTACGGGGTGGCCGCCCTTCGGCGTTTCTCAGCGCAGCGCCAGCTCCCAGGCGCCGACCACGACGGCCGCGACGGCGGCCAGCGCGGCGATGCTGGCCAGCGGCCAGCGGGAGCGCTCCAGGGCGTCCAACCGCTGTTCGTGGTCGGCGAGTTGCTTGTCGGTCTGGTCGCTGCGCTGCACCAGCAGGGCGAGCGAGCCGTCGACGCGGGCGAAGCCGGCCTCCAGGGAGCCGCGGAGGCGTTCGAGTTCGAGGGCGACGGCGATCGGGTCGTTCGGATCAGGGTCGGTCATCGGCGCCTCCCGGGGTGGTTTCGGTGGTGCGCAGCCAGGAAGGCAGCAGGTCCTGTACGGCGGGCAGGGCCATGGCCCGGGTGACCACGCCTGCGGCGGCCAACGCCCCGGCGACCCCGGGCAGGGTCTCGGGGAGGTCGGCCGCGTCGACGAGGGTAGGCAGGAGCACGCACAGGCCGACGGAGGTTTGGAGGATGGTGCGGAGGGTTCGCTTGGCAGCCTCTGACATGGTCGATCCCTTCAGGAGCTGTACGGCACCTTCAGCGCCGTCCAGGACTTCTCGCCCGGCCAGCCGTCGGCGTCGGCGCCGGTGTAGCCGAGCCTGCGCTGCCACTTGGCGTAGCTGCGGCGGTCGGCCTCGGTCCACTGGGGGCCGGGGCCGGAGGCGTAGGCGGAGCAGCCGACGGCGACCAGGCGCTTGCCCATGGCGGTGACGATGGGCGACTTCGGGCTCTTTCTGAACCAGGCCGTGCCGGGGAAGGGCTGGTAGCGGGGGGTTGTGGGTTTGCTGTCGAGCCGGTCGGCGATACGGTCCCGCAGCGAGGCCATGGTGAACCCGCGCGGGTCGATCTTGGCGCTGGTCCACTCCTTGTGCCCGATGACCGAGGCCGCGCTCCAGCCGTGCGCCCGGCACAGTGCGGCGGACGCCCGGACGATGGCGTCGAGCTGGGCCTGCGGCCAAGGGTCCCTGCCGTCACCGAGGTTGACGCACTCGAAGCCGTAGAAGCGGGCGTTGCCGTCGGTGGTGCGCTGGTTGGGGGCGGGCAGCCCGGCACGTTCGGCGGCGACGGCGGCGAGGACGTCCGGGTCGCCGGCGCCCGCGTGGTTGGCGCGGCCGTGGCCGACCAGGTGGACGGTGCCGTCCTTGGCGATGACGGCGTGGCAGAGCGGGCCGGGCAGGTCGGAGTGGCCCTTGAAACAGAGGTTGACGGTGGCGGTGGTGCCGGTCGTGACGGTGTGGTGGATCATCACGCCGTTCACCGGGCCCCAAGCGCCCTTGTGGTTGCGGTTGTTGGTGCGCCAGCCGGCGTGTTCGACGACGGCGACGCCCTCGGCCCGCAGGGCGGACACGAGGGCGTCGGGGGTGAGGGGGTTGGACATGGGTGGTGCCTTTCGGGGCATCAGAAAACCCCGGCCGGTGGGGTGGCGCGGGGTGCGTGTGCGGGGCGGGTCGAGGTTCAGGCGGTGGCCGGCTCCTCGCCGGGGTCGGTCGGGGGCGTCGGTGTCGTCCAGGCCGCGCACAGGGCGGCGTACGCCGCCGTGTTCGCCCGGAAGTCGGCGATCGCCGCGGCCACCGCCCGCTGGATGGCGGTCGGGTCCGGCGTGACCGGTTCCGTGCCGGTGGGCTGGACGCTGATCTGCCCGTAGCCGCGCAGGGCGACGTTGTTCCCGCCGGTCTCGGTGAACTGGGCGGTGACGTAGACGGTCGGGTAGCGGCCGGTGACCGAGTCGGGCTCGATGACGGAGCTCAGGCCGGTGTCGGTGACGTTGACGTGGATGGTGTGGCCGTCCTCGACGACGGTGGCCCGGCCCGCGTAGTCGATCGCGGTGCCCCAGGGCTGGGCGGGGTCGATGTCCATGGGTGCCTTCTCTCCTGCTTCCTCAGGTCTGACGGCCGTACATCAGAACGGGGTTCGCGTAGACGGTGCCGGAGGCGCTGGTGACCATGGCCTGGAGCTCGAACCTGACCGTGCTGCCCTGGATCGCCGCGAAGTCGTCGCTGAGCAGGGCCGTGTGGTCCCAGTCCGAGCCGGCGGTGATGGTGCTGCCCCACTGGGCTCCGTTGACAAGGACCCGGACCTGGCCGGCCGCCCCGGAGCTGACGCGGGTGTTCAGCATGAGCCGCATCTTCGGCTGCCAGACCGGGTTGTGCGACACCGCGATCGTCGTCCACGAGGTCGCCGTGGTCTGCGGCCAGCGGGCCGTGCCGGTGTCCTGCGGGGGCAGCATGACCAGCCAGGGCCGGGCCAGGCCGCCGGTGACGATGTCGTCGGAGAAGATTTCGCGGGCCTGGCTGTCGTAGATCCGCAGCGGCTGCTGCGAGGTGCTGGTGCCGTCGCCGTTGTGCAGGCTCATGGCCAGGGTGCCGGTCTGTCGGCGGATCGCCAGGCCGTACTCCGTGCCCTGCCAGGCGCCGACCGCGAATACCGCGGGCCCGCCGCCCGGCGGCCGGACGGCGAGATAGCCGCCGTCGGTGATCTCGACCCCGCCTCCGGACACCTTGTTGAGCGCGGGCCGGGAGTTGACGGCGGTGGACAGCTGCTGGATCCGGCGTTCCATGGCGGTCAGCCGGTCGATGATGTCCTCGGGGAGCTGGGGCATCAGGAAGCCTCCTCCAGATAGAGCTCGGCGGTGTCGGGGCGGCCGCGCTGCGCCGGGCTGACCTTGACGCCGATGATCCGGTAGCGGGCGTCCAGGCCCTCGGTCCACCACTCGTCGGTGATGCGCAGGCGGACCGTGCGGCCGAGGAGCGCGGGTGGTACCAGGTCGTCGATGCGGATGCTGATCTCGGGGATCACCACCGCTCCGGTCGCCGCGGCGAGTTCGGCGGCGGCCAGGGAGTCCAGCGTGGCCTTGTCGGTGATCGAGTTGTGGTCCGAGGACAGGTCGATGCGCGGATAGCCGTCGGCGATCAGCTGGGTGGCCACCTGCACGTCGCTGCACTCCGGGCGGGACTCCGCCGCCTGGTTGTCGTTGGCCGACGCCCCCCGTGCCCGGGCGGTGGTGCCGCCGCGGGTGGCGTCGCGGGGAAAGGAGTACGACAGGATGCTGCCCGGGCGGTCCAGCACCAGGTCGGTGGTGCCGGTGAGGATTCTCGGGCTGCCGAGACGGAGCTGCCGGACGCGGGCGCCGGTGGCCGGGTCGCGGTAGACGGAGATGTGGTGCTCGAAGCCGTTGTCCATGGCGGCGAGGGTTTCGATCGCCTCGGAGTAGAGGGTCTCGTCACGGTCGCGGTAGGCGATGGTGCGGGTCTGCTGGGAGCTCTCGGTCCCCTCGCCGACCCGGATGCTGCCGCCGGGGAGCTTCTGCATGTCGCGCCACAGGTCCCGCGCGACCTCCAGCTGGTCCTTGTTCGTGTAGCTCAGATCCGCCCGGATCCGGCGCCGGCCCGCGTACGAGTCGAAGGTCGCCGCCTGGATGCCGAGCGTGAGTACGCCGCGGTCGCTGCTCTGCAGGGTGCTGGTCCAGATGATGCCGCCCCACCACAGGTCGCCGCCGCGCTCCAGATACACGGCGGTGCGGCCCTCCTCGATGCGGCGGGCGCGAGCCGCCATCGCGGCGTCGGGAACGGGGATGGTGCCGGAGAGGGAGCCGGCCTTGCCTATGTAGTCGTCGACGGTGACGTCTCGCAGGGGCAGGATGTCGATGGTGCTGTCGGTGCGCAGATCGCAGAAGATCGCGCGGTACGGGGTGGTCGTGGTCATACGGCGGTCAGCTCCTTGTCGGGACGGGCGTCACAGCACGTAGGTGCCGCTGACCCGCAGCTGGCTGCCGGTCGCGATCACTCCGCCGGGAGTCCAGCTGCGCAACTGGACCGAGCCGTCGGAAAAGAGCCGGGCACTGCCGTCGGCCGTGCCGTTGGCGGCGAGGGCGTCCATGTCGGCCGCCGGACGCCAGCCGGAGGGCAGGGTGCAGAGCACCTCGTCGGTGATGTTGCCCGCCGTGGAGGTCCCGCCGGTGAGATCGGCGCCGGTGCGCGAGACGGTCACCAGGAAGGTGCAGACACCGCGGGTGCGCCGGGCGCTGTAGGACACCAGCGACCAGTTGGTGGCCGCGGTGGCACCGGTGGTCGTGGTCTCGACGGCGACCGGCGGCTGGTAGTTGGCCCAGGCGGTGCCGCTCCAGCGCTGCAGTGTGCCGTTGAGGTCGCGGTACTGGCCGGGGTAGGCGCCGCCCGAGGTGTCGGTGGTGACCGGAAGGATGCCGCCGACGGCGACCGTGGCGGTACGGCGGCCGGTGAGGGCGGCGTCCCAGTCGATGCCGCCGGAGCCCGCGCCGGCGCCGGACACGACGCGGACCTCGTACAGCGGGGTGGCCAGGGCGGGGGTCGCGGGTACTGCCGGGGTCGCGGCCGGGGTGCCCCGGACGATCTCCAGCGCGGCCTCGGTACGGCCGGAGCCGTCGTAGGCGTCGTCGTAGACGCGCAGGACGACCAGGTCGATCCGGTCGTACTGGGCGTCGCCGTCGGCGAAGGTGATGGCGACGAGGTCCGACAGCGCGACCGGGTAGGCGCCCTGGGCATCCGCGCCCTGGATGATCGCCCGGCCCGGATACACGGTCGCGGTCATGGAACCCGGCGAGCCGGTCACCGTGAACCCGGAGATGCGCCACTGGCCGTCGTAGGAGCCGGGCAGGATGCCGGAGCGGGTGGCGACGGGGGAGGTGGGGGTGAGCGCGCCGAGTGCGGTGAGGCGGGTGTCGGCGCGGGTCTGACCGTCCGGGGACAGCCAACCGAAGTGCAGGGGCATCGGCAACTCCTCTCAGGAGCAGGTCGGTTCAGGCGCTCGCTTCGACGCGCAGGAAGAGGTTGTCGAACCAGCAGGTCACCGCGGCGTCGCTGGAGCGGTGCAGGGCGGTGAGCGTGTAGCTCGCGCCCGCGGTCAGGCCGTACAGCCGCAGCTGGGTCGACACGGATCCGGGCACGGCACCGCCGTAGACGACGGCGGTGTCGTCGCTCGCGGGCAGGATCACGGTGCTGCCCTGGGTGATCTGCGGGGACATGAACGCGGTGGCGGTGCTGCTGTTCTCGGTCTGCATGCGCGCGCCCATGCTGAGCAGGACGGCGCCCGTGGGCGGGGCGGTGAAGGTCAGGGCCAGCGCGGTGACGGCGGTGTCCGAGAGGGTGGCCGTGTACGTCGTCGACGTGGTCTTCCCGGAGTCGACGGAGCCGGTGAACGCCGGTGGTGTCATCGCCGTCAGCCAGGCCGCGCCGTTCCAGCGCTGGAGGATGCCGTTGAGGTCGCGGTACTGGCCCGGGTACGCGCCGGCCGTGGTGTCGCCGGCCAGCGCCGGCAGGATGCCGCCGACCGCGACGGTGGTGGGGCGCAGGTCGGTGCGGGCCGAGCCCCAGGGGACACCGCCGGTGCCGGCGGAGGTGGTCGCGGCGACGGCCACCCGGAACAGCGGGAGGGACACCTCCGGTACGGCCGGCGCGGCCGGGCTCGCGGCCGGGGTGCCCTGGATGATCTCGACGACGGCCTCGGTGCGGCCGGAGCCGTCGTAGGCGTGGTCGTAGACGCGCAGGACGACCAGGTCGATCCGCCCGTACTGGGGGTCGCCGTCCGCGAAGGTGAGCGGTACCCCCTCGGTCAGGGCGACCGGGTAGGCGCCGCGGGACTCGCCGGCCTGGACGACGGCGCGGCCGGAGCTGACCGTCGCCGTCATGGTGCCGTCGACGCCGGCCAGCCAGAAACCGGAGACGCGGTGCCGGCCGTCGTACGAACCGGGCAGGATGCCCGAGCGGGTGGCGACGGGGGAGGTGGGGGTGAGGGCGCCGAGCGGGGCGACCCGGGTGTCCTCCAGGGTCTGGCCGTCGGCGGAGAGCCAGGCGGAGCGTGCGTTCATGATGGTCGGTCACGGTCCTTTCGGGCTCAGGAGGCGGATTCGTAGGTGCCGTGGAGGGACAGGACGTCGCCGGCGGCCCAGGCGAAGGGGTACGACTTGTCCCAGATATCAATGTTGATCTTCAGTGAGTCCCGCAGGGCCCGGGCCACGCCCCCGTTGCTCGTCGCAAGCTGCGCGTTGCCCTGGTAGGAGAGGTTGGCGGAGCTGTCGTAGCCAATGACGCTCAGCACCCGGCAGTCCAGCTTCCAGGCGGTGGAGACCGGCGGCGCCGGCAGCGAGAAGTACCAGTTGCCGTTGGGGTCCAGGGCGGACAGGTTCGTGGTCGTGCCGATCTTCAGATAGATCCGCACATGGACGACGGTGCCCGTCTTCACGTACGACCCGGCCAGCGTGCCGTTGCCGATCACCGGCGCGGCACCGGCCTCCGCGCCCCACACCGGCGTGTAGTCGGTCCAGGTGGGGACCTGCTGGTACGACACCCAGGCCGAGCCGTTCCAGCGCTGCAGGACACCGGCGGAACTGTCCCGGTACTGGCCGGTGTAGCTGGCCGTCGTCACCGCGCCCGCCGGGGCGATGCCGCCCAGCGCGCTCGGATAGGCGACCCACGCGGAGCCGTCCCACCGCTGGAGGGAGCCTCCGGAGTCCCGGTACTGGCCGGGGTAGGCGCCGTTGCCGGTGTCGCCGTACGCCGGGAGGATGCCGCCGAGCGCGACGACGGACGTGCGCAGGTCCTCGACGTCGTCGTTCCAGTTGATGCCGCCGCTGCCGGCGCTGGCGCCGGCCCGCACGGTGACCCGGTAGATCGGCAGGGCGATGTCCGGGAGTGCGGGGTCGACGGGGGTGGCGGCCGGGGTGCCCTGGATGATCTCGACGGCGGCCTTGGTGAAGCCGGAGTCGTCGTACAGGTCGTCGTAGACGCGCAGGACGACGAGGTCGATGCGACTGTTGGAGGCGTCGCCGTCGGTGAAGGTCAGGGGGAGCGTCTCCGGGAGGGTGACCGGGTAGGCGCCCTGGTTGCTGTCGGCCTGGATGACCGCCCGGCCCTCGTGGACGGTGGCCTGCATGGTGCCGCCGGAGCCCTCCAGCCAGAAGCCGGAGACGCGGTACTGGCCGTCGTAGGAGCCGGGCAGGATGCCGGAGCGGACCTCGATCGGGTTGCTCGGGGTGGTCGCGCCCAGCTGGGTGAGGCGGGTGTCCTCGCGGGTCTGGCCGGTCTCGGCCACCCAGGAGCTGCGCAGGTTCACTGGTGTTCTCCTCTTTCTGGTCTTTCTGGCTCGGGCGTCGTCACCACTCGGCGTCACGCCAGCGGACGGTCATCCGGGCGCCTGCCTCGTGGGTGTCCGGGCGGAACGCCAGCTGGGCGCGGCCCGGTTCGAAGGCGAACAGTTCCTCGGGGCTGGAGTCGGCGGCCGCGGTGTGGCGGCGGGAGGCGGTGCCGTTGAGGGTGACCGTGCCGGCCGCGGTGTCGACGACCAGCTCGTCACCCGCGGCGAGGGTGATCTGGTAGCGCAGCCGGCGGGCGGTCGTGCGGTCGGTGACGGTCGGGCCCGCGCACGGGCCGGTGAAGGTGAGCACCGGGTGGGTGGGCGCCGAGCCGCCGTTGGCGGCGGTGACGTCGCCGGTGGAGGCCGCCTCGCCCCAGTACAGCGGCCAGGTCAGCGGCCAGGTGAGGCCGCTCTCGGGCTGTGGGGCGCCGGTGACCGCGGTGTGCTCGGTGACGGAGTAGCGGCGCGGGTCGGTGGCGTACCACTGCACGGAGGCGCGCGAGACGCCCTGAGTGGCGTAGGTCCGGTCGGCGGCCAGCACGCGCTGGCTGATCCGCGCCCGGACGGCGAGTGTCTCGCCGTGCAGCCGGACCGCGAGCCAGCGCTCCTCGTCACCGAGCAGCAGGGCCTGGCGCAGGATCCGGGTCGCGGTGAGGGAGGCTTCGGCGCTGTTCGCCGACGGGACGGTGTGCACGGTGCCGCCGACCTTGCGGGGCTTGGCGTAGCGGGCGCCCGGCCAGGCGCCGTGCGCCGTCGGGTGGTCGGCGTCGCCGGTGTCGTACTCCGGCAGGTCCTCCCATCCCGTCAGGCCGCCGCGGTCGATCTCGTACGGCGTACCGGGGCCCAGCAGCAGTCCGGCCCACTGCATCTGCCCGTCGCGGGTGATGAGTGAGCCGGGGGGTACGTCGTCGGTGTATGCGGTTGTGGTCAGTTCGGCCATGGGGCCGTCACCTCACTCTCGGGTTAGGTGCGTGCGTGTGCCGACGCGAGGAAGAGCAGGTCCTCGGCGGTGCTCCTCGCGCCCGAGGTCTCGTGGAACTCACGTATGCGGTACGGGTGCCGGGGGCGTTCGGCGGCCAGGGTGCGCTGCCGTTCCAGGGCGGTGAGCGGGAGCACCTTGCCCGCGCGCCGGGCCGCACCGGGGACGGCGACGCCGCCCTCCGCGAGCATCGGGATCTTGTCCAGGTCGACGCCGAACTTCTTGCCGAGGATGGAGAAGCTGAGGCTGTTGAGTCCGTCGATGACCCAGTTGGCGAAGGCGATGAGGCCGTTGATGGGGCCCTTGATCACACCGGCGACGGTCTGGGCGCCGGTGGTGACGAACCGGCCGATGGCGCCCAGGGTGCCGGCGGTCGCCTCCTTGACCCGGCTGAACATCCGTGGGACGTCCCGGGTGATCCACTGCACGGCGGGCCGGACCGCGTCCTTGAACCCCCGCCACACCGCGGAGACCTTGCCGCTCAGCGCCCGGGTGTCGCCGGTGGTGAGCGCCTTCAGGACGGCGAAGCCGGTACCGACGACCGCGCCGATGCCGGTGATCACCCCCTTGATGAGGGCGAGCCAGCCCTTGACGTACGTCGACACCACCGACCCCACGGTCTTCATCACCGGCCCGATGACCGCCAGGTAGCCCTCGACGTACTTCAGGACGAGGGTGGCGAGCTGCCGCATGAGGCGCTGCCCCGTCTCGGAGTTGAGCGCGAGGTCGATCAGCCAGCCGGCGACGGGGAGGAGCAGGCCGAGGACGAAGCCGAGAGGGTTGGCGCGGGTGAGGGCGTTGACGGCCGCGAGCACGACGGCCCCGATGGTCATCGCCGTGCCGAAGGCGCTGAGGAGAGCGCCGACGACACCGGCGGCCGCGACGAATCCGCCGATCAGGGTGAGCAGGCCGGTGCCCTTCAGCTTGGCGAGGGCGCGGGACGCGGCTTTCGCCTTGGCGCCGACGGACTTCACGCCGGTGGCGGTGCCCTGTCCCAGCCTTCCCACCGAGCGGGCGGCGGCTTCGGCGTTCGTCTTCATCTGCCGCAGGGCCGTGCCGCCCTGGGCGGCGGCGGTGCGGACGCGGTCGGTGGCGGTGACGGTGCTCTTGACGCGGGAGGTGAGGGAAGCCAGCGTGCCGGCGCCCTGGTCGAGGCCGGTGCGGAAGGTACGCAGGGCGGGGGCGACGCCGGCGAGCGGGTTGAGGGGTATCGCCGCTGCCGCACTCATCCGCGCCACCCGCGTGCCTTGGCCAGGTACATCAGGGCGTCGGCGGTGCGCTGCGGGCTGCTGGACTCGGTGGCGTAGTAGTTCTCGATGTGCAGGGCGCCGCCGGCGAGGGCCGGAGTCGGCCCGTACGCCGATCCACGCGCCGCCGCGCTGCGCAGCAGCCGGTCCAGCTTGCTGAGCGGCAGTACGGCCTCTGCCTCACCGGCCTCGGCGAGGATCGCGGGGACACCGCCGGAGCGGGGCATCACGACACCGCCGGCCGCGAGGGCGGGAATGCGTGGCAGGTTGACGCCGAAGGTCTTGCCGCCGACGCCGGGGACCCAGCCCGGGATGGACACCTTGATGCCGTTCAGGGCGCCGATCGCGCGGTTGATGATGCCGATGACGGCGTTGATCGGGCCCTTCACCGCGCTCTTGATGCCGTTGAAGGCGCGGCCGGCGATGCCCTTGAGGCCGCCCCAGATGCTGGACAGCTTGTCCTTCACGGCGCGGAAGGCGCCCGGGATCGCGGACTTGACCCAGTTGACGACCGGCGAGATGACGGCCTTGATGCCCCGCCACACACTGCTGACGACGCTCTTGATGGCGTTCAGCGCGGTGGTGATGACCTTTTTCCAGAGGTTGAAGTAGGTCCGGATGACGGTGGCCACGGCCTTCACCACGGCTGAGATCGCGCTCTTGATGCCGTTCCAGACCGACTTGATAAGCTTGGCCGCGTTCTTCATGATCGGCCCGATGGCCTTCATGACCTTGCTGATCACGGACTTGATCGCGTCGAAGGCCGTCTTCAGAACCTTCTGCATGGTCTTCGACCTGGTCGCCATCTCGACGACCTTCTCGATCAGTGGCGCCAGCAGGTCCATGAGCATGCCGAAGAAGTTGCCCTTCATCGACTTGTTCATCTTGTCCTGGCCCTTGGCGGCCTTCTCGGCACCCTGCTGGTACTTGCCGAGGTTCTTACCGGCGGTGGATCCGGTTCTACCCGTCTTGCCGAGGGACTTCTCGGCCTGGTCGGAGGCGGACTTGAGGTCTTTCAGTTCCTTTTCGGCGTCCTGGGCGGCGCTCTTGAGGCGCTTGACTTCACCCGCGCCGGAACCGGCTTTGCCGCGCAGGGCGTCGACCCCGCGACCGGCTCCGTCCGCCTGGTCCTTGAATCTCTTGAGTGCCGAGGACGTGTTCTGCAGTGAACGAGAGAGGGACATGAATACGGAACTCCCTGATGTCGGCGGTCAGATGGTGGAGAGCGGAGGAATGACGGGAGCTATCCGAGGGTGCGTACCAAGGCCTGGACGCGGAGTTCGAGCCGGCGCACATCGGCCTCGGCGCCGGAGAGGTTGCCGAGGGAGGTCGAGCGGGCCGAACGGTCGTTGGCCCGCAGCGCGCGACGCGCCTCGGCCGCCTTCCGCTGGAGTTCGTCGACCCGCTTGTTGGTGTTGCTGATCCGGACGTGCGCGTCGTTGGCCCGGTTCTGCAGATGACCCGCGGCGGTGTCGAGCCGGTCGAGCCGGGCCAGGATGCCGAGGATCCGACGCTCGGCGTCGCCCTCGGGGTTGTGCCATCCGCGTCGGTCCTGGAGCCTGCCGATGGCCTCGTTGACCCGGTCGACCCACCGCGGGGTGAACAGCGGCTTGAACTCGATCTTGAACAGGCTCCAGGAAATCTCCAGCACGACCAGTGAGGCGGCGATGGCGTTGACGGCCGCGTTGAGGCCGTTGATTTCCTCCTTGGCGATGTTCCATTCCGACTTCTGACCGGACCCCGCCGTCGGGGAGTACCAGTCGGGTTCGTCGAATATCTTTCCGTTCTTCTCCGCCTCCTCCTTGTCCTGAGCCGCCTTCAACTGCGTTTCGAAGTCGCTCGTCGACAGCTTTTTCCGGATGTCCGCGGTCAGCTTGTCGATCTGCTTCTGCTGCTCTGTCTGCGTGCCTTTCATCTGGGCGATCTGGGCGATCTGATCGGTCGGTGTGCTCACGGAGTTCTCCTCGCTTCGATTCCGGAGACCGAGCCCGGGGGTCCGATGAACTCGGTGTTCTCCCAAGGGCGTTGTGGAATGCTGTGGGGTGAGCGCCGTAACCCCCAGACGTCCGGAAAGAGGTAGTCATGCCCCGTGGGTCCGAGTCGTCCCCGCTTCCGTCGGTCACGCTCTCGGGATACGGCGACACCATCTGGCTGGAAGGCAGGGCCCTCCTGCTGGAGCAGAAGGGATCACGTCGGCGGATACCGATCACGGCGGTCGAGGAGGCCCGGGTCACGGGTCGCGGCGGCCGGTCGGTCGAAGTGGTGCTGTGGGGCGGTGAAGGTGGGCCGGGGCCGGTGTTCGTGGTGGAGGGGCGGGACGCGGCAGCGGCCCTCCGCCTTGTCGAGGTGGTGAACCGGGCGCGGCCGCAGACGGGGCCGCCGCAGGGCGGGGGGCCTCTGGTCGAGGTGCTGACGGTCGGGCCGGCGGAGGCCAGGCGCGGGAACCGGCGCAGGCGTGCCGCTGAATTCGCCGTCCTCGCGGTCTACCTCGGCGGTATCGCCGGGCTGGCCGTGGCGGGGGAACCGTTCCGCGCCCTGTTGTGGGCGACCGGGGTGCTGCCGCTCGCTCTCGGCCTCGTCCTCGTCGGACCGGCGGTCGCCGCGGCGCGAAAGCGGCGGGCGCTGGGGAAGCGGGGGGTCACGGTCGTGGCGTTGTTCGCCCATGGCAGCGGTCAGCGGAAGTACTTCCGGTACACCGACCTGGAAGGCGGCGAGCACGAGATCCGGGCCGACTACGCGGCGCGGGGGATCGGCGGCGATTCCGGGCGCATCGAGGTCGTCTACGACCCGGAGGACCCGGGCAGGGCGGTCTGCTCGCTGGCTGTCGCGACCCTGGTCTTCAGGGCGGCCGGGGTGGTCCTCCTGGGAGTACCGCTGATGCTGCTCGGGATCGCCATGACCGTGGTCCAGGCCGGCGGCCTGCTCTTCTGACGGGACCTCGCCTGCGCCCTCTCTTCTGACGGGACCTCGCCTGCGCCCCTCTTCTGACGGATCCCGCCCGCGTCCGCCGGAAGGCCGCGGGGCCGCGCCCGGCCGGGCCCTACAGCCGTCGTGGGCGCCCGGTGACCCGCCCGGCCTCCGTCAGTGCGTCGGCCCAGCCCGCGGCGTAGGCGCGGGACTCGCGGTTGAGGAGTTCCTCGTACAGCCGGTCCAGCAGGGCCTCGCGGTTGGGGGCGGGGGAGTGCAGGAGGTGAGCGAGGCGGGTGTAGGAATCGGTCGGCTGCTGCGGGGAGTCACTCGTGCGAGTCGCCATGTCGGCCTGCTTTCCGGGGTCCATCGGGCTGGTGGTACAGGTGGCGCCTGCGGGGGTGTTCGGTACCTCTGTTCGAACTAGTGTACGAGTAATCCTGTGGAGCCCGTCGGCGTTTGTCGAGAGGTTTCGGTCGGGTACAGGTCCGGACCTGCGGTGACGTGAGCGAGTGGTGGAGGGCGGGTGAAGGTGTCGACAGGTGGCTCGACTAAGATCCGGCTTCGTTCTGCCGTCGTGACACAGAGGTGAACAGGCGGGCGCCCGAAGTGACCACGGGCCCCGACGGGCGACGGTGGACGGCTCCGGCAGCCGTCCTCGCGCGGGGGGCGCGGAAGGGCAGGGGACGAGAGCAAGGCCAACGGGGTGGAAGCGGACGCTGGTAATGCGCGGCATGAACATGAACGTGATCGTGATCGGCTGATCGACTGGCTCGAACACTCACCCGACCTGCCCCATCTGATCGCCCGCGTCTCCGAGATCGTCCACCGGCTCGGCTACGCGCCGGAGGACCTGATCGTCCTGCCCCGGCGCGAACTCGACCGGCGTGAGCTCGCCGCCTACAGCGCCGGCTGGGCCGACGTCGTCGCCGAGCAACTCCCGGCGATACGGAAGGCGTACGAGGAGCGGATCACCGCCGCCTACCTCCAGGGACAGGAGGACGCCCGGACCGGCCGCCGGCCTCGACGCGCCGAGGGTGCGGCCGGTGGCGGGGACGGTGACGTCATCCCGCTCCCTTACGTGCCGCTTCTCGATCCTCCTCGCGCGATGACGCGGGTGGAGGAACGGGGGGAGCGGGAGCGGACCTTGGCTGAAAGCGGGGGTCGAGGCGAGGGCGGGGGACGGGCCGAGGGTGGGCGTGACACCGACCGCGGCGACGCCCGCGCCGAGGGGGGCGGCCCCGACAAGGGGGCCGGCATCCTGGTCTCCGCTCGTGACGTACGGGACCGGCAGCAGCCGGCCACGCCCGATCGGCGCAGGGTCGTACGCAGGAACGGGCGGCCGAGCGTGCCGCCGCTCACCAGACCCGGCGAGTCGAACACTGGTCCGCGTGAGCGGGTGCGGACCGACGGGCCGGAGTCACGGGATCCCGACCGGCCCCGGCTGTCCGAGAAGGCCCGTGCCCTCGCCGACGAACTCGAGGGCAGGGCCGCGGCGACGGCACGGGGCAAGGACGAGAGCCCGGACCCACCGCCCGGCCCTCACTGAGTCCGGTCCGACGAGTCCGGTCCGACGAGTCCGAGCAGGCGCGCGCCGCTCAGCCGAAGAACCGGGCCAGCTGGGCCGGTGACGGCGCCGCCGTCGGACCCCCGTCCCGATCCGCACCGGACTCCTGCTCGCGCGGCGATACCGCGTACTCCTCGGTGCGCGCGTCGTCGCCCGGGCGTGGCACCGGAACCGGAGGATCCGGCTGGTCGCCCTCCTCCGCCGAGTTGACGCAGGCGAACATCCAGTTGGCGGCGGCCAGATGGTCCACGGCGGCGGCGAGGAGATGGTCGGTCACCGTCCACTCCGCGGCCTCGCCGTGCAGCTCCCGGTTGAGCGCGCTGTCGCGCGGCAGATGCTTGATCAGCACCGCGAGTCGCCGGGAGGAGAGGCGCTCACGGTGCCAGTCGAGCAGGTCGGTGCCGTAGTAGCGGAGCAGGTCCGCTTCGAGTGCCTCGGCGTGTTCGTCGACGAACCCGACGAGGCTCAGCCTTCCCCCAGGCCGAGCCCGGTCTCCTTGCCGTAGGCCTCCAGGATGGCGGCGATGTCCTGCATGGTGACATCGTGCTGCTCGAAACGGGCGAACTGCTGCTCGCCCATGAGCAGCCGGAGCAGCCCGTCCACGTCGTTGTCGTCCAGGGCCCGCAGGGCGCGGGCGGTGGTGCGGGTCAGCTCGGTGGGCAGGGTGAAGGTCTCGTCGTCCAGGTCGAAGGACCAGGTGCGGCCGAGGGCTTCGAGGCGCTGGGCGCGGGCGGCGTTGACGTCGAAACGGGACATGTGCGGCGTACTCCTTGCAGGTCGGGGTGGAAGGGAAGGGGCGGGGGCGGGGCGGCAGGTCGCCGCCCCGCCCCCTGGTGGGTCAGCTCGCCGCGTAGGAGCTGTCCTTCATGACGAAGGTCGCCAGCGGGGAGCCGTCCGGGGTGGCCATGGCCGTGAAGGTGATGCCGAGCTGGGCCGGCGCCTTGCGGGCCAGCTTGATGTCGTCGGCAGCGGTGACCTGGCCGCGCGGGATGCCGAAGCGGTACGTCACGGCGGAGCCGCCGGCCTGGAGGTCGGTGAACTCCAGACCCAGCGCACGGACGTTGGCGTACGGGCGGTCCGCGATGTCGTACCTGTAGATGTCGCCGGTCGTGCCGACCTGGCTGACCGAGCCGCCGCCCATGAAGAACGGCAGCGTGTCCTCGTTGAACTGGAGCAGCGAGAACTTCAGGGTCAGGTCCCGGTCGGAGTAGACGAAGTGCACCGGGCTCACCGCCTGCCAGACGTCGACCGGCTCCAGCTTGTCCTTCTTGCTGAAGGTGACGCCGTCGCCGGAGGTGTAGCCGAGGTCCGTCCAACCGCTCCAGTCGGTGGCCGGATTGGCCTCGGTGAACGCCGTCGGTACGTCCGTGTCGGCGGCGGCGACGTAGAGCCGGCCGACGCCGGCGATGCGGATCTCGGAGGTGTTGGTACCTGCCATGGTTCGTGCTCCTTATCGAGAGGGTGATGAACTGCCGTGCGCGGGGGCTTGGTTCGCTCCGGGCACGACGAAGGCCCCGCCGGGTGACGGGGCCTTCGGTCTGTGGGGTGGTGCGGTGCGGTCGCGGTCAGTAGACGGTGACCGCGACCTTGAGGACGCACACGTATCGGTTGGCCGCTGCGTAGAGGTAGTCGGGCAGCCAGCGCGGGCCGTCCTGCTCGACGACGTCGGTGATGAGGTTCGTGCCGTACGTGCGGCCGGCCGCGGCGAGCAGCGCGCGTCGGCCGGCGTTGGCCAGGGTGTGCGCGGTGGCCTTGTCGGGGCCGTACACCTCCAGCTCGATCAGCGGCTCGTCGACGTGCAGATCACCGATCCAGGCACCGCCACGCCGGTTGACGAGGACGGCGGCTGCCGTGCCGTCGAAGTCGGCGGGGGGTTCCACGGCGACGAGCGTGGTGGACAGGGCCGGGTCGGCCTCCAGGATGTCGACGACCAGCCTCTCGACTTCGAGGAAGGCGCTCGGTGGAGGTACGGGTGTGGTCATGCCGGTTCACCTCGGGGCGACGGGCGCACGGGGCGCCGGGATGCAGACGTCGACGGAACCGCGCCCGCCCTGCGGGCACAGCTCCGCCGCTGCACCAACTGTGACAGGTATCGTGCGCGCACGCAACTAGTGAGGTGGACGGTGCCTGAGTTCTCATGGCGGAGGGTGCCTGTTCTCAGGCGGAGGGTGCCTGAGTTCTCATGGCGGAGAGGGCTGGGCGCTCATGCAGAAGGGGCGCCCCGCGATGTCGCTGGCGCCCTGGTGATGCCGGCGGCCGGCCCGCCGCCGCATCTGCTGGTCGTCCGGTCGGCCGAAGAGCGGGTCCGGTCAGCCGGAGATGAGTGACGGCGCCTCGGTGGCGGCGCTCTCCGTCGAAGGCGTCCGGCGTCGCCGCCCGCCACCCTGCCCGGCTTCCGGCGACCCCTCGTCCCCCTCCGCCGCCGGCAGGAACTGCTCCACCACCCGCACGAACATCTCCCGTCGGTCCGCCGGCACCCCCAGCAGATCGGCGACCTCCGTCAGGGTGGGTCGGCGCCCGGGTGCGGGCCGGACCGGGTCGGAGCCGAGATGGGTGTGCGGATCCGCCAGCTCCTCAGCGGTCAGCCGACCGGAGCGGATCAGCATGTCGCGGACGGGCACGCCGAGCACGCGGGCGAGCCGGCGGGTGGTCTCCAGGTCGGGCATGCTCTGCCGTTGCAGTAGCCGGGTGACGGCGGCGCGGTGCACGCCCGCCTCGTCCGCGATGCGCGACTTGCCGCCGCCGCGCGGGCTGTCGATGTCGTAACCGCGGCTGCGCATCAGGTCCTCGACCCACGCTGCGAACGCATCCAGTTCGGGGGTGGTCATGTCTGCTCTCGCTCTCTCTGGGTGGCGAAGAGTTTAGCGTGCTTGCGCACGCGGAATTACGTGCTTTCGTGCAAGCAATGAGGGGGTTTGGTAAGGGCGGGTGGCCAGGGGCGGTGCAGTGATCGAACTTTGTTGCGGGCGCGCACGCAATCTGTCAGGGTGTGAGGCCCACGTTCGCTGAACGACCTTGGAGGCTCCCTTGCCCGACCGGCCGACCGCACAAGCGGCCCTGTGGATCGGCATGCTGGCCCAGCAGTTCCCGGAACTGTCCGAGGAACTGGCCCCCGCCCGTACCTCCGCGACTCACGCCCCGGCCCCGCCCCCCACCGACCTCGCCACCCGCCTCCGCGAAGAGCGCGAAGAGGCGCTGCTCCTGGAGCAGCGCCACGGACTCACCGCTCCCGGTCACAGCGCGGCCCCCCTCCGCCTGCACATCTCCGACACCATCCGCGACATCACGGACGGCGTGGTGGAACTGGAGGAGGCGGTACGGGCCCGGCTCGGCCTGTCCCGGGCCCGGCGCGCCCCGGTGCCGGAACGGCTGCGGCGTATCGCGGCCCTGCTCGACGACATCGCCGGGGACGCCGTACTCGCCGCGCACGTACGGGACGAGAGTCGCCGTATGGCCCGGCGGTGCGCCCGCGCGCTGGGGGACACCGAGACGGTCGTACGGGTCTCCGGCCGCTGCCCCTGGTGCGACTCGGTCTCGCTGCGCGCCTTCCCCGACCGCCGCGCGGTGCTGTGCGTCAACCCGGCCTGCCGCTGCACGGACCCCGACTGCGGCTGCTGCGACGACCCCGCCTACCGGCACACCTGGGACGAGACGGAGTGGACGCGCGCACAGCAGGAGACGGTCCGATGAGCACTGGGGAACGCCCTACCCTGATCCCCGGCCCACTGGCCGCGCGCGAGGCCGGTGTCGCCCCGGCGACCATCCGCAAGTGGGTCCAGCTCGGGCACCTCAGCCCGGCGGGCAAGGCCGGGCGCGCCCAGCTCTTCCGCCTGGAGGACGTCTTCGCGGCGGAACGCGCGGCACGCGGCGCGACGCAGGACGGCAGGGCCCGGCATACGACGCGCCGGCCGGCGCGGACCGACGCCTACGGAACCCCCAGCTCGAACAGCACGTAGTGCGCGTACCACCCCGACGCCGGCGCCGCGGTCGCGAAGAAGACGGTCAGGGCCGGCCACCCGAGCCTGGTCATCGCGGCGGCCGGGGCGAGCAGGAGGGGGAAGCAGGGGAGGAGGTAGCGCGAGGTGTTGCCGAAGATCTGCTGGGTGCCCAGGACGCTGACGATGCTCGCCAGCGTGTAGGCGACCAGCACCAGCGGCGGCCGCTTGCGCAGCATCAGCGCGATCAGGAACGGCAGCGCCAGCACCAGCTGGAAGGCGAGGAGGTCGGGGACGGAGAACGCGAAGATGTAGTCGTGCTTCCCGACGGCCGTGTTGGCCAGCACGTCCAGGGTGTACGAGCCGAAGTCGAAGAAGTGCGCCCACCCCTCGCGCTGGAGCGTGAAGTACGCGGTCAGCTCGCCCATGCTGAGCCCGACCCATACGACATAGGTGAGCAGGCCGAGCGGCGCGGCGCACATGGCGTACACCGGCCCCGCCACCCCGTGCTTGCGTCGGCCCTCCCGCCGGGCCAGCGTCACCAGCGCGGCGAGCCCCACGGCTCCGATGAGCGCGGCGGACGTGGGCCGGTTGAGGCCGGCCACGAAGGCCAGCAGCCCGGCGGCCGCCCAGCGGCCCTTCATCACGCAGTAGCAGCACCAGGCGGCGATCGCCACGAACACGGACTCGGAGTACACCGCCCACTCGACGCCCGCGCCGGGCGCCACCGCCCACAGCCCGGCGGCTATGGTGCCGGCGCGGGCGCCCGCGAGCAGCGAGATCACGGCGTATATACCGGCGGCCGCGACGAAGGACGCGATCACCGAGACGAGGATCCCGGACCCGTACAGCCCGAGCCCGGTCACCTCGGACGTGCCTCGTATCAGGCCCGGATAGAGCGGGAAGAACGCCACGGAGTTCTGCTCGACCGTGAACATGCCGCCGGGATCGAGCCGCCGCAGCGGCCCGGGCTCGTACCCCTTCTCGGCGACCTGGAGGTACCACCAGCCGTCCCAGGTGGCGAGTACGTCCCACCAGTGCGCGCCGCCGCCGAAGCGCGGGTTCTTCTCCCGGAAGTCCCCGGAGGCCATCAGCAGGATGGCGAAGACGACGGTCCCGACGAGCTTGGCGGCGCCGTAGAGCAGCAGGGGAGCGCCGTACGGTCGCAGGCCGGGCGGCACCCTGAGGCGCCGGACTGTCCGGGGCCGCTGCGTGGCCTCGTCGTCGGACACGGCGGAATCCGTCGTCGCGGAGTCGGCAGCCGTACTCATGACCTGTGGTCCCCCCTCGGCCCGATCACCGGGCCCTGGGTGGGGCATCACAGTCCGGCTGATCGTGAACATCTGTCATAAGATCCCCACAGGGTCGCACATGCGTGCAAGGCGGTGGGGGCGGGGTTCGGCCGGGGGTCGGCCGAACAGGAGATTTGCCGTGGTCAGCGTGGCCCGGTCGGCGCCGGGCATTTGTTTTGACCGCAGCGTATGCGGTAGGTACGCTCAGACCTTGTGCCTGGGGTGTGCCCTGGCTCTTGTGCGTGCCTTCAACCGCATAGCGAGCCGTGAGCGGCCACCGTAATCTGTGCTCTTTTCGCCTTGCGGCGGGAGTCCGCCGGATTCGACACACCCGACCGCGTGGGTCGGCGACGTTCCAGGTTAGCTGTACCCATCGGCACACAGAAACCGGAGAAGTAGTGCCTACGATCCAGCAGCTGGTCCGCAAGGGCCGGCAGGACAAGGTCGAGAAGAACAAGACGCCCGCACTCGAGGGTTCCCCTCAGCGTCGCGGCGTCTGCACGCGTGTGTTCACGACCACCCCGAAGAAGCCGAACTCGGCCCTGCGTAAGGTCGCGCGTGTGCGTCTGACCAGCGGGATCGAGGTCACGGCCTACATTCCGGGTGAGGGACACAACCTGCAGGAGCACTCCATCGTGCTCGTGCGTGGTGGCCGTGTGAAGGACCTGCCGGGTGTTCGCTACAAGATCATCCGCGGCTCCCTCGACACCCAGGGTGTCAAGAACCGCAAGCAGGCCCGCAGCCGCTACGGCGCCAAGAAGGAGAAGTAAGAATGCCTCGTAAGGGCCCCGCCCCGAAGCGCCCGGTCATCATCGACCCGGTTTACGGCTCCCCCTTGGTGACCTCCCTGATCAACAAGGTGCTGCTGAACGGCAAGCGCTCCACCGCCGAGCGCATCGTCTACGGCGCCATGGAGGGCCTGCGTGACAAGACCGGCAACGACCCGGTCATCACGCTCAAGCGCGCTCTCGAGAACATCAAGCCGACCCTCGAGGTCAAGTCCCGCCGTGTCGGTGGCGCCACCTACCAGGTCCCGGTCGAGGTCAAGCCCGGCCGTGCCAACACCCTGGCGCTGCGCTGGCTGGTCGGTTACTCCCGCGCCCGTCGCGAGAAGACCATGACCGAGCGTCTGCTCAACGAACTCCTCGACGCGTCCAACGGCCTCGGTGCCGCTGTGAAGAAGCGCGAGGACACGCACAAGATGGCCGAGTCCAACAAGGCCTTCGCGCACTACCGCTGGTAGTCGCTACCCCATCGAGAACCGAGAGAAGACTGAAGCCTTATGGCTACCACTTCGCTTGACCTGGCCAGGGTGCGCAACATCGGCATCATGGCCCACATCGACGCGGGCAAGACGACCACCACCGAGCGGATCCTGTTCTACACCGGTGTGTCCTACAAGATCGGTGAGGTCCACGACGGCGCTGCCACCATGGACTGGATGGAGCAGGAGCAGGAGCGTGGCATCACGATCACCTCGGCTGCCACCACCTGCCACTGGCCGCTGGAGAACGTCGACCACACCATCAACATCATCGACACCCCGGGGCACGTCGACTTCACCGTTGAGGTGGAGCGCTCCCTGCGTGTGCTCGACGGTGCCGTGACGGTGTTCGACGGCGTTGCCGGTGTCGAGCCCCAGTCCGAGACGGTGTGGCGTCAGGCGGACCGCTACGGCGTTCCGCGTATCTGCTTCGTCAACAAGCTGGACCGGACCGGTGCCGAGTTCCACCGCTGCGTCGACATGATCTCCGACCGTCTGGGCGCGCAGCCGCTGGTCATGCAGCTGCCGATCGGCGCGGAGGCCGACTTCAAGGGCGTCATCGACCTCGTGACGATGAAGGCCCTGGTCTGGTCCGCCGAGGCGACCAAGGGCGAGATGTACGACACCGTCGACATCCCGGACACCCACGCCGAGGCCGCCGAGGAGTACCGCGGCAAGCTGCTGGAGGCCGTGGCCGAGAACGACGAGGAGCTGATGGAGCTGTACCTGGAGGGCACCGAGCCCTCCGTGGAGCAGCTCTACGCCGCGATCCGTCGCATCACCATCGCGTCCGGCAAGGGCGGCGGCACCACCGTCACCCCCGTCTTCTGCGGCACCGCGTTCAAGAACAAGGGCGTTCAGCCCCTGCTCGACGCGGTCGTGCGCTACCTGCCCTCCCCGCTCGACGTCGAGGCCATCGAGGGCCACGACGTCAAGGACCCGGAGCAGGTCATCGCCCGCAAGCCGTCGGACGAGGAGCCGCTCGCCGCGCTGGCGTTCAAGATCATGAGCGACCCGCACCTCGGCAAGCTCACCTTCGTCCGTGTGTACTCCGGCCGCCTGGAGTCCGGCACTCAGGTGCTGAACTCCGTCAAGGGCAAGAAGGAGCGCATCGGCAAGATCTACCGCATGCACGCCAACAAGCGTGAGGAGATCGAGTCGGTGGGCGCCGGTGACATCGTCGCCGTCATGGGTCTGAAGCAGACCACCACCGGTGAGACGCTGTCCGACGACAAGAACCCGGTCATCCTGGAGTCCATGGACTTCCCGGCGCCGGTGATCCAGGTCGCCATCGAGCCCAAGTCGAAGGGCGACCAGGAGAAGCTCGGCGTCGCGATCCAGCGCCTGGCCGAGGAGGACCCGTCCTTCCAGGTCCACTCGGACGAGGAGACCGGCCAGACCATCATCGGTGGTATGGGCGAGCTGCACCTCGAGGTGCTGGTCGACCGTATGCGCCGTGAGTTCAAGGTCGAGGCCAACGTCGGCAAGCCGCAGGTCGCGTACCGCGAGACCATCCGCAAGGCGGTCGAGAAGGTCGAGTTCACCCACAAGAAGCAGACGGGTGGTACCGGCCAGTTCGCTCGCGTGATCATCGCGATCGAGCCGATCGAGAGCGGCGACGCCTCGTACGAGTTCGTCAACAAGGTCACCGGTGGTCGTATCCCGAAGGAGTACATCCCCTCGGTCGACGCCGGCTCCCAGGAGGCCATGCAGTTCGGCATCCTCGCCGGTTACGAGATGACCGGTGTGCGCGTGACGCTGCTCGACGGTGCCTACCACGAGGTCGACTCCTCCGAGCTCGCGTTCAAGATCGCCGGTTCGCAGGCCTTCAAGGAGGCCGCGCGCAAGGCCAGCCCCGTTCTCCTTGAGCCGATGATGGCCGTCGAGGTCACCACGCCCGAGGACTACATGGGTGAGGTCATCGGCGACATCAACTCCCGCCGTGGCCAGATTCAGGCCATGGAGGAGCGGGCGGGTGCCCGCGTCGTGAAGGGCCTCGTGCCCCTCTCGGAGATGTTCGGTTACGTCGGCGACCTGCGCAGCAAGACGTCCGGCCGCGCCAGCTACTCCATGCAGTTCGACTCCTACGCCGAGGTTCCGCGGAACGTCGCCGAGGAGATCATCGCGAAGGCCAAGGGCGAGTAACGCACCGCGTTCACACGCCGTAGGCTTGACTCCGGTGCCTCACGGGGCATTCCCCCGCATTCCCGGGTGAATGTCCCGGGGCCCGGGACCTAACAGCAAAGATCACCTGGCGCCGTTGAAGTAAGGCGTACAGAACCACTCCACAGGAGGACCCCAGTGGCGAAGGCGAAGTTCGAGCGGACTAAGCCGCACGTCAACATCGGCACCATCGGTCACATCGACCACGGTAAGACGACCCTCACGGCCGCCATTACCAAGGTGCTGCACGACGCGTACCCGGACCTGAACGAGGCCACCCCGTTCGACAACATCGACAAGGCGCCGGAAGAGCGTCAGCGCGGCATCACCATCTCCATCGCGCACGTCGAGTACCAGACCGAGGCGCGTCACTACGCCCACGTCGACTGCCCGGGTCACGCGGACTACATCAAGAACATGATCACCGGTGCCGCCCAGATGGACGGCGCGATCCTGGTGGTCGCCGCCACCGACGGCCCGATGCCGCAGACCAAGGAGCACGTGCTCCTGGCCCGCCAGGTCGGCGTTCCGTACATCGTCGTCGCCCTGAACAAGGCCGACATGGTGGACGACGAGGAGATCATGGAGCTCGTCGAGCTCGAGGTCCGTGAGCTCCTCTCCGAGTACGAGTTCCCGGGCGACGACCTGCCGGTCGTCCGCGTCTCCGCGCTCAAGGCCCTCGAGGGCGAGCAGGAGTGGGTCGACTCCGTTCTCAACCTGATGAACGCCGTCGACACCGCCATCCCGCAGCCCGAGCGTGACGTCGACAAGCCGTTCCTCATGCCGATCGAGGACGTCTTCACGATCACCGGTCGCGGTACGGTCGTCACCGGCCGTATCGAGCGTGGTGTCCTGAAGGTCAACGAGACCGTCGACATCATCGGCATCAAGACCGAGAAGACCACCACCACGGTCACCGGTATCGAGATGTTCCGCAAGCTGCTCGACGAGGGCCAGGCCGGTGAGAACGTCGGTCTGCTGCTCCGCGGCATCAAGCGCGAGGACGTCGAGCGCGGCCAGTGCATCATCAAGCCGGGCTCTGTCACCCCGCACACCGAGTTCGAGGCCCAGGCCTACATCCTGTCGAAGGACGAGGGTGGTCGCCACACCCCGTTCTTCAACAACTACCGCCCGCAGTTCTACTTCCGTACGACTGACGTGACCGGTGTCGTGCACCTCCCCGAGGGCACCGAGATGGTCATGCCGGGCGACAACACCGAGATGCGCGTCGAGCTGATCCAGCCCGTCGCCATGGAGGAGGGCCTGAAGTTCGCCATCCGTGAGGGTGGCCGGACCGTGGGCGCCGGCCAGGTCACCAAGATCGTCAAGTAAGTTCCGCTTGCTTGAGGGTCACCTGACCTGACAAGGCCTGAAGGGGCCCGTACGACCGACTTCCGGTCGTACGGGCCCCTTTGCCGTGCCCGGCCGCACTCGAACATTTCGCTGGTTGCCCCCAGCCTGAGTGAAACCTGGTCGAACGTTGTGCGGCGGATTGGCGAGGTTTACGGCAACTCCCCGTGCGCGCGGGGGGATTGTTCTTTTCTGTCCCTGTGGGGCGGAAGGCGCCGACGTAGCGTGAACCGTCTGTCAGTGGCCGTCGGCCCGAGTCTCCCGAGGATGGCTAGGACTCCTGATGCAGGGTGTGCGCAGCGGATTGTCGATACCCATGCCGGTCGAGGTGGCCGAGCGCCCGCCACAGCCGCTGGACGCACCGAAGGCCGCCGCCTCGGCACGCGCCTCCCGGCAGCGGCCGCGGCTGTACATCGTCGACGGCATCCGCCTCGTCGCCGCCCTGATGGTCGTCCTGCACCACTTCGTCGGCACCCGACGGGCCAATGAGCCGGGCAACATCATCTGGGACCGTCCGATCTCGGAGATCATGCCGACGGTGTTCCGCGTCGCCTCCTTCGGCTGGATAGGCGTCGAGATCTTCTTCGTGATCAGCGGCTTCGTGATCTGCATGTCGTGCTGGGGCCGCACGCCGAAGGACTTCTTCGTCTCGCGTGTGATTCGCCTGTACCCCGCGTACTGGTTCGCCGTCTTCTTCACCACGGCCGTGCTGGTGCTGCTGCCGGGTGTGCAGGAGCGGCTGCGGCTGCGGGAGATCCTGTTCAACCTGACGATGCTCCAGGCCGGCTCCGACATCCCGAACGTCGACCCCGTGTACTGGACGCTCTGGTCGGAGCTGCGGTTCTATCTGCTGTTCCTGGTGGTCGTCGCCATGGGGCTGACGTACCGTCGGGTCGTCGTCTTCTGCTGCGTCTGGGGCGCGGCGGCGATGCTGGCCCCGATCTCCAAGTTCCCGCTGCTGACACTGGTCGCCGACCCGAGCGCCGCCTGGTACTTCATCGCCGGTCTCGCCCTCTACCTCATGCACCGCTTCGGCCAGGACCTGCTGCTGTGGGGCATCCTCGCGATGGCCTGGCTCATGGGCCAGCTGGAACTGGGGGAGCGGGTCGAGTACGAGCAGGTCAGCAGCTGGCGCGGCGCGGTGGTCATCTTCACCGCCTTCATGCTGCTGATGGTGGCCATCGCGCTCGGCTACACCGACCGCATCCGCTGGAAGTGGCTGGTGACGGCGGGCTGCCTGACGTACCCGCTCTACCTCATGCACTACCTCGCCGGCATCGTCTTCATCCACCACCTCCGCGACACCATGGACCCCCGCCTTCTGGTCGCGTCCCTGATCGCCGGGTTCCTGGTACTGAGCTGGCTGGTGCACCGGTTCGTGGAGCGGCCGGTGGCTCGGGCGTTGAAGCGGGGGCTGGAGTCGTCGTTCGTGCGGTTGCGGAGTTTTCAGCGGGCGGCGTGATCCGGGCGGGGCGCGTGCGGGCGTGTCCATATCCGACGCGGAGTTGGCGGAGTTCCTGCGTGAGGTCGAGCGGGGCGGCGGTGCCGCTCCGCCGAAGGAGCCGTCGGCGCGGGCGGATGGTGGTCTGGCGACTCCGGGAGCAGGACGAGGCGGCGCGCGGCGGTCGTAGGGGCCGTAAGTGGGGGCGTCGTCGGCCGCCGCAGCCCGCCAAGCCGCCCGGCTGGCGCACCGGGCCCGCGTAGCAGGAGATCAACGGCCGTGGACGGCGTCGGCGTCAGGCGGGTTCGGTTCTCGGTGTGCTGCTGGCCGTGGCACTCGCCGTGGTCGCGATCCGCCCGTCACTGCTGCTGGACCGGCTCCCCGGCGGTGACGCGTCGGTCTCCGCCCCCTCGCCGTTGCCCGCCGAGACGGCCCTGCCGTCGAGCGCGCCCGGAGACACGGCGCAGGCCGGGCTGCCCACGCTCGACGAACCGTTCCGCGGCTCACCGGCCCGGGCGTGGGCCGAGGGCGCGGACGCCATCGAACTCCCGGCCGCCAAGGCGGTGGGCGACATGAGCAAGGCCGAGGTGGCGCTCGCGCTGCGTCTCACCAAGGAGTTCCTGGTCGCCGGCAACCTCGACCCGGCCGTCCTGCGTGGCGGGCAGCCCACCGAGGCGATGGCGCTGCTCGACCCGAAGCAACCGGGCATGCTGGCCGACGCGCGGCGGTCGCTGCGCTCGCCGGACCGCGAGCACGACCCCGTGAACCTCTTCTCCCGCTTCGACCCGGACGAGGTACAGCCGGCGGGCGACGTGGTGAAGGTGCGGGGGCACATGACCTTCGAGGCGGGGAAGCCCGGTCAGGTGCGGGTGCACGCCGACTACACCTTCGTCTATCCGCTGGTGCGGGCCGAGGGTGGGGACGAGCAGGTGGAGCGCACCATCGTCCAGCGGGATCTGACGGTGCTGCTGTCCGATCCGGGCCGGTGGCAGGTCACGGAGGGGAGGCTTCAGGTGGAGGGGTACGTAGGGGAGTACTACAACGTCGAGTGCGAGGTCCACGACGGTTACCTCCACCCCTCCTTCCCCACCACCGGGCCCACGGGTGCACCGCCCGCCGGCCCCGCCATCGATCCCTACGACCGGAGCCGGTCCGTGTCCAAGACGCCGGGCGAGGCCGAATGCGGGAAGGTCACACGGACCTAGGTGTGCTGTCCGGTGACGTTACCGCCGTCGAGGTGCACGCCGAGACCAGTTGGTCATGTTCCCTCGGGTGAGGGAGTTGCGCTGGGGGCGGGAGGGGTGGGGCTTGGTGGGGGTTCTTTCTCCCTCAGGTTCCTTGGGGAAAGGCGCCGGGGCACCGGAGCACGAGGGGGCGGGCTCCGGTGGGAGGTGGTGTACCTCGGCCCAGACCGTCTTGCGCGGGGGCGGGCCCTCGGTCACTCCCCAGCGGTCGGCGAGCGCGTCCACGAGGAGGAGGCCGCGGCCGGACTCGTCACGCGGGGTGGTTCGTTGGAGCAGGCGGTCACCTCGGGTGTCGGTGACCTCGATGCGGAGGGTGTCGCCTACGACGTAGAGCAGGAGCTGGAAGTCGCGGCTGGGGGTGCGTCCGTGGGCCGCCACGTTGGCGGCCAGCTCGGCGACGATCTGCCGTGCCGGGTCCAACGGTAGTCCCCATGAGCACAGTTGCTCGGTAGCGAGGAGGCGGGCGAGGCGGGCGCCGCGTGGTGTGGGGGAGAGTTGAGCGTCGAAGTGGCGGACGGGCATCGCGAGTTCGGCGGATTTCTGGTTCACGTCACTCAGCGTGGCGGTGTGCGCTTACCGTGAGAAGTGACTCGATGCTTACGTGTAGTGACTGTCCGGAGGTTGTCCGGTGTGTCCGGGCTGGCGGGGCGGGGCGTACGGGTAGGGCGCTGCTGCACGTAGCGGTACGACGGAGGGGTGCGTGATGACGACGGTCGAGGCGGAGACGGGCCGGCTCAAGAGCGAGGCGGACGAGCCGGGTTGGGAGGTTGATCCGGACGACGAGTGGGGAGTCGCGGTCATCGCGACCGTCGGGCGGCAGTTGAAGCTGCGGCGAGAGGCGGTGGGGATGCGGGCCGCCGAGTTCGGGAGGGCGATCGGGTACGGGGAGGACCTGGTCTACAAGGTCGAGGGTGGGAAGCGGATTCCTCGGCAGGAGTATCTGGACAGGGCGGACGAGGTGCTGGGGGCCGGTGGGCTCGTCGCGGCTACTTGGGAGGACGTGAAGAAGGTCCGGTACCCGAAGAAGGTGCGGGAGCTGGGGCAGTTGGAGGGCAAGGCGGTTGAGATCGGCGTATACGAGTGCAACAGCGTCCATGGGCTGTTGCAGACGCCAGGTCACGCCCGCGCTCTGATGGAGGCGGCGCAGCCCCCGTACTCCCCGGACGACGTGGAGCGCATGGTGGCCGCTCGTCTGGCCCGGCAGACGGTCTTCGATCGCGACCCGGCCCCGTCCCTTCACTTCGTGCTGGAAGAGGCACCGGTGCGCCGACAGGTTGGGGGCACAATGGTGTGGCGGCAGCAACTCGAACATCTGCTGGAGGTGGGGCGGTTGAACAACGTCACGCTTCAGGTCATGCCGACGAACACCGACGCCCACCCGGGAGTGGACGGCAAGATCGAGTTGCTGAAGTTCCCGGACGGTACGGCAGTGGGCCGCTCCGATGGTGCGTTCAACGGGCGGGCGATCGCCGATCCGAGGCAGTTGCGCATCCTTGAGCTGCGGTATGGCACCATCCGGGCGCAGGCTCTCCCCCCGAGGGAGTCGCTGGCCTTCATCGAGAATCTGCTGGGAGAAACATGATCCGCAATGCCTCTGCCGGGGACGCCTCCGAACTGGCGTGGTTCAAGAGCAGCTACAGCAGCGGCACGGACGGAAACTCCTGCGTCGAGATCGCCATAGCCTCCCACACCATTCACGTCCGCGACTCCAAGCACCGTGACAACGGCCCCCGCCTCGCCCTCACCCCCGCCGCCTGGGCGGAGTTTGTGGCGTACGCCTCGGACAGCTGACGCGTCACTCAGTGCGGCAGCGCGATGCCGAAGGCGTCGCCGCTACCCCCGGTTCCTCCGCCCAGGCTGCTCTGCGAGACGGCCGTCGCCGACTCGAGCGTTGCGGGTTTGACCTTGAGGATGGTGACCGTTCCGGCGCCGTAGCCGGGCGCGCCCACCAGAGGTTCCACGCGGCCGTCGCCGTTGGTGTCGAGAGCGCCGACGGTCCAGCCGAAGTGGTTGCCGATGGCCACGGCGCCCGGCACTGCGCCCTTGGCGCGCCGCTGCACCCGCCCGCTCGGCGCTCGAACCATTGCCGAGCACCACGCCGCCGGCACGATCGCCCAGCAACTGACGAAGGTGACGCTGCCCAGCGGCCGGGTGCACGCCGAGGTCACCTACGACACCGTGCACGACCGTGTTTCGTCGTACACCGACGCCAACGGCGGCACCTACCAGCTCTCCGACCTCGCTGTGACCGGCACCGCGGACCAGCCCGCCGGTGACAATGAACCGGCCGTCGCCGGCACAACCACCCTCACGGTCACGGTCACCGACCCCGACCAGCGCAAGTCGAGCTACACCTACGACCCGCTGCAGGGCAACCGGCTCATCAGCCAGACCGACGCGGCGGGCCACACCGGCACCTTCGACTACGACACCGGCGGCTACCTGGCGGCCACAACCGGCCCCGACGGCACGGTCACCCGCTTCGGCAACGACGCACGTGGCAACAAGATCTCCCAGACCACGTGCCGCGACACGGCGAACAGCGCCACCTGCCACACGGCGTACTACAGCTACTACCTGAACGCAGCGGACCCGCTCGACCCGCGCAACGACCAGCTCACCGCCGTACGCGACGCCCGCTCGGCGAGCGCGACCGACAACACGTACAAGACGAGCTACGGCTACAACACCTACGGCGACCGGACTTCCACCACCTCCCCGGCCACCCCGGACTTCCCGTCCGGCCGCACCGAGTCCTTCACCTTCACCGACGGCACGGAAGCCGCGGTCGGCGGCGGCACCACCCCGGCGGGCCTCCTCGCCACCAGCACCGACACACGCGGCGCCGTGACCACACGGCAGTACACCGCGACCGGGGACCTGGCGAAGGTCACCGACCCGGCGGGCGTCGTCACGGAGTACACCTACGACGCGCTCGGCCGCGAGACCGGCAGCAAGGTCGTCTCCGACGCGCACCCCGACGGCGTCACGACCACCACCACCTACGACGGCGAGTCCCGCCCGCTGACGGTCACCGGCCCGGTCACCACCAACGAGGTCACCGGCACCGACCACCAGGCGCGCACCACGTACACCTACGACGCCGACGGCAAGGTCCTGACGGAGTCCGTTGCCGACCTCCTCGGTGGCGATTCCACCCGCACCACCCGGCGCACCTTCGACACACACGGCCGGTTGGCCACGCTCACCGATCCCGAGGGCGGGCAGGAGACGTACACCCACGACGTCCACGGCCACCAGACCAGTCGCACCCTGCCCGGCCGGGGAACCTTCCGATACGCCTACACGGCGCTCGGCCAACTCGCGACGGTGACGCTCACCGGCTACACCGGCGACCCGAACAACCCGTCCACCGCCGAGGACGTGGTGCTGGACTCCTATGCGTACGACCCGGCCGGCCGCCTGGGAGAGCACACCGACGCGATGGGCCGCACGACGCGAAACACCTACTACGACGACGGCCTGAAGGCCCAGGAGATCCTCGTCGGCTTCCGTGACCCGGACGGCTCCACCCGCGACCTAATGCTGAGCGATCGCACGTACGACGCCGCGGGACACCTCGTGCGGGAGACCACCGGCAACGGCAAGGTCACCACCGCCTACGAGGTGGACGCCGCCGGCCGCACCACCGCCGACGTCCTGGACCCGACGGGCCTGGCCCGCCGTACCGCCTACACCTACGACGCGGGCGGCGCCGTCCTCGCCGTGACCGCCACGGGGGCGGGCGGAACCCGTACCGAGAAGGTCAGCTACCACCGCAACGCCACCGGTGACATCACCCGCGAGACGGTGGAGAACGGCACCGACGACCTCGTCACCACCTACGAGGTCGACGACCGCGGCCTGGTCGTCGCCGTGACATCCCCGCGCGGCAACGCCACCGGCGCCGACCCGGCCGCCCACACCACCGACCACCGCTACGACGCGCTCGGCCGCCTGGTCGAGACCCGCCAGGCCCCGGTGACGGCCCAGACCCGGCAGTCCCCGGCGGCCACCGTCCGCCCGACCGTCACCGTCGGCTACAACACCTTCGGCGAGGCGACCGACGTCCGCGACCCCAACGGCCACGTCACGCGCACCGCGTACGACCGCCTGGGCCGGGCGACGAGCACGACGCTGCCCGACTACACCCCGCCCGGCGCCACGGCCCCGCTGACGTCGAAGGCCACCCGGACCTACGACGCGGCCGGCAACCTGGCGAGCGAGACCGACGCTCTGGGCAAGGTCACCACCTACACCTACGACCAGCTCGGCAACCTGGCCAAGGTGGAGGAACCGGCCCCCGAGGACGGCGCCACCGCCCCGGTGTCCACCTTCACCTACGACCTGCTGGGCGAGCAGCTGTCGGCCACCGACCCGACGGGTGCCCGCACGGAGGCGACGTACGACGACCTCGGCCGCCAGGTCACAGCCACGGTGTTCGAACGCCGCCCCGTGCAGGGTGCGTTCACCACAACGCTCACTTACGACGACGCCGGAAACCTGCTGTCGACGAAGAGCCCTACCGGCCTGACCACGTCCGGCACCTACAATGCGGCGGGCGACCTGCTCACCGCCAGGGACACCGCGGGCGGCGTGACCGCCTACACCTACGGCCCCACCGGCCTGCCCGCGTCGGTGACGACCCCGCAGGGCGCACCAGCCGCACGACGTACGACCTGGCGGGCCGGGTGACCGGGATAAGCGACGAGGACGGGGCGGGCACGGCGACCTTCTCCTACGACGAGGAGGGCAGGCTCACCGGACGCACGGACGCACGGACGCGGCGGGCCAGGCCACCTTTGGCTACGACACCGCAGGCCGCCTGAGGACGACGGTGGATGCGCTGACCCAGGCGACGCATACGTACGGCTACGACACGGCATCCCGCCTGACGTCGGTGGCGTACGGCGCCGCGGGCGTGACGCGCTCGCTGGGCTATGACGTCCTGGACCGTCCGACGTCGGACACTTTGAAATCCCCGTCCGGCACGACGACGGCATCGGCGGCATACCGCTACGACGAGGCGTCCCACCTGACCGAGAAGACGACGACCGGCACCGCGGGCGCGGGCACCCAGTCCTACGGCTACGACTGGGCCGGCCGCCTGACCAGTTGGACCGGCGCAGACGACACGGTCACGTCGTACACCTGGGACGCGGCGGGCAACCGCACGAGCGCGGGCGATGTGACGGCGACGTACGACGAGCGCAATCGCCTGCTGTCGGCCGGGGACACGACGTACACGTACTCGGCACGCGGTGCCCGCACCGGCAGTAGTGACGGGAGCGGCAGCCACACGGCGGCCTTCGACGCGCTCGGCCGGATGGTGTCGGCGGACGGCACGGCGTACGCGTACGACGCGCTGGGCCGACTGGTGAGCCGGGGCAGCCAGTCCCTGGAATACGCCGACCTGTCCAACAACCCGGTCGCCGTGGCCGGCGGGCTGGTCTTCCGCGATCCGGCCGGTGACCCCCTGTCCTCGGCCGACGCGGACGGCACGAACGCCGCCGTGCTGCTGTCGGGCCTGCACGACGACGTCACCGGTGCCTTCGATCCGGCCACGGGCGCGCTGACCGGCTCGACCGGCTACTCACCGTTCGGCGAGGTGACCGCCCGGTCGGGCGCCACCAGCGCGCTGGGCTACCAGGGTGAGTACACCGACCCGGCCACAGGCCAGGTGAACATGCATGCCCGCTGGTACGACCCGGCGACTGGGGGCTTCTCCGCCCGGGACTCCTGGACGCTGAACCCGGTGCCGTCGATCAACGCGAACCGGTACGGGTACGGCAACGGTAACCCGCTGGTGAACACCGACCCGAGCGGACACGACGTGTGCCTGTTCGGCGGCTGCATCGACACCGACTGGGTGGACCGGGGGATCCGGGAAGCCGAAAGGTACGCCAACAAGGGGTACCAGGCGGCCAAGTCGGGTGCCCGCTGGGTGGTTAGGAACCCCGGAAAGGTGCTGCGTTTCGTCGGCAAGCGGGCGCTCGGCCCGATCGGCTGGGCCTGGGATGCCTACGACCTGTACCGGAGCCTGACGCGCGAACCCACGACCCACTGGGGCCCCGTCACGAGGCCCGACTCCAGTCCTGGAGTCCAGCCGTCAGGCCCGAACAACTACCGCACCGGCCCGTACCGCGGCCGTGTGATCAGCACTTACTACGGGGGTTCCGGCGGTGGTCCCGGCGGCGGGCCCGACGTGTGCGTCTATTCCTGCGTCGATCCCGGCCCGCCTCCGCCTCCGCCCCCGCCGCCGTGGCAGGAGCTGATCAAGGATGCGCTGTTCACCGAGACGGCGCGTCCGACCACCGCGGCCACCACGGACGACGAGCACGACCGGTTCGTGGACGAGTCGTTCACCCGGTCACTGAAGGACCTGGGGCTGAGCGAGAAGGAACTGCGCAGGTTCTTCAAACACTTCCCGGGCTTCGACCAGCAGGGTGAGCTGAGCGAGGAGTTCAAGGGTCTCCTCGCCGAGTGGAACAACCAGCCGGGCAACTGCATGAAGGGCGGCGGCAAGTCCTGGGTGTACTACCATCCGCTGGACTCCCGGGATCGGGCCACCGGTGTAACCGCCTGCCTCCGGGCGGACGCGGTCGACTACCGCGGTCGCGGCAGGAAGGCCGACCCGGGCAAGGACACGGACATCATGGGCGGCGACACCACCCGGGGCCGCGGTACCGACCGCAGCAACCCGGCGGGGTGGCAGCACCTCGACGGACAGCGGGGCTGGGCCCGCGGGCATCTGCTCGGACGCCAGCTGGGCGGCAACGGCCGGAACCGGCGCAACCTGGTGAAGATGTACAACGCGGCCAACTCCGACGTCATGGAAGGATACGAGTCGGCCGTGCGCGCGAGACTCGACGCCGGGGAGCGGATCTTCTACGCCTCCGTCCCCCGGTACGAGGGCAGCAACCCCGTGCCCGTCACCGTCGAGCTGTACGCGCTGGGCAGCAGTGGCCGCCTCCAGCACTGGACCGTCCACAACACCCCCGACGGACTCCCGCCGACCTCTGGAGGAACGCCGTGAGCATCGAGCAACTCGCCCGTGACGCGGGCCTGACCGTCCCGCGGCGCTACCAGGTCGACTGGGACCGGGCCGAGGCTGCCGTGGGAACCCGGCTGCCGGCGGACTACAAGGAGTACGTGTACTGGTTCGGGCCGGGCAGTTTCGACGAGTATCTGATCGTCTGCGTCCCCGGCGTGGAGAACAGCAACACCGAGTTGGCCGCGCGCCTGGACCAGGAGCGCCGGAGCGCCCGAACCCGTGCCGAGCTCACCGGGCAGGCGCCTCGCGTGCCGCTCTTCCCCGAGCCCGGCGGCTGGCTGCCCTGGGGGTTCACCACGGGCGGCGACGGACTGTACTGGGTGACCGCCGGCGACGACCCGGACCGCTGGACCGTTGCGGGCCGACCGGGTCGGGGAGCGGACACCGCCCGGTTCGACGGCGGCTTCGCCGCCTTCCTACGGACGTTTGTGTGGGACACGGTGGACATGCCCTTCATCCCCGAGGCCGAGGGCGGGGTACCGGTCCCCTTCGAGCCGGACACCGGGGAGTGGCTGGAGGGCGGCGCCGGTGAGCGTCTGGCGGCCTACGGCCGCTTCGCGTAGCAAGCACAACCTGACGAACAGAGAGTGCAAGAGCGTGAGTACCGTCCCGCCGCCCGAGCGTCCCGACGGCGAGCCGTCCGGTGAATCGTCCTCTGTCATATCCGACGAGCAGCTGGAGTCGTTCCTGCGCGAGGCCGCCGAAGGCGGTGGCGCACCGGCGCCCAAGGAGCCGTCGGCGCGGGCGCGGATGGTGGCGGCGCGGCTGCGGGAGCAGGACGAGGCGGCTCGGCGCGCCCAGGGCGGCGGAAGGTGGCCGCGCCGGAAGCGGAAGGTGCAGGGCCTGCCGCCCGGCACCCCGCCGGGTTGGCGTACGGGCCCGGCGTGGCAGGAGATGAACGGCACCCGCACCCGCACCCGTCGCCGCCAGATCGGGTCCGTCATCGGCGTGACTCTGGCCGTGGCGTTGGCCGTGGTCGCCGTACGGCCCTCGCTGGTGCTGGACCGGATACCCGGGCGGGAAGCCGAAGCAGCCGCATCCCCGACCCCGCTGCCCGCCGAGACCGCGCTGCCCACCAGCGCCCCCGGCCAGGTCGACGCCGCGCTGCCCACCCGCGAGCATCCGTTCCGCGGCTCGCCCGCCGAGCGTTGGGCCGACGGCGCCGACGCCATCGAGTTGCCGGAGGCGAAGGCCGTCGCCGGGCTGACCGAGGCGGACGTGGAGCTGGCGCTGCGGAACACCAAGGAGTTCCTGGTGGCCGGCAACATGAACCCGGCCGTGCTGCGCGGCGAGCAGCCCGAACGGGCACTGGACCTGCTGGAGCCCAAGCAGTCGGCCCTGCTGTCCGAGCTGCGCCGGGCGCTGCGCGAGCCGACCCGGAAGAACGATCCCCTCAGGCTCTTCACCCGCTTCGACCCGGACGAGGTGCGCCTGGCCGGTGACGTGATCAAGGTGCGCGGCCACATGACCTTCGCCGCCTCGCGGCCGGGCGAGCTGAAGGTGCACGCGGACTACACGTTCGTCTACCCGCTGGTCCGCGCGCACGGGGGCGGGGACCAGGTGGCGCGCACGATCGTCCGCCGCGACCTGACGCTGACGATGGCCGACCCGGGCCGGTGGGCGGCCACCAAGGGCAAACTCCTGCCCGAGAGCTACACGGCGGACTACTCCAACTCCGACTGCGACGCCCACGACGGCTACCTGCACCCGGCCTTCCCGGACGACCTTCTCGGACCTGTGCCCACCGGTCCCGCCGAGGACCCCTACGACCGGAGCAGGCCGCTGACCGACGAGGCACGCGACGTGGCCGCCTGCGGGGTGGCCACCCGTACGTGACCGGGCCCGGTGAGCTACCGGCTGTTGGCAGGAATTCGATGTCGTCCGTCGGTCCTGCCACTCCCGTGCGGGTCGGCCCCCGGCGACGCTGGGTCCATGAACAGTGCCTTCGACACGGCCCTCCAGGCCGTCATCGCCCTCGCCGTGCTCGCTGTCGCGGTGGTCCCCGCGGTCATTGGAACGCTCCGGGACCGGCGAGTCGACGTCCAGTTGAGGGACGCAGCCGAGGGGCGGGACCGCCGTACCGGGGTTCTGGTCGTCTTCGACCTCGCCTACGGGCCGCACGAGGAGCGGGTGTTCCGCGCCCATGCGAGCCGTGAGCACGGCTGACCGGGGCAGGACCCGACCGGGCCGGGGTGCCGGTCGGCGCACACCCGGGCCCGGTCCCACCTCCCGTGGGTGTCAGTGGGTCACACCCGCTGCCACAGCGCCGGTACGTTCGGCGGCTCCCAGCCCGGCTGGGCCTGGTGGCTCTGGAGGCAGCGGTAGCCGGCGCCGCCGTACGTCACCGTGTCGCCCGCCTGGTAGACGGTGCCGGGCGCCCAGGTGCCGCCCGGGTCACCGGGGTCGCCCGGGTCGCCGGGGTCCATGGTCGTCTTCAGGGTGAGGCCGTAGTTCTGGAGCAGCGGGTTGATCGGCTAGTGGAACGTCGTACCGCCGCTGCTGCAGTTGCCCGAGCCGCCCGAGGTGACGCCCTGCGCCTGGCTGCCGGAGATGTACGAGCCGCCGGAGTCGCCGGGCTCGGCGCACACCGTGGTGCGGGTGACGCCGGTGATGGTGCCCTCGGGGTAGGTGACGCTGGTGTTGTGCTGCTGGATGGTGCCGCAGTGCCAGCCGGTGGTCGAGCCGGAGCGGCACACGGATGCGCCGACGGGCGCCCGCGTCGACCCGGTGACCTGGACGTTCTGGCCGCCGGCGCCCCGGACGTACGGCGTCGCCGTCCACTGCGAGTTGGTCGCCACCCACGCCATGTCGCGGCCAGGGAAGATCGCGCCCTGGAAGGTGCCCTGCGTGACGCGGTTGTAGCCGCTGGTGCTCGCCCCGGTCCGGCCGCAGTGTCCGGCCGTGGCGTAGCCCTGCCGGCCGCCCCGGGTGACCGGGAAGCCGATCGAGCAGCGCCCGCTGTTGTTGATGTAGTACGCCTCGCCGCCGCGCAGGTCGTACAGCGCGCGGGGCCTCTCGGTGGTCCTCTCGACCCGGGCGAGGGAGGCGTCGACATCGGCCGCATCCAGCAGGGCGCGGGCGGCGGACGGGCGTACGGCCTGCACCACGACGCGGTTCGTGGTGACGTCGACGTACCAGACCGGCGCGTCGGTGGTGTCCTCGTGCGCCGCCGCCCGGTCCAGGCGGGCCTTGGCGGCGTCCAGGTCGGCGAGGGAGTGGCGTACGACGGTCGCGTCGGCGCCTCGCGCCTCGATCGCGGGTACGTCGGCGGCGTCCGTGGTCGCCACGGTGAGGGTGCCGGAGTCGGCGCCGCGCACCCAGGCGCCGCTCCGCCTGCCGCCGGTCCAGGCCGAGGTCGCGCTCCATGGCGCGGAGCAGGGCGGGGGAAGCGGCGTCGGTGCGGAGGGTCTCGGCGGCCGAGGGGGCGGTGGGGGCGGTGGGGGAGGCGGGCACGTCGGAGGCGGCCGCACGCGCGCTCGTGGCGCCGCTGAGCCCGGCCACGAGCAGGGCGGCCGTCGCCGCCACCGCGGCACCCGCGGCTCTGGCTCGGGTGTGTCGCTGGAGCATGGGGATCTCCTCGGTCTCGGTCTCGCTCGGTGGGGAGTGCCGAAACCGTAGGGAGGCACAACAGGCGTACATAAGACGTCGGTTGACCCTCTCCCCGGCGTTATGGAAGGCGTTGGGAAGGCACGTGTGGAGGGCGGTGTGGAAGACGTTGTGGGAAACAACGTCAGGGCACGCGCCGCGCCGCCAGCCACTGGGTGTAGCTGTCGCTGCGCGCCGCCACGCCCGCGTGCGCCCTGCGGGCCTGCGCGAGAACGGTGGCGGCGGTGGCGGCGTTGTCCGTCTTATCGGTGTACTGCGCCACCGCATGCCGGCCGAGCAGATGCCGCCAGGTCAGCGGCGTGCCGCGCAGCGGCCGGGTGACGATCCCCGGCGTGGTCGGGAACGTCGCCCGGCACAACCCCACCGCCCGTCCCACCTGCACAAGGTGGACGACGGACGAGGTGTCCGTCTCGTACATCCGGCGCGGTGTGTAACCGGCGCGGGCGCAGGAGGCGGTGAAGCAGTTCCCGAAGCACCCGTCTCCGGGTACGCACGCCCACTCCTCCGCCGCCAGCTCGGCCAGCGCGACCTCGTGCGCGGCGGCGAGGGCATGCCCCTCGGGGACCATGACGAACACCGGGTCCAGCCGGTCCACCAGCGCGCCGAGCAGCGGACCGTGGGTGCCGCCCAGCCGTAAGCAGGCCGTGGCGCGCGGGGTGCGGGCGAACCGCGCCGCCTCCTGCTGCAGTTCGGTCACCGCGGGCAGCACGACACGGGTCCGCTCCAGCACCAGCTCGCCGAGCGCCGTGGCCCGCACTCCATGCCGGCCACGCTCGAACAACGCGCCTCCCAAGGCCCGTTCGATGCGCTTGAGCTGTGCGCTCAACGCAGGCTGTGCGAGCCCGAGCGCCGTCGCCGCCCTGGTGAGACTCCCGGCGTCGGCGATGGCCCGGACAGATCAGCTGGGTGGTCTCTTATGGTCCGGCAGGGTCAGAGGCGGTGGACCGTGTGCAGCGTGGTGGCGTAGAGGCCCGTGCCGTCCAGAAGTGACGCGCCGCCCAGGTCGGACATCGTGGGGCCGTTGACTGTCTTGCGGCTGGAGAGGAAGCGGCGCTTGCCGGCCGTGTCCTTGCCGAGGTAGATGCCGACATGGTCGACCGTGACCGTCGTGGTGTCGTCGCCCGAGTCGGCGTTGAAGAGGACCAGGTCGCCGGGCTGGAGCAGGGGCGCCGCGGGCGGGTTGGTGCCGTCGGTGCGGGCGATGCGTACGCCGGGCGCGTACTCGGCCATGTCGCGGGACTTGCGCGGTATCCGGGTGCCGGACGTGTCCTGGCCGGCGGCCATCGGTACGCCCATGTGGTAGCCGTACACCATCCGCGTGTAGCCCGAGCAGTCCAGGTTGCCGACCTGCTTGCTGGACGGGCCCGTATAGGCGCCGTCGGGGAAGGTCCAGCCGACGTTCATGTACTCGTGGAAGTCGGCGCCCTCGTAGCGGTTGCCCTGCGGGTCCAGGTAGCCGTACCCGGACTCGCCCAGGACCTGCTTGTCCTTGGCCGGTCCGGAGCCGGCGACGACCGCGGGGGCGCCGGCGAGGAACATCGCCGCGTGGGCCAGGACATCGGGCGCGGTGGAGCCGGCCCAGCCGCGGATGATCTTTTCGAGCTCGGGCGTCCAGGTGCCGTCGAAGGGCTCCGGCAGTACGCGTACCCAGTCGCCGTGGGTGACGGTCGGCGGCGTCGCCCAGTTCGCGGCGCTCACCTCGAAGTGGCTGACGAGCAGCCTGACCGGCAGGTTGCTGCAGCCGTCGTTGGCGAGCGCGCGCAGGCCCACGCGTCCCTGGGCGAAGGTGGCGTCGGGGTCGGTGGTGTCGACGGTCCAGGCGGACGGTTCCGCGGTGGCCGAGCGCCAGGCCTTGACCCGGATGCGAGTGCCCTCGCGGCGGACCCGGATCGTCCAGTCGGTGCCCGCGGGGACACCGGTGGCTAGGGAGACGGCGGACGTCAGCTGGCTGACCGCGTCGTCGACCTCCTTCTCGACCCGCAGTTCGACGGCGCCGGTGGTGAGGAAGGACAGCCGGGCCCGGTAGTTGTTGTGGGTGTCCTGGTAGCCGAAGGACAGGGCGTAGGAGCAGGCCTGGCCGGTGGGCACCTTGTCGAACCGGGCCACGGACCGGACGTCCACGTCCGTGATCTCCGCGTCCCGCACGCTGGCGTGACGGCTGGCGTAGTCGGTGGTGAGGGCGATGACGCCGGTGCCCGGCTGCACCGAGTAGTCCGTGTCGGCGGGCCCGAGGGTGGACCAGCTTCCGCCGCCGGGAGAACTGCCCCAGGAGTCCTGCCGGGTGCGCTGGAAGTCGTCGACGAAGGGCTTCTTGTTCTCCGTGAACGTCCGCTCCGGGCCGGGCAGTACGACGGTCCGGGCCCCGTGGGTCAGCAGCGCGACGCGCCGACCGCCCGAGGTGACCTCGGTCCGGGCCGGGGTGCCCGGCAGCACGGTCGCGGTCAGCGGCGTGTTCAGGGTGACCTGCGTGAAGTAGGAGGCGTTCAGCGGCGGCAGCGTCACCGAGGAGCGGGCCGAGGTGAGGCCGGCGGGAGCGGCCAGCGGCTCGACGGTGTGGACCGATTCGGCGGCTGCGCGCGCAGGAGCGGCGGCCAGGCCGCTGAACGGGACGGAGGCGGCCGAGGCCGCGAAAACGGCGAGCAGGCTGCGCCGGGAGGTGATCGACATGCCGACCATGATCCATGCAGGTGGGCGGCGGAAGATACCCGTCCGCGTGTTCGATGCGGCAGGCGGCGATACGTGGGGGACCTGCGCGGGCGCCGTACCTGATCGGCGTAGCGGCGGGGGGCGGTGGCGGGCGGGCGGATCGGCCGCGGCTTAGGGTCCCCGTATGAAGTCGCGGCTCGGGGTCCCCGTATGAGGCGGGTCCCCGCATGAAGCCCAGAGCGGGCCTCGGGCTCACCTCGGTCATGGTGGCGCTCACGCTGACGACCGGCATGATCGAGGCCGTCAGCTTTCTCGTACTGGGCCCGGTGTTCACTGCCGTACAGACCGGGAACCTCCTCTTCCTCGCCTTCGCGCTCACCGGAGCGGCGGGCCTGTCCCCGGCCGCGGCCGGCATCTCGTGCGCCGCCTTCGCGGTCGGCGTGGTGCTGGGCTCCCGGTTCGAGTCGATCGTGGACCGCCACGGCCGCCGCTGGTTCGTACCCGGCCTGATCGTCGAAGCGCTGCTGCTGGGGCTCGCCGCTCTGCTCGCGTGGCGCATCGCCGCCCACGAGCCGGGCGCACCCGTCACCGGTCACCACTTCGGCGTCATCGCCCTGGTGGCCGCGGCCATGGGCGTACGCAACGTCACCACCCTGCGGGTCTCGGTCCCGGACGTGCCCACCACCGTGTCCACCCGCGCGCTGACCGCGCTCCTCGGCGGTCTGTCCCCGGTCGCCGACCCCCGCATCGGCACGGGCCTGCGCCACGAGGGCCGCCGCTTCGCCTCGGTCGCCGCGATGTTCGCGGGTGGCCTGCTGGGGGCCTGGCTGCTCCATGAGGCGGTGCGTCCGGCGGTGGTCCTGCTGGTGCCTGCCGCGCTGGTCCTGCTGCTGGGCCTGGTGTTCTGGGCGATGCCGCGGGAGCGGACGTCGGAGCCGGGGTGAGGTGCTCCGTCCGTTGACGCGGGGTGTGGCTGTGTCGCCGAGTTCGTGGCGTACCGGGTCAGTGACCGACGTCGTGGTCGCCCGCTTCGACGAGGCCGCTCTCGTAGGCGAAGATCACGATCTGGATGCGGTCGCGCAGCCCGAGTTTGGTGAGGATGCTCGACACATGTGACTTGACCGTGGCGGCGCCGATGACGAGCTGCTCGGCGATCTCCGCGTTGCTCGCGCCCCGGGCGACGGCGGTCATGATCTCGCGTTCGCGGCCCGTGAGCCGTTCCAGCCGGGCCGCGACCGCGGTGCCCGCGACCCGGCGCGGGGCGAAGCGGTCAATGAAGCGCCGGGTGATCGACGGGGCCAGCAGCGTCCCGCCCTCGGCCACGGTGCGTACGGCGGTGGCCAGTTGCTCGGGCGGAATGTCCTTCAGGACGAACGCGCTGGCGCCGGAGCGCAGCGCCTTGTAGACGTACTCGTCCGGGTCGAATGTGGTGAGGATCAGCACTCGGGGGCCCCAGTCGGCCTCCTGAAGGATGCGCGACGTCGCTTCGAGGCCGTCCATCTCGGGCATGCGGATGTCCATGAGGATCACGTCCGGGCGGTGCCGGCGTGCCGCGTCGACCGCCTCCACGCCGGTGCCCGCCTCGGCCACCACCTCGATGTCCGGATGGACCCGGAGGATCATCGCGAAGCCCCGCCGTACCAGCGCCTGGTCGTCGGCCACGACGACACGGATGCTCACCGGGGCTCTCCCTCGAGTTCTCCCGTGACGGGCTTCCCCGTGACGGGCTCCCCGGTGATGGGCAGCCGAGCGGTGAGCCGGAATCCGCCGCCGGGACGGGGCCCGGCGTCGAGGCCGCCGCCGAGCAGGACGGCTCTCTCCCGCATACCGACGATGCCATGGCCGGGCAGGCCCTCGTGGGCGGCCGGCATCGACCGGACCGCGGCGCCGCGGCCGTCGTCGACGACCTCGATGGTGAGGCCGTCACCCTCGCTGCGCAGGCGCACCTCGGTGCGGGTGCCCGGTCCGCTGTGCTTGAGCACGTTGGTCAGCGCCTCCTGGACGATGCGGTACGCCGAGAGATCCACCCGGGCCGGCAGCGGCGCCCGGACGCCGCCCGTGACCGTGACCTCCAGACCCGCCTCGCGGACCTCGGCCACGAGCCGGGGCAGATCGGCCAGGCCCGGCTGGGGGCCCAGACCCTCGCCCTCCGCCTCCGGCCGCAGCACTCCCAGCAGGTGCCGCAGCTCGTCCAGTGCCTGGCGTCCCGCCTCCTCCACCGCCGCCATCGCTTCCAGGGCGCCCCGCGGGTCCTCGGCGGCCACCATCCGGGCCGCACCGGCCTGCACGGTCATCATGCTCACCCGGTGAGCCACCACATCGTGCAGTTCCCGGGCGATGTGGGAGCGCTCCTCGGTCACGATCCGCCGTGCCTCGGCGACCTGTTCCTGCCGCCGCCGGGCGGCACGTTCCGCGCGCAGCCGCAGCCGTCGGCCGAGGTACCAGGCCCCGGACATGACGACGGCGCCGAAGCCGATGTCCCCCCACGGGTAGGAGTGCAGCAGGCCGTCGACGGCGACCGCGGCGACGGCGGCGGCGACGCCGAGGGGACTCCACCGGGTGTCGTCGGTGTGCCGCCCGACGCTGTACAGCGCGACGATCACGATCCCGCCCATCGTGGAGTAACTGCTGCCCAGCGTCGGGGCCCAGGCGGCGAGCGTCACCCACAGGACCGCGACGGGCCTGCGCCGACGCCGGTAGAGCGCCGTGCCCGCCACCACGAAGAGCAGCAGGGCGGGGGAGAGGACGCGGGTGAGCGGGCGGACGGCCATCGCGTCCCCGGGCGCGTCCTCCAGCACCAACGCCGCCAGGAACAGCGTGGCCGCGAGGACGGCGTCCGCGGTGCGCGGCCAACGGGTGAACGGGCCGCGGAACCGGCCCGGCACACGGCGGCCCGGGGGCTCGGCATGCGGCACCGTGCGGTTCATCGTCGCTCCCCCAGAGGCGTCCGGTGCCCGGGCGCGGGCCGTCGGGACGCACCGGGCACGTCATCGTAAGTCCGGCTCGCGGGCACCGTCACCCGCCTGTGGACGGATGCCTCTCTCCGCCCCCGGGCGGAGAGAAGGCCCTGTTCCTCCCGTCGCACGGGGGAGGTCCGAACCCGCCGGGCGGCGGGAGACCGCGCCGGTCCCGGTGCCCACGATGGAACCGCTCAAGCCTCTTGCCGACGGGCGCCGACAAGCGCAGCCGATCGGCGCCCACCCGCGCCGGGCCGGCCGCGTCGCCGGTCGGCACCCGTCCCACAGGAGTCTCAGCCATGAAGCGACTCACACGCCGTATCGGCGATGCGAGCGCCCGCCGACCGTGGGTGACCATCGCCGCCTGGGTGGCCGCCCTGGCCCTCGTACTGCCGCTCGCCGGGTTGGCCGGCGGCGCGTTCGCCGACGATCTCGTCGCCCCCGGCAGTCAGAGCGAGGAGGCGATGGAACTCCTGGAGGAGCGCTTCCCCGAAGCGTCCGGCGGCACCGCCATGGTCGTTTTCGCGGCCCCGGAGGGGGACCGGATAGAGCGCCACCGGCCCGCCGTCGAGGCGTCGGTGGCCCGGATCGCCGACGTAGAGCACGTCGCCACGGTCACCGACCCCTTCCACGCGGGCACGGTCTCGCCGGACGGGCGGATCGGCTTCGCCCAAGTCGCCTTCGACCTACCGCCGATGGACGTGAACCCCGAGCAGATCGACGCCCTGGACGGCGCGATCGAGCCCGCGCGCGACGCCGGTCTCGTCGCCGAACTCGGCGGCGACACCGTCTTCATCAACGCCGAGTCACCGACCTCGGGCGCCGAGGCGGCGGGCCTGCTGGCCGCGCTGGTCGTCCTCGTGGTCGCGTTCGGCACGATCGTCGCCGCGCTGGTCCCGATCGCGCTCGCGCTGGTCGCCGTCGCCGCCGGCCTGGGCAGCATCACGCTGCTGGCCCACGCCATGGACGTCTCCACCGCCGCCCCCACGATCGGCGCGATGATCGGCCTCGGCGTCGGCATCGACTACGCCCTGTTCATCGTCGCCCGCTGCCGGGAGAACCGTACGGCCGGACAGGACGCCGCCACCGCGCTGTCGAACGCCATGGCGTCGTCCGGCGCGGCCGTCCTGTTCGCCGGCAGCACCGTCGTCGTGGCGATGGCCGCGCTGGCACTGACCGGCCTGGGCTTTCTGACCTCGATCGGCCTGAGCACCTCGCTGGTCGTGCTGTTCGCCGTCGCGACCGCCCTGACGCTGCTGCCCGCGCTGCTGTCCCTGCTGGGCGACCGCATCCACCACAGGCGCCGCAGGGTCTCCCGGACCCGTCGCACGAAGAACCCCGAGAACACGGCGTGGTGGCGGTTCGCGCACCGCGTCTCCGCCCGGCCGTGGCGCCACCTGATCGCCGCGTCCGCGGTGCTGCTCGCCCTGGCCGCCCCCGCGCTGCGCATGGAGACCGGATTCCCCGACGCGGGCGACGACGCGACCACCACCACGCACCGCCGCGCCTACGACCTGCTGGCCGAGGGCTTCGGGCCCGGTTTCAACGCCCCGCTGCTGATCGTCGCCGACCTGCGCGCCCCCGGCGTGGACGCCGAAGGCATCCCCGAGCTGTCCCGGAGCCTCGCCGCCGACCCCGGCATCGCGTCGGTCGGCGAGCCCCGGATCTCCGCGGCGGGGGACACCGTCGTCCTGCCCGCCCTCCCCACCACGGCCCCTGCGGACGCCGCGACCTCCGCCACCCTCGAACGCGTCCGCGACGCGGTCCCCGACAACGTCGCCGTGTCCGGCCTCACCGCCATGACCGACGACCTCACCAGCCAGCTCACCGACACCCTGCCGCTGTTCATCGCCGCGATCATCCTGGTGTCGTGCCTGCTGCTGATGCTGGTGTTCCGCTCCGTCGCGGTGCCGCTGAAGGCGGCCGTGATGAACCTGCTGTCCATCGGCGGCGCGTACGGCGTCGTGGTGGCCGTCTTCCAGTGGGGCTGGCTGGGGGGCCTGTTCAACCTCGACGAGACCCTGCCGATCGCCTCACCCCTGCCGACGATCTTCTTCGCGGTCCTCTTCGGCCTGTCCATGGACTACGAGGTGTTCCTGCTGTCCCGAGTACGGGAGGAGTACGACGCCACGGGCGACCCCGCCGAGTCGGTGGCGCGCGGCATGGCGGTCACCGGCCGTGTGATCACCTCCGCCGCGCTGATCATGACGGTGGTCTTCCTCAGCTTCGTCGCCAACCCGTCGCCACTCGTCAAGATGATGGGCCTGGGCCTGGCGACCGCGATCGTGCTCGACGCCACCGTCGTGCGCATGGTGCTGGTCCCCGCGGCCATGTCCCTGCTGGGCCACGCCGCCTGGTGGCTCCCCCGCGCCCTCGACCGGCGACTTCCCCGCGTCGACACGGAGAACACCACCACCCCACGCCGCCCCGCCCCCGCACCCGCGCCCTCGGCACCGCCCCGTGTTTGACCGGGCTCACCACCCGGGTAATCTCTTCGGCCCGATTGGCGCCCCCGCTGCCCCATATGGCAGACTGTCCGAGTTGCTCGGTCGAGTGTTGATGCTGCGCGCCTCCCGCCGGGAGGACCGGAAGCGAGTCCCACAGTACTCGTCGTCCCTGATCAGGGGCGGACGTACGGGAATCTTCCGGGAAGCGTGGGCGCGGCACCGGCCAGGCGCCCGGTGGGCCTCTCGCCCCCGGTTCACGGTTCCGGCAGGGCCGTGTCAATCCCGCAGGGATGTTCGAGCAAGGGACATCTGTGTCAGCGGGAGTGCGACACGCCCGACCGCGTGGGTCGGAGAAGAGGACTGGAACACCGGGTTCCAGAGCTGTAGAGAGACAGGACTACGAAGTAGCCATGGCGGGACAGAAGATCCGCATCCGGCTCAAGGCCTACGACCACGAGGTCATCGACTCCTCGGCGAAGAAGATCGTCGAGACGGTGACCCGCACTGGTGCGTCGGTCGCGGGCCCGGTGCCGCTGCCCACTGAGAAGAACGTGTACTGCGTCATCAAGTCGCCGCACAAGTACAAGGACTCGCGCGAGCACTTCGAGATGCGCACGCACAAGCGCCTGATCGACATCCTCGACCCGACCCCCAAGACCGTTGACTCTCTGATGCGACTCGACCTCCCGGCCGGTGTCGACATCGAGATCAAGCTCTGAGGCCGGTGATCTGAGAGATGGCTAAGCAGATCAAGGGCATCCTGGGCGAGAAGCTCGGTATGACGCAGGTCTGGGACGAGAACAACCGTGTCGTCCCGGTGACCGTCGTCAAGGCCGGACCCAACGTCGTCACCCAGGTCCGTACGAACGACGTCGACGGCTACGAGTCCGTCCAGATCGCCTTCGGCGAGATCGACCCGCGCAAGGTGAACAAGCCCCTCAAGGGTCACTTCGCCAAGGCCGACGTCACCCCCCGTCGTCACCTCGTCGAGATCCGCACCGCGGACGCCTCCGAGTACACGCTCGGCCAGGAGATCACCGCCGAGGTGTTCGAGGCCGGCGTCAAGGTCGACGTGACCGGCAAGAGCAAGGGCAAGGGCTTCGCCGGTGTCATGAAGCGCCACAACTTCCGTGGCCTCGGCGCCGGGCACGGCACCCAGCGCAAGCACCGCTCTCCCGGTTCCATCGGTGGCTGCGCCACCCCGGGCCGTGTGTTCAAGGGCCTCCGCATGGCGGGTCGCATGGGCAACGAGCGGGTCACCACCCAGAACCTGACCGTCCACGCCGTTGACGCGGAGAAGGGTCTGCTGCTCATCAAGGGCGCGGTTCCCGGTCCGAACGGCGGCCTCGTCCTGGTCCGCACCGCGGCCAAGGGGGCCTGAGGTAACCGATGAGCACTGTTGACATCCTTTCGCCGGCGGGCGACAAGGCCGGTTCCGTCGAGCTCCCCGCGGAGATCTTCGGCGTTGAGAAGGTCAGCATCCCGCTGATCCACCAGGTCGTCGTCGCGCAGCTGGCCGCCGCCCGTCAGGGCACGCACAAGACCAAGACCCGTGGCGAGGTCCGCGGCGGTGGCAAGAAGCCGTACCGCCAGAAGGGCACCGGTCGCGCCCGTCAGGGTTCGACCCGCGCGCCGCAGTTCGCCGGTGGTGGCGTCGTGCACGGTCCCGTGCCGCGCGACTACTCGCAGCGGACCCCGAAGAAGATGAAGGCTGCCGCGCTGCGTCACGCCCTCACCGACCGGGCCCGCCACAACCGCATCCACGTCGTCTCCGGCGTCGTCGAGGGCGAGACCCCGTCGACGAAGTCCGCCAAGACGCTGTTCGGCAAGATCTCGGAGCGCAAGAACCTGCTCCTGGTCGTCGACCGCGCCGACGAGGCCGCGTGGCTGTCCGCCCGCAACCTGCCCCAGGTCCACATCCTGGAGCCGGGCCAGCTGAACACGTACGACGTTCTCGTCTCGGACGACGTGGTCTTCACCAAGGCCGCTTTCGAGTCCTTCGTGTCGGGCCCGAAGGCCAATGACACCGAAGGGAGCGAGGCCTGATGGCTATCCGTCACCCCGCCATTGCCTCGAAGGCCGCCAAGGCCGCCAAGGCCGCGCGCGTCGCCAAGGCGCGTCGCCACGCCACCGAGGGCAAGAACACCGTCGAGACGCCGCTGAGCAAGTCGTATACGGACCCCCGTGACGTCCTGATCAAGCCGGTCGTCTCCGAGAAGAGCTACGCGCTGCTCGACGAGAACAAGTACACGTTCGTCGTCGCGCCGGGCTCCAACAAGACCCAGATCAAGGAGGCCGTGCAGGCGGTCTTCCAGGTCAAGGTCACCGGGGTCAACACGATCAACCGCCAGGGCAAGCGCAAGCGGACCCGCACGGGCTTCGGCCAGCGTGCCGCCACCAAGCGCGCGATCGTGACCCTCGCCGAGGGCGACCGTATCGACATCTTCGGCGGTCCGACCGCGTAAGCGGGTCGGATCGTCCGATATCGGACGAGGACTGAGAAATGGGAATCCGCAAGTACAAGCCGACTACGCCGGGCCGTCGTGGTTCCAGCGTCGCCGACTTCGTCGAGGTCACGCGGTCCACGCCGGAGAAGTCGTTGGTCCGCCCCCTGCACAGCAAGGGTGGCCGTAACAACTCCGGTCGTGTGACCGTCCGCCACCAGGGCGGTGGCCACAAGCGCGCCTACCGTGTGATCGACTTCCGTCGTCACGACAAGGACGGCGTGCCGGCGAAGGTCGCGCACATCGAGTACGACCCCAACCGCACCGCGCGTATCGCGCTGCTGCACTACGCCGACGGCGAGAAGCGCTACATCCTCGCCCCGCGCAACCTGCAGCAGGGTGACCGCGTCGAGAACGGTCCCGGGGCCGACATCAAGCCGGGCAACAACCTGGCCCTCCGCAACATCCCGGTCGGTACCACGATCCACGCGATCGAGCTCCGTCCCGGTGGCGGTGCCAAGTTCGCCCGCTCCGCCGGTGCCTCCGTGCAGCTGCTCGCGAAGGAGGGCTCGATGGCCCACCTGCGCATGCCGTCCGGAGAGATCCGCCTGGTCGACGTGCGCTGCCGCGCCACCGTCGGCGAGGTCGGCAACGCCGAGCAGTCGAACATCAACTGGGGCAAGGCCGGCCGTAAGCGCTGGCTGGGCGTTCGCCCGACCGTGCGTGGTGTGGTCATGAACCCGGTCGACCACCCGCACGGTGGTGGTGAGGGCCGTACCTCCGGTGGCCGCCACCCGGTGTCCCCGTGGGGCCAGAAGGAAGGTCGTACGCGTTCTCCCAAGAAGGCGAGCAACAAGTACATCGTCCGCCGCCGCAAGACGAACAAGAAGCGCTAAGGACGGGTTGAGATGCCTCGTAGCTTGAAGAAGGGGCCCTTCGTCGACGACCACCTGATGAAGAAGGTGGACGCCCAGAACGAAGCCGGCACCAAGAACGTCATCAAGACCTGGTCCCGTCGCTCCATGATCGTGCCGGCCATGCTCGGCCACACGCTCGCGGTGCACAACGGCAAGACCCACATCCCGGTGTTCGTCACCGAGTCGATGGTCGGCCACAAGCTCGGCGAGTTCTCGCCGACGCGCACCTTCCGGGGCCACGTCAAGGACGACCGGAAGTCGAAGCGCCGCTAGCAGCGGATCGCATTCAGACACGTAAGTAACTGAAGGGACAACCATGGAAGCCAGGGCCCAGGCGCGGTACATCCGCGTCACGCCCATGAAGGCCCGCCGCGTGGTGGACCTCATCCGTGGCATGGACGCCACGGAGGCCCAGGCTGTTCTGCGATTCGCTCCGCAGGCAGCCTCCGTGCCGGTCGGCAAGGTGCTCGACAGCGCCATCGCCAACGCCGCGCACAACTACGACCACACCGACGCCGACAGCCTCTACATCTCCGAGGCGTACGTCGACGAGGGCCCGACCCTGAAGCGGTTCCGGCCGCGCGCCCAGGGCCGTGCCTACCGGATCCGCAAGCGGACCAGCCACATCACCGTGGTCGTCAGCAGCAAGGAAGGAACCCGGTAATGGGCCAGAAGGTAAACCCGCACGGGTTCCGGCTCGGTGTCACCACGGACTTCAAGTCCCGGTGGTACGCCGACAAGCTGTACAAGGACTACGTCAAGGAAGACGTCGCCATCCGTCGGATGATGACGTCCGGCATGGAGCGCGCCGGTATCTCGAAGGTTGAGATCGAGCGCACCCGTGACCGTGTCCGCGTGGACATCCACACCGCTCGCCCGGGCATCGTCATCGGCCGCCGCGGCGCCGAGGCCGACCGCATCCGCGGTGACCTGGAGAAGCTGACCGGCAAGCAGGTCCAGCTGAACATCCTCGAGGTCAAGAACCCGGAGACGGACGCTCAGCTGGTGGCCCAGGCCGTCGCCGAGCAGCTGTCCTCCCGCGTCTCCTTCCGCCGCGCCATGCGCAAGAGCATGCAGTCGGCGATGAAGGCGGGCGCCAAGGGCATCAAGATCCAGTGCGGTGGCCGCCTCGGCGGCGCCGAGATGTCCCGCTCGGAGTTCTACCGCGAGGGCCGTGTGCCCCTGCACACGCTCCGCGCGAACGTGGACTACGGCTTCTTCGAGGCCAAGACGACCTTCGGCCGCATCGGTGTGAAGGTCTGGATCTACAAGGGCGACGTCAAGAACATCGCCGAGGTCCGCGCCGAGAACGCTGCCGCCCGTGCGGGCAACCGCCCGGCTCGCGGTGGCGGCTCCGACCGCCCGGCCCGTGGTGGCCGCGGTGGCGAGCGGCGCGGTCGCAAGCCGCAGCAGGCTGCCGGCGCCGAGGCCCCCAAGGCCGAGGCTCCCGCGGCTGCCGCTCCGGCTGAGAGCACCGGAACGGAGGCCTGACCGACATGCTGATCCCCCGTAGGGTCAAGCACCGCAAGCAGCACCACCCGAAGCGCAACGGTATGTCCAAGGGTGGGACGCAGGTTGCGTTCGGCGAGTACGGCATCCAGGCGCTGACCCCGGCGTACGTGACGAACCGCCAGATCGAGGCGGCTCGTATCGCCATGACCCGTCACATCAAGCGTGGCGGCAAGGTCTGGATCAACATCTACCCGGACCGCCCGCTGACGAAGAAGCCCGCCGAGACCCGCATGGGTTCCGGTAAGGGTTCCCCGGAGTGGTGGGTCGCCAACGTCAAGCCCGGACGCGTGATGTTCGAGCTGTCGTACCCCAACGAGAAGATCGCCCGTGAGGCGCTGACCCGTGCGGCCCACAAGCTGCCGATGAAGTGCCGGATCGTCAAGCGCGAGGCAGGTGAAGCGTGATGTCGGCCGGTACCAAGGCGTCCGAGCTGCGCGAGCTGGGCAACGAGGAGCTTCTGGCGAAGCTCCGCGAGGCCAAGGAAGAGCTGTTCAACCTCCGCTTCCAGGCGGCGACGGGCCAGCTCGAGAACCACGGCCGTCTGAAGGCGGTCCGCAAGGACATCGCGCGGATCTACACCCTGATGCGCGAGCGTGAGCTGGGCATCGAAACGGTGGAGAACGCCTGATGAGCGAGAAGAACGTGACTGAGAACGCAGAGGCGCGCGGTTTCCGCAAGACCCGTGAGGGTCTCGTCGTCAGCGACAAGATGGACAAGACCGTCGTCGTCGCCGTCGAGGACCGCGTGAAGCACGCGCTGTACGGCAAGGTCATCCGCCGTACGAACAAGCTCAAGGCGCACGACGAGCAGAACGCCGCGGGTGTCGGCGACCGCGTCCTCCTGATGGAGACCCGGCCGCTGTCCGCGACGAAGCGCTGGCGCGTCGTCGAGATCCTCGAGAAGGCCAAGTAGGTAATTCCCGCAAGGGAATTCCAATAAGTACGCCTGCGGGGCAAACCCCGCAGGACAGTTCCGCCAGGCTCCGATACGGGGTTGCTCAGACAACCCCGTATCGGGGAACCGGCAGACACACAGGAGATAGACGTGATCCAGCAGGAGTCGCGACTGCGCGTCGCCGACAACACTGGTGCGAAGGAAATCCTTTGCATCCGTGTGCTCGGTGGCTCCGGTCGCCGCTACGCGGGTATCGGTGACGTCATCGTCGCCACCGTCAAGGACGCGATCCCCGGTGGCAACGTGAAGAAGGGTGACGTCGTCAAGGCGGTCATCGTTCGCACCGTCAAGGAGCGCCGCCGTCCGGACGGCTCGTACATCCGCTTCGACGAGAACGCCGCCGTCATTCTGAAGAACGACGGCGACCCTCGCGGCACCCGTATCTTCGGCCCCGTGGGCCGTGAGCTGCGCGAGAAGAAGTTCATGAAGATCATCTCGCTCGCGCCGGAGGTGCTGTAAGCATGAAGATCAAGAAGGGCGACCTGGTTCAGGTCATCACCGGCAAGGACAAGGGCAAGCAGGGCAAGGTCATTGCCGCTTACCCGCGCGAGGAGCGCGTCCTGGTCGAGGGTGTCAACCGGGTCAAGAAGCACACCAAGGCCGGTCCCACGGCTCGCGGTTCGCAGGCCGGTGGCATCGTCACGACCGAGGCGCCGATCCACGTCTCCAACGTCCAGCTGGTCGTTGAGAAGGACGGCAAGAAGGTCGTGACCCGCGTCGGCTACCGCTTCGACGAAGAGGGCAACAAGATCCGCGTTGCCAAGCGGACGGGTGAGGACATCTGATGACGACCACCACCACTCCGCGCCTGAAGACGAAGTACCGCGAGGAAATCGTCGGCAAGCTGCGTGACGAGTTCAAGTACGAGAACGTCATGCAGGTTCCGGGCCTCGTCAAGATCGTGGTCAACATGGGTGTGGGCGACGCCGCCCGCGACTCCAAGCTGATCGAGGGCGCCATCCGCGACCTCACCACGATCACCGGTCAGAAGCCGGCCGTCACCAAGGCCCGCAAGTCCATCGCGCAGTTCAAGCTGCGTGAGGGTCAGCCGATCGGTGCCCACGTCACGCTCCGTGGCGACCGCATGTGGGAGTTCCTGGACCGCACCCTGTCGCTCGCGCTCCCGCGCATCCGCGACTTCCGTGGTCTGTCCCCCAAGCAGTTCGACGGCCGTGGCAACTACACCTTCGGTCTCACGGAGCAGGTCATGTTCCACGAGATCGACCAGGACAAGATCGACCGTACCCGGGGTATGGACATCACCGTGGTCACCACGGCGACCAACGACGCTGAGGGCCGCGCGCTCCTTCGTCACCTCGGCTTCCCGTTCAAGGAGGCGTGAGCGAGATGGCGAAGAAGGCTCTGATTGCCAAGGCTGCTCGCAAGCCCAAGTTCGGTGTGCGTGGCTACACCCGCTGCCAGCGCTGCGGCCGTCCGCACTCCGTGTACCGCAAGTTCGGCCTGTGCCGCGTGTGCCTTCGTGAGATGGCTCACCGTGGCGAGCTGCCGGGCGTGACCAAGAGCTCCTGGTAATCCCCGTAATCAGGGATTGCTGAAGCTCTCGGTAAGCAACTGGGGCGGCCAGACGCCCAACTCACATGCCGTAGGCTTGTGGGGTTGGGCGTCTGCCGCCGCCCTTACGACTTACTACGCCGTAGGTCCACCGCGCCGCACCCGTCCCGTCTCGGATCGGGGAGAGGGATGGCGCACCAGGAAACCCCGGCGAGAGAGGCCGAAGGCCAATTCATGACCATGACTGATCCGATCGCAGACATGCTTACGCGTCTGCGGAACGCGAACTCGGCGTACCACGACACCGTGGCGATGCCGCACTCGAAGATCAAGTCGCACATCGCGGAGATCCTCCAGCAGGAGGGCTTCATCACGGGCTGGCGCGTCGAGGACGCCGAGGTCGGCAAGAACCTCGTCCTGGAGCTGAAGTTCGGCCCCAACCGTGAGCGCTCCATCGCGGGCATCAAGCGGATCTCCAAGCCCGGTCTCCGGGTGTACGCGAAGTCCACCAACCTGCCGAAGGTGCTCGGCGGCCTCGGCGTGGCGATCATCTCCACGTCCCACGGGCTCCTCACCGACAAGCAGGCCGGCAAGAAGGGCGTAGGCGGAGAAGTTCTCGCCTACGTCTGGTAACGGAAGGGAACGGAGGAAACAGCTATGTCGCGCATCGGCAAGCTCCCCATCGCGGTTCCCGCCGGCGTGGACGTCACCATCGACGGCCGTACGGTCAAGGTCAAGGGCCCCAAGGGCGAGCTGACCCACACCGTCTCGGCGCCGATCGAGGTCGTCAAGGGCGAGGACGGCACCCTGCAGGTGACCCGCCCGAACGACGAGCGTCAGAACAAGGCCCTGCACGGCCTGTCCCGCACGCTGGTGGCGAACATGATCACCGGCGTGACCCAGGGTTACGTGAAGAAGCTCGAGATCAGCGGTGTCGGTTACCGCGTGACCGCCAAGGGCTCGAACCTCGAGTTCGCGCTCGGTTACAGCCACCCGATTCTGGTCGAGGCCCCCGAGGGCATCTCCTTCAAGGTCGAGAACCCCACCCGGTTCTCGGTCGAGGGCATCGACAAGCAGAAGGTCGGCGAGGTCGCGGCCAACATCCGCAAGCTGCGCAAGCCCGACCCGTACAAGGCCAAGGGCGTCAAGTACGAGGGCGAAGTCATCCGCCGCAAGGTCGGAAAGGCGGGTAAGTAAGCCATGGCATACGGGCAGAAGATCCTGAAGGGCGACGCCTACAAGCGCGCCGCGATCAAGCGCCGTCACATCCGGATCCGCAAGCGGATCTCCGGTACGGCGGAGCGTCCCCGTCTGGTCGTTACCCGCTCGAACCGCCACATCGTGGCCCAGGTGATCGACGACATCAAGGGTCACACCCTGGCGTCGGCGTCCACCCTGGACACCTCGGTCCGCGGTGGCGAGGGCGACAAGTCCGCGCAGGCCAAGCAGGTCGGCGCCCTGGTCGCCGAGCGTGCCAAGGCCGCCGGTGTCGAGGCCGTCGTGTTCGACCGTGGTGGCAACCAGTACGCCGGGCGCATCGCCGCCCTGGCGGACGCCGCCCGCGAAGCCGGCTTGAAGTTCTGAGCCGTTCGTAGCTAGCGGAAAAGAGAGAGGTAAATCCAATGGCTGGACCCCAGCGCCGCGGTGGCGGTGCCGGTGGCGGCGAGCGGCGGGACCGGAAGGGCCGTGACGGCGGCGCAGCTGCCGCCGAGAAGACCGCGTACGTTGAGCGCGTTGTCGCGATCAACCGCGTCGCCAAGGTTGTGAAGGGTGGTCGTCGCTTCAGCTTCACCGCGCTGGTCGTGGTGGGCGACGGTGACGGCACCGTGGGTGTCGGATACGGCAAGGCCAAGGAGGTGCCGGCCGCCATCGCCAAGGGCGTTGAGGAGGCCAAGAAGCACTTCTTCAAGGTCCCCCGGATCCAGGGCACCATCCCTCACCCCATCCAGGGTGAGAAGGCCGCCGGTGTGGTTCTCCTCAAGCCGGCTTCGCCGGGTACCGGTGTTATCGCCGGTGGTCCCGTGCGTGCCGTGCTGGAGTGCGCCGGTATCCACGACGTGCTGTCGAAGTCGCTCGGCTCCGACAACGCGATCAACATCGTGCACGCGACCGTGGAGGCCCTGAAGGGCCTGCAGCGTCCCGAGGAGATCGCGGCCCGCCGTGGTCTGCCGCTCGAGGACGTCGCCCCCGCGGCTCTTCTCCGTGCGCGTGCCGGGGCGGGTGCGTAATCATGGCGCAGCTCAAGATCACGCAGGTCAAGTCCTACATCGGCAGCAAGCAGAACCACCGTGACACCCTGCGCTCCCTTGGTCTCAAGGGCATCAACACGCAGGTCGTCAAGGAGGACCGCCCCGAGTTCCGCGGCATGGTGCACACCGTCCGCCACCTCGTGACGGTCGAGGAGGTCGACTGATCATGGCGGAGCAGAACCCGCTGAAGATCCACAACCTCCGTCCCGCCCCGGGCGCCAAGACCGCCAAGACCCGTGTCGGTCGTGGTGAGGCGTCGAAGGGTAAGACGGCCGGTCGTGGTACCAAGGGCACCAAGGCCCGCTACCAGGTTCCGGAGCGCTTCGAGGGTGGCCAGATGCCGCTGCACATGCGCCTCCCGAAGCTGAAGGGCTTCAAGAACCCGTTCAAGACCGAGTACCAGGTCGTGAACCTCGACAAGCTGGCCGCGCTCTACCCCGAGGGTGGCGAGGTCACCGTCGAGGGCCTCGTGGCCAAGGGTGCCGTTCGCAAGAACAGCCTCGTCAAGGTCCTCGGCCAGGGCGAGATCTCCGTGGCGCTGCAGGTGACGGTCGACGCCGTCTCCGGCTCCGCCAAGGAGAAGATCACCGCCGCCGGCGGTACCGTCACCGAGCTCGTCTGAACGCAACAGGCGTCTCGATGACTTGAGCGATCCCGACCGGGGATACCCCACAATTGGGGTATCCCCGGTTGGTCGTTCCAAGGGGGGCAGTCCCGCGGGTAAGGTGGCCTGCACTGCCAACTTTCACAGCTGCCGCACCTCGGGCACTTTGAGCGGCAGTTGACCGTTACCCATGTCGTTGTTCTATTGGAACCTCAAGACCGTCACCCTTGACGCAGATGCGCGGGGGTCGCAGGAGGCACCGTGCTCACCGCGTTCGCCCGGGCGTTCAAGACGCCCGACCTGCGCAAGAAGCTGCTCTTCACGCTCGGCATCATCGTGGTGTACCGGCTCGGCACGCACATCCCGATTCCGGGCGTCGACTACCAGAACGTCCAGACCTGTATCGACGTGGCCAAGGGCAACCAGGGTCTGTTCGGTCTGGTCAACATGTTCAGCGGCGGCGCCCTGCTCCAGATCACGATCTTCGCGCTCGGCATCATGCCGTACATCACCGCGAGCATCATTCTGCAACTGCTGACGGTGGTGATCCCGCGCCTCGAAGCCCTCAAGAAGGAGGGCCAGGCCGGTACGGCGAAGATCACGCAGTACACCCGCTACCTGACCGTGGCGCTCGCCATCCTCCAGGGCACCGGCCTCGTCGCCACCGCCCGCAGCGGCGCCCTCTTCTCCGGCTGCCCGGTGGCCAACCAGATCGTCCCCGACCAGTCGATCTTCGTCACCATCACCATGGTCATCGTGATGACCGCCGGTACGGCCGTCGTGATGTGGCTCGGCGAGCTCATCACCGACCGCGGCATCGGCAACGGCATGTCGATCCTGATGTTCATCTCGATCGCCGCCACCTTCCCGTCCGCCCTGTGGGCCATCAAGCAGCAGGGCACCCTGGCCGACGGCTGGATCGAGTTCGGCACGGTCGTCCTCGTCGGCCTGTTCATGGTCGGCCTGGTGGTCTTCGTCGAGCAGGCGCAGCGCCGGATCCCCGTCCAGTACGCCAAGCGCATGATCGGCCGCCGGGCCTACGGCGGTACGTCCACGTACATCCCGCTCAAGGTGAACCAGGCGGGTGTGATTCCCGTCATCTTCGCCTCGTCGCTGCTCTACATCCCGGCACTGATCGCACAGTTCTCCAGCGGAAACTCGAGCTGGAAGACCTGGATCGAGGCCCACCTGGTCCGTGGCGATCACCCGATTTACATCACTCTGTACTTCTTGCTCATTGTTTTCTTCGCGTTCTTCTACGTGGCGATCTCCTTCAACCCCGAAGAAGTCGCCGACAACATGAAGAAGTATGGTGGCTTCATCCCGGGCATCCGGGCTGGCCGACCGACCGCTGAGTATCTGAGTTACGTACTCAACCGGATCACCTGGCCGGGTTCGCTGTATCTGGGTCTGATCGCTCTCGTTCCGACAATGGCGTTGGTTGGTTTCGGGGCAAACCAGAACTTCCCGTTCGGCGGTACCAGCATCCTGATCATCGTGGGTGTCGGTCTCGAGACGGTGAAGCAGATCGAGAGCCAGCTCCAGCAGCGCAATTACGAAGGGTTCCTCCGCTGATGCGAATCGTCCTCGTCGGGCCGCCGGGTGCCGGTAAGGGTACGCAGGCCACGCGCCTTGCCGAGAAGCTGTCGATCCCGCACATCTCCACGGGCGACCTGTTCCGCGCCAACATCAGTCGGCAGACGGAGCTCGGCAAGCTGGCGAAGTCGTACATGGACGCCGGCAACCTGGTGCCGGACGAGGTCACCATCGCCATGGCGAAGGACCGCATGGAGCAGCCGGACGCCGAGAACGGCTTCCTGCTGGACGGCTTCCCGCGCAATGTCTCGCAGGCCGAGGCGCTGGACGAACTGCTTCAGACCGAGAGCATCGAGCTGGACGCGGTGCTGGACCTGGAGGCCCCCGAGGACGAGGTCGTCAAGCGGATCGCCGGGCGGCGGATCTGCCGCAAGGACTCCGCGCACGTGTTCCACGTGACGTACAGCGCGCCGAAGAAGGAGGGCGTCTGCGACGTCTGCGGCGGCGAGCTGTACCAGCGGGACGACGACTCCGAGGAGACCGTGCGCACGCGGCTGGAGGTCTACCACACGCAGACCGAGCCGATCATCGACTACTACAAGGCGCAGGGCCTGGTCGTGACCATCTCCGCGATGGGCGCGGTCGACGAGGTCACGGGCCGGGCGCTGGAGGCGCTCAAGCGCGAAGACGCCCAGTAGTCGTTCGTACGTAGTCGGCGGCCGCGGTCCCTTGCGAAGGGGCCGCGGCCGCTGCGTGGGGTGGGGCGGTGCTCCGGCCCCGTATCGTGGAAGCCGTCCGTCCCTTCCCGGTCCAAGAAAGGCCGTCGTCCTCATGGTGCAGATCAAGAGTCCCGAGCAGATCGCCAAGATGCGTGAGGCCGGGTTGGTCGTCGCCGCCATCCACGCGGCCACGCGTGAGGCCGCGGTGCCCGGGGCCAGCACGAAGGATCTGGACGAGGTCGCCCGCAAGGTGCTCGCGGAGCACGGGGCGAAGTCGAACTTCCTGGGGTACGGCGGCTTCCCCGCGACCATCTGCACCTCGGTGAACGAGGTCGTCGTCCACGGCATCCCGTCCGACGACGTCGTGCTCAAGGACGGGGACGTCATCTCCATCGACGCCGGCGCGATCGTCGACGGGTGGCACGGCGACGCCGCCTACACGGCGTTCGTGGGGTCCGGTCACGCTCCGGAGCTCGTCGAGCTCTCGCGGGTGACCGAGGAGTCGATGTGGGCCGGTATCGCGGCCGTGAAGCAGGGCAACCGGCTCGTCGACATCTCCCGGGCCATCGAGACGTACATCCGCCGCCAGCCGAAGCCGGGCGGCGGGCGGTACGGGATCATCGAGGACTACGGCGGTCATGGCATCGGCAGCGAGATGCACATGGACCCGCACCTGCTGAACTACGTCGACCGGCGCCGGGGCAAGGGTCCGAAGCTGGTCCCCGGCTTCTGCCTCGCCATCGAGCCGATGGTGTCCCTGGGCACCCCGAAGACCGAGGTCCTCCAGGACGACTGGACGGTCATCACCACGGACGGCACCTGGTCCTCCCACTGGGAGCACTCCGTCGCCCTCACCGAACAGGGACCGCTGGTCCTGACCGCCCCTGACGGTGGCAAGGCGAAGCTGGCGGAGCACGGGATCACGGCCGCACCCGATCCCCTCGCATAATGATCTTCAGCGTGGGGCAGGCTGCCTCGATTCGTGTTTCCGGGTGCGCTGACGTAGACTGACTCGTCGGCTCTTGTGTACCCGCATGTCTGCATGCGCTCGCACTGAGTCGATCAAGGTAGTCGATTCCGAAGGGCGAAGCGTGGCCAAGAAGCAAGGTGCCATCGAGATCGAGGGCACTGTCGTCGAGTCTCTGCCGAACGCCATGTTCAAGGTCGAGCTCCAGAACGGCCACCAGGTCCTGGCACACATCAGCGGCAAGATGCGTATGCACTACATCCGCATCCTCCCTGACGACCGGGTCGTGGTGGAGCTGTCTCCGTACGACCTGACGCGTGGCCGGATCGTCTACCGGTACAAGTAGATCTTGCCCACGTCCCGCGCCCTCCCTGTGCGCGGGTCCGCCGGCAACTGACCCGGAGAACCTCACATCCCATGAAGGTCAAGCCGAGCGTCAAGAAGATCTGCGACAAGTGCAGGGTGATCCGCCGTCACGGCCGGGTCATGGTCATCTGCGACAACCCGCGCCACAAGCAGCGCCAGGGCTGACCGCAGAACCTTCCCTCTGCACCGCTATCGCAGAGATTCGCGCGACGCGAGCTGAATATGTTCATACGCAGGGCCCGAGCCGCGCGACGGCTTGACACCCCCGGTCGGAGGCCGGGGACCCAGTTCGTACCTGATACGGCGGCTGGGAACCGGTCCTGTGGAAGACCTCCGAAGATCACCAGGAGCCATTGAATGGCACGCGTTTCCGGTGTCGACATCCCGCGCGAAAAGCGCGTGGAGGTCGCCCTCACCTACGTGTTCGGCATCGGCCGGACCCTCTCGCAGCAGACGCTGGCTGCCACGGGGGTCGACCCGAACACCCGCGTCCGCGACCTGAGCGAAGAGCAGCTCGTCGCGATCCGCGAGTACGTCGACAACAACATCAAGACCGAGGGTGACCTCCGTCGCGAGATCCAGGCCGACATCCGCCGCAAGGTCGAGATCGGCTGCTACCAGGGTCTCCGTCACCGTCGCGGTCTGCCTGTCCGCGGTCAGCGCACCAGCACCAACGCCCGCACCCGCAAGGGCCCGCGTCGCGCCATCGCCGGCAAGAAGAAGCCGGGCAAGAAGTAGTCCGCAGCGGACCACCGTCCACGGTCTTCGCTGTAGGACCGACCACCTCCGTAGGAGTTAAGAGATGCCCCCCAAGGGACGTCAGGGCGCTGCCAAGAAGGTGCGCCGCAAGGAAAAGAAGAACGTCGCTCACGGCCACGCGCACATCAAGAGCACGTTCAACAACACGATCGTTTCCATCACGGACCCGTCCGGCAACGTGATCTCCTGGGCCTCCGCCGGCCACGTCGGCTTCAAGGGCTCCCGGAAGTCCACGCCGTTCGCCGCGCAGATGGCCGCCGAGTCGGCCGCCCGCCGCGCCCAGGAGCACGGCATGCGCAAGGTCGACGTGTTCGTCAAGGGCCCGGGCTCCGGTCGTGAGACCGCGATCCGTTCGCTCCAGGCGACCGGCCTCGAGGTCGGCTCCATCCAGGACGTCACCCCGACCCCGCACAACGGCTGCCGTCCGCCGAAGCGTCGTCGCGTCTGACCTCGCTTCGTCAGGGTTTTCCGGGCGGTACGGCTCCTTCGGGTCGTGCCGCCCGTACCCTTGCAGTACCCAGTCGGGCGTCATATAGCGGGCGCCCCTGACTAAAGGAACGCAAACATGCTGATCGCTCAGCGTCCCTCGTTGACCGAAGAGGTCGTCGACGAGTTCCGCTCCCGGTTCGTGATCGAGCCGCTGGAGCCGGGCTTCGGCTACACCCTCGGCAACTCCCTGCGTCGGACCCTCCTGTCCTCGATCCCGGGTGCGGCGGTCACGTCCATCCGTATCGACGGCGTGCTGCACGAGTTCACCACCGTGCCGGGCGTCAAGGAGGACGTCACCGACCTGATCCTCAACATCAAGCAGCTGGTCGTCTCCTCGGAGCACGACGAGCCGGTCGTGATGTACCTGCGCAAGCAGGGCCCGGGTCTGGTCACCGCCGCCGACATCGCGCCCCCGGCCGGTGTCGAGGTGCACAACCCCGACCTCGTCCTCGCCACGCTCAACGGCAAGGGCAAGCTGGAGATGGAGCTCACGGTCGAGCGTGGCCGTGGTTACGTCTCCGCCGTGCAGAACAAGCAGGTGGGTCAGGAGATCGGCCGTATCCCGGTCGACTCCATCTACTCGCCGGTGCTCAAGGTCACGTACAAGGTCGAGGCGACCCGTGTCGAGCAGCGCACCGACTTCGACAAGCTGATCGTCGACGTCGAGACCAAGCAGGCGATGCGACCGCGTGACGCCATGGCCTCCGCCGGTAAGACCCTGGTCGAGCTGTTCGGTCTCGCGCGTGAGCTGAACATCGACGCCGAGGGCATCGACATGGGCCCGTCCCCGACGGACGCCGCCCTTGCCGCCGATCTGGCGCTGCCGATCGAGGAGCTGGAGCTCACCGTTCGGTCGTACAACTGCCTCAAGCGTGAGGGCATCCACTCCGTGGGTGAGCTCGTCGCTCGTTCCGAGGCCGACCTCCTGGACATCCGTAACTTCGGTGCGAAGTCCATCGACGAGGTCAAGGCGAAGCTGGCCGGCATGGGCCTGGCCCTGAAGGACAGCCCGCCCGGATTCGACCCGACCGCTGCCGCGGACGCGTTCGGTGCCGACGACGATGCTGACGCCGGTTTCGTGGAGACCGAGCAGTACTGATTCGGCTGCCGGTCCGTTGTGGCTGGTCGCGCAGTTCCCCGCGCCCCTAGGGGCGCGACCCTTCCGGGCGTCTGAAAAGGCGCCCGGATCTCCGACGGGCAACCGCCCGCTCGGATACTGACCCCGGTACCTGATACGGCCGGGGCAGACACACAGGAGAAGAAAAATGCCGAAGCCCACCAAGGGTGCCCGTCTGGGCGGCAGCGCCGCGCACGAGAAGCTGCTCCTCGCGAACCTCGCGAAGTCGCTCTTCGAGCACGGCAAGATCACCACGACCGAGGCGAAGGCCCGCCGCCTGCGCCCGTACGCCGAGCGTCTGATCACCAAGGCGAAGAAGGGCGACCTTCACAACCGCCGTCAGGTGCTCCAGGTCATCACGGACAAGGGCATCGTCCACACGCTCTTCACCGAGATCGGCCCGCGCTACGAGAACCGTCCGGGTGGCTACACCCGCATCACCAAGATCGGTAACCGCCGTGGCGACAACGCGCCCATGGCTGTCATCGAGCTGGTCGAGGCGCTGACGGTCGCGCAGCAGGCCACGGGTGAGGCCGAGGCCGCGACGAAGCGTGCCGCCAAGGACGCCGAGGCTGCCGAGGCTGCTGAGGCCAAGGTCGACACGACCAAGGCCGAGGAGGCCGCTGAGGCTCCCGCCGAGGAGTCGAAGGACGCGTAAGCGTTCTGCCGGGGGCTGTTCGTTGGCGGCTGCTGCGCCGTCGTGGCTTGTCGCGCAGTTCCCCGCGCCCCTTTTAGGGCGTTGGCGGGCCCGTTCCTTTTCAGGAGCGGGCCCGCTCTTGTGTTGCTGAGAGGATCTGTACGTGAGTGATGAAGTAGCACCCGGTTACGTGCGTGTTCGCCTCGATCTGTCGTACGACGGTGCCGGTTTCCACGGGTGGGCCAAGCAGGCCGGTGGGAAGCGGACCGTGCAGGGGGAGATCGAGGACGCGCTGCGGACGGTGACCCGGTCCCCGGAGACCTATGAACTGACGGTCGCCGGGCGGACCGACGCCGGGGTGCACGCGCGCGGGCAGGTCGCGCATGTCGATCTGCCGCGGGAGGTGTGGGCCGAGCACAACCCGAAGCTGCTCAAGCGGCTCGCCGGGCGGCTGCCGAAGGATGTGCGGGTGTGGGCCCTGCGGGAGGCTCCGGCCGGCTTCAACGCCCGTTTCTCGGCGATCTGGCGCCGTTACGCCTACCGCGTCACCGACAACCCCGGCGGTGTCGACCCGCTGCTGCGCAGCCACGTCCTCTGGCACGACTGGCCGCTCGACGTCGACGCCATGAACGAGGCGGCTCGGGGGCTGCTGGGGGAGCACGACTTCGCCGCCTACTGCAAGAAGCGGGAGGGCGCCACGACCATCCGGACGTTGCAGGAGTTGAGCCTCGTGCGCGGTGGCGACGGGATCATCACCGCGACCGTGCGGGCCGACGCCTTCTGCCACAACATGGTGCGCTCACTGATCGGCGCGCTGCTGTTCGTGGGGGACGGGCACCGCCCGCCGGACTGGCCGGGGAAGGTGCTCGGGGCGGGCGTACGGGACTCGGCCGTGCATGTCGTACGCCCGCACGGCCTGACCCTGGAGGAGGTCGGCTACCCGGCGGACGACCAGCTGGCCGCGCGCAACAAGGCGGCGCGCAACAAGCGGTCGTTGCCGGGTACGGCGGGGTGCTGCTGACCCGTCCTACTCGTTCGCCGCCGCCGACGCCTGGGCCTCGCCGCGCCTGCGGATCTGGCGGAAGGTGAACTCGGCCAGGTCGTCGCCGGTGGAGAAGACCGCCGTGTCCTTGGGGGTCACGTCGTTGCCGTTGGTGAAGCCGGCGATGGTGAAGTAGGCGTAGCGGCCGTAGGAGTTGGTCGTGGAGCGGCACACGGCGGCGTTGCAGAACGCCTTGACGCCGCCGCCGGACAGGGACTCCACGATGCTCTTGCTGTCGGCCTGCTTCTTGGCCTTGGCGGCCTGGGCCTCGGTGTCGAAGACGGCCACGCCGACCGTCACCGCCATGCCGTCCTTGGTGTAGGTGACGCGCAGCAGGCGGGTGCAGTCGTTGGCGTCGAGGACCTTGGGGAGGCTGCCCGCGGCGGCCGTGGCGCAGTTCTTGGTGTCGGCCGTCGGGCCCTTCTTGTAGACCGTCTCACCCATGGTCAGCTGGGTGCCGGGGAAGAGCTCGGTCACGCTGAGCGGGGCGGTGTCCTTGGTCTTGCTGGAGACGAAGTCCTTCGGGTCCAGCGGCGGCGGCGCGCTGGTCGGCGCGAACGACGGGTCCGGGGCGCCGGACTCGCTCGGGATGTCGGCGGTCGCGGGCAGCTGGGAGGTCGGGTTGTTCGACGCCTGGCTGTCGCCGTTCGCGGAGACGACGGCCACAGCGACGGCGGTGCCGACCGCGACGGCGGCCAGCGCGCCGCCGCCGATGAACAGCAGCCGGCGCCGCTTGTGGCGCGCCTCGGAGGCCTCGGCGAGCGCGGCCCAGTCCGGCGTCTGGTCGCTGCTGCCGCTGTTCCAGGGCTGCTGCGAATGCGGTTTCCAGGGATCCCACTGGGACTGGGGTCCCCCCTGCCCATAGTTCATGGGGCGCAGTTTAGACGGGCCGAGGGGTGTGCTGGTCCGTCTCAACGAGCCCTGGAACCCCTAGCGTTCGCTCCATGAGCACGGGCAAATACGGCATCTGTGGGTGGTTGGTACGAAGGGTCGCGGGCGGCCTGTGGGGGGTGCTCGTCGAGATCGCGGTGGGCGTGCTGCTCTCGGGGACACGGGTCGCGGGTCCGTCGTACGACCTTCTGCTGCTGGTGGTGCCGCGTTGCTGCTCGGTGCGGGTGCGTCGGCGGGCGCGGCGGGCGCTCACGTTCTGTGTGGTGGCCGTGACCGTGCGGGGTGAGCGGATGCGGCTATGAAAACGAAGCGGGCGGGGCTCTGAAAAGTGAGCCGTAGAACATGCTCTGGAGGCGGGCCGTAAAGTGGGGTGCGCGGCGGGTTTCCCGGTCGTCGTCCACCCGTTTTGACCGTGTGGACACGCCACGGGTATCCTGCTTCTTCGTTGTGTATTGGCTTGCTCATTCTCACGGGACGGGCCCTTACACCGGTCCACCGGGCCGATGACCAGCGATCAGCACGCGGTTTGCGTCACCGCTGTGCGGTCAGGGCTGTCGTGATCGTTTCGGTGACCTTGTCTAGGACCATTCACTCGAAGCGAAGGCTACGAACCGTGCGTACGTACAGCCCCAAGCCCGGCGATGTGACGCGCCAGTGGCACGTCATTGACGCTCAGGACGTCGTCCTGGGCCGTCTCGCCACCACTGCCGCCACCCTCCTCCGGGGCAAGCACAAGCCGATCTACGCGCCGCACGTCGACGCTGGTGACTTCGTCGTCATCATCAACGCCGACAAGGTGCACCTCTCCGGCAACAAGCGGACCCAGAAGATGGCGTACCGCCACTCGGGCTACCCGGGTGGTCTGCGCTCCGTCCGTTACGACGAGCTGCTCGACAAGAACCCCGAGAAGGCCATCGAGAAGGCCGTCAAGGGCATGCTCCCCAAGAACTCCCTGGGCCGTCAGATGCTCTCCAAGCTGAAGGTCTACCGCGGCGAGAACCACCCCCACGCTGCCCAGCAGCCGGTTCCGTTCGAGATCACCCAGGTCGCGCAGTAAGTCCGGCCACCCCCTAAGACTGAAGAGAATCTGAGGAGAATCGTGGCCGAGACCACTGCCGAGCAGCCGCTCGAAGAGCTTGACATCGACAGCTACACCACCGAGTCCGAGGTCCCCGTCGAGGGCGAGTACACCTCGGAGTCCATGGCCTCCCGCTTCGGCGAGCCGCAGCCGGCCGCCGGCCTGGGCCGTCGCAAGAACGCCATTGCCCGCGTCCGGATCGTTCCGGGCTCCGGCAAGTGGAAGATCAACGGTCGCACCCTTGAGGACTACTTCCCGAACAAGGTGCACCAGCAGGAGGTCAACGAGCCCTTCAAGGTGCTCGAGCTCGAGGGCCGCTACGACGTCATCGCCCGTATCGCCGGTGGCGGTGTCTCCGGTCAGGCCGGTGCGCTCCGTCTCGGTGTCGCCCGTGCGCTGAACGAGGCCGACGTCGACAACAACCGCGGTCCGCTGAAGAAGGCGGGCTTCCTGCGCCGCGACGACCGTGCGGTCGAGCGCAAGAAGGCCGGTCTGAAGAAGGCCCGCAAGGCTCCGCAGTACAGCAAGCGCTAAGCGCGGGCCGTACTCCGAACGCCCCGACGGCACGCCATGGTGCCGCCGGGGCGTTCGTTTATCACAGACACAGGCGTATAACGACACAAGACGCTCAAAGTCTTGTGTGATCGGATGGTCAGGCAGCATATGCCTGGGACACGGGAGCCGCATGGGCGGGCCGCGCCCGTACGGCAACCGGAACTGATGTTTCCTCAGGAGGACAAGTGGGACGACTCTTCGGTACGGACGGCGTGCGCGGTGTCGCCAACGCGGATCTGACGGCCGAGATGGCGCTCGGTCTGTCCGTAGCAGCGGCCCACGTACTGGCCGAGGCGGGCACCTTCGCGGGCCACCGGCCGACGGCGGTGGTCGGCCGTGACCCGCGCGCGTCCGGGGAGTTCCTGGAGGCCGCGGTGGTCGCCGGCCTCGCCAGCGCGGGCGTGGACGTACTGCGGGTCGGCGTGCTGCCGACGCCTGCGGTGGCGCATCTCACCGGCGCGCTCGGAGCCGACCTCGGTGTCATGCTCTCCGCCAGCCACAACGCCATGCCGGACAACGGCATCAAGTTCTTCGCGCGCGGTGGGCACAAGCTGCCCGACGACATCGAGGACCGGATCGAGTCCGTCTACGAGGAGCACCGGCGCGGTGAGCCCTGGGAGCGGCCGACCGGGGCCGGGGTCGGGCGGGTGCGGGACTACGAGGAGGGCTTCGACCAGTACGTCTCCCATTTGCTGGGCGTTCTCCCGAACCGGCTGGACGGGCTGAAGATCGTCCTCGACGAGGCGCACGGAGCCGCGGCCCGGGTGTCGCCGGAGGCCTTCGCGCGGGCCGGGGCCGAGGTCGTCACGCTCGGGGCCGAGCCGGACGGGCTGAACATCAACGACGGGTGCGGGTCGACGCACCTGGACCAGCTGAAGGCCGCGGTGGTCGAGCACGGGGCGGACTTCGGTGTCGCGCACGACGGTGACGCGGACCGGTGCCTCGCCGTGGACCACACCGGTGAGGAGGTGGACGGCGACCAGATTCTGGCCGTGCTCGCGCTGGCGATGCGGGAGCGTTCCGCACTGCGCTCCGGCACCGTTGTCGCGACCGTGATGTCGAATCTGGGCTTCAAGCTGGCCATGGAGCGCGAGGGGATCCGGCTGGTCCAGACCGCCGTCGGGGACCGGTACGTGCTGGAGGAGATGAAGGAGCACGGTTACGCGCTCGGCGGTGAGCAGTCCGGGCACGTGATCATCCTCGACCACGCGACGACCGGCGACGGCACGCTCACCGGGCTGCTGCTGGCGGCGCGGGTCGCCGAGAGCGGGAAGTCGCTGCGCGAGCTGGCCGGTGTGATGGAGCGGCTGCCGCAGGTGCTGATCAATGTGCCGGATGTGGACAGGTCCCGCGTCGGGACCTCGGCCGAGCTCTCTGTGGCCGTTGCCGAGGCGGAGCGGGAGTTGGGGGCCACGGGGCGCGTGCTGCTTCGGCCTTCCGGGACCGAGCCGTTGGTGCGGGTGATGGTCGAGGCGGCGGATATTGATCAGGCTCGGTCTGTGGCGGGGCGGTTGGCTGATGCGGTGAAGTCCGCGTTGGGGTAAGTCTGTTTTTGCCGGTTTGCCGGTTTGCCGGTTTGCCGGTTTGTGGTGGGGGTTCTGTTGTCGGTGGGCTGCGGGCTCGTTGTGGCTCGTCGCGCATACGCGGCGGAGCCGCATGTCAGCAGAGCCCCGCGCCCCTTCAACCGGCGCTGCTCCTGCGACGCCGTTGGGTTGACCACAGCCACTTCTGGGCCAGGAGGGTCAGGGTGCCTGCCAGGAGGATGCCGAGCAGGTTGAGCAGGAGTTGCTCGATGGAGCCCACCGTCTGTTTCGTGTCGCCGTAGCTCAGGGCCACGGCCGCGTTCGCGGCGGCCGGGATCGTGGTCACGGAGATCGCGACACCGACCAGGGCGCCCGACTTCGAGGACGTCAGGGAGAGGGTGCCCGCGATGCCGGCCAGGACCGCGACGACGAAGGAGAAGGCGTCGGGGGCGTAGACGAAGGCGGTCTGCGGCCGGGCGCCCTCCAACCGGTCCTCGGTGAACAGCCCGACGGCGTCCATGAAGAGGCTGAAGCCCACGGTCACCGCGATCGCCACCGCGAAACCCACCAGCAGGGCGATCAGCGAGCGCAGGGCGAGGCGGGGGTGGCGCTGGACCAGGGCCGTGCTGATGCCCGTCAGCGGGCCGAACTCCGGGCCCACCGCCATCGCGCCCACGATCAGGATCGCGTTGTCGAGGACCACACCGCAGGCCGCGATCATGGTGGCCAGCGTGATGAAGGCCACGTACGTGACGGAGAGCGTCGACTCCTCGTGCGTGGCGTCGGTGAGGTGCTCCCACAGGACCGCGTCGGCGGCCTCGCCCGGGGCCTCCTCCGCGGCCATGCGGGCCCGCTCGGACAGTGACAGGTCGATGTTCTCGACGGCGATCGAGCCGCTCTGGTCGAGGTCCAGCTCCCTGAGCGCGCCGATGAGTTCGTCACCCGCCTCGCGCGCCACGTCGCACATCACGACGTCCCCCGAGGGATCGCGGGCGGCGCCCGGCATGACGACGAGGTGCGTGGTGCCGACCGTCTTCTCGATCAGTCGCACCACGGCGTCCGTCCTGTCGGCCGGGGTGATCAGGCGCAGATGCAGCATGACGCCTTTCTAACAGCCGCCCACAGCCCCGCGTTACAGCTTGCGCAGGCTCAGGCGTTGCACCTTGTGGTCCGGGCCCTTGCGGAGGATGAGGGTGGCGCGGCCGCGGGTGGGGGCGATGTTCTCCACGAGGTTGGGCCTGTTGATGGTGCGCCAGAGGGTGCGGGCGTAGTCGAGGGCTTCTTCCTCGGAGACCTGGGTGTACTTGCGGAAGTAGGAGTCCGACTTCTGGAAGGCCGTCTGGCGGAGCTTCTTGAAGCGACTGAGGTACCAGCGCTCGATGTCCTCGGCGCTCGCGTCGACGTACACGCTGAAGTCGAAGTAGTCGGCGAGACCGACGCGGGTGCGGCCGTCCTTGCCGGGGAGGGCGGGCTGGAGGACGTTCAGGCCCTCGACGATCAGGATGTCGGGGCGGCGTACGACGAGGCGCTCGCCGGGGACGATGTCGTAGATGAGGTGGGAGTAGACGGGGGCGGTGACCTCGTCCTTGCCCGCCTTGATGTCGGCGACGAAACGGGTCAGGGCGCGGCGGTCGTACGACTCGGGGAAACCTTTCCGCGACATCAGGCCGCGGGCCTGGAGCTCCTTGGTGGGCAGCAGGAAGCCGTCCGTCGTCACCAGCTCGACGCGGGGGTGTTCGGGCCAGCGGGAGAGCAGGGCCTGCAGGAGGCGGGCGACGGTGGACTTGCCGACCGCCACCGAGCCGGCGACGCCTATGACGAAGGGGGTGCCGGACTGGGAGCCCTGTTCGCCGAGGAAGGTGTTGAGCGCGCCTCTGAGGCCGTCGGTGGCGGCGACGTAGAGGTTGAGCAGGCGGGAGAGCGGGAGGTAGATGTCCCGCACCTCGTCGAGGTCGATGACGTCACCGAGGCCGCGCAGCTTCTCGACTTCCTCCGCCGTCAGCGGCAGCGGGGTCTTGTCGCGCAGCGCGCTCCACTCGGCGCGGGTGAGGTCGACGTAGGGAGTCGCCTCCGGCCGGGGCCGGTGGGCGCTCCGGGGCGGGGAGACCGGAGAGATCACAGTCCATTGTTAACGGAGTTTGAACGGGGCGGGGGGTGGGGTGGGTCACGTCACGGGGTTGGCTGGAGGAGGTGCGGGTCGTCACGGAGCCCGTACGCCGAAGGCCCGCACTCCTGGCGACAGGGGTGCGGGCCTTCGGGGGACCGGCGTGGCGCGTCCGTCAGTCCGTGTCGGAAGCCGACTGCAGCGTCCCGTCGTCGACCACGAGTTCGTGGTGGCCGAAGCGCTCACCGAGCTCGTGATACCGCAGGTACCGCGACTCCGTGACCGGAACCAGGTGTGCCTTGAGGACCCGCAGGAAGAGCCGGAACCCGAGGTCGGGGTCGACCTGGACGACCACCTGCTCCAGGCCGGCCACCACCTCGGCCCCGCCCGGTCCAACGGCGCGCTCCACGGCCGGCGCGGCCTTGCGGATCTCCTCCAGGACCGCCTCCCTCAGGGACCCGTCCACCGGGGGATCCGGCGGTACGGGAGTAAACGACGGCTCGTTGCGGCGTATCCGCTCGGCGCAGATCCGGACGATTTCGCCCAGCCATGCGCGCTCGTCGCCCCGCATGTCGTGGTCGTGTGGGAGCCCGGTGGCCGCACGCCACAGGAGGGCGATCACCCGGGTGGACACCGGCGACTCCAGCAGACGCAGGGCGTCCTCAAGGAGCGTGGCCGCATAGGCCCCGTCCCCCCAGTCCGCCGCACCGGCGACGATCTCCTCCGGCGTGGCCTCGCCGACCCAAGGGCCGGCGAACCACTTGGTGAGTCCGCTGAGTCCGAAGTCGACCCAGATGTCCTGCCGTCTCATCGTCACCTCACGGCCTCGGAAGTTTGGCCGATTCTCACCACTGGCTCGCGGAGTCTGTGGCCCTGGAAGTCGCCGCCGATACGTTCGTACCCTAGTGGGAATTTCCGATTTCGGGCACGCGGAGGCCTTTTTCGGTGGCTGTTGGACCGTAGGCTGCCGGTCATGTGCGGAATCGTGGGATACGTGGGGTCGCAGTCGGCGCTTGAGGTCGTGACGGCCGGGCTGAAGCGGCTGGAGTACCGGGGTTACGACTCGGCTGGCGTCGCCGTGCTCGCGGACGGTGGGCTGGCGGCGGCGAAGCGGGCCGGGAAGCTGGTCAACCTGGAGAAGGAGCTGGCCGAGCGGCCGCTGCCGACCGGATCCACGGGAATCGGGCACACGCGGTGGGCCACGCACGGCGGCCCGACGGATGCGAACGCGCATCCGCATCTGGACAACGCCGGGCGGGTCGCCGTCGTCCACAACGGGATCATCGAGAACTTCGCGTGCCTGCGCGCCGAGTTGGCGGAGCGGGGCCACGATCTGGCGTCCGAGACCGACACCGAGGTCGTCGCTCATCTGCTCGCCGAGGAGTTCTCGTCGTGCGCCGACCTCGCGGAGGCGATGCGGCTTGTGTGCCGGCGGCTGGAGGGGGCGTTCACGCTGGTCGCGGTGCACGCGGACGAGCCGGACGTGGTCGTGGGGGCACGACGGAACTCGCCGCTCGTGGTGGGCGTTGGAGAGGGCGAGGCCTTTCTCGCCTCGGACGTCGCCGCGTTCATCGCCCACACGCGGTCGGCGATCGAGCTGGGTCAGGACCAGGTGGTGGAGCTGCGCCGGGACGGCGTGACGGTGACCGGCTTCGACGGCCGGCCGGCGGACGTGCGTTCGTACCACATCGACTGGGACGCGTCGGCCGCGGAAAAGGGGGGTTATGACTACTTCATGCTCAAGGAGATCGCCGAGCAGCCCAAGGCGGTCGCCGATACGTTGCTGGGGCGCATCGACGCGTCCGGCTCGCTGACGCTCGACGAGGTGCGGATCCCTGCGGCGGTGCTGCGGGAGGTCGACAAGGTCGTCATCGTCGCGTGCGGTACGGCCTTCCACGCGGGGTTGATCGCGAAGTACGCCATCGAGCACTGGACCCGGATCCCGTGCGAGGTGGAGCTGGCGAGCGAGTTCCGGTACCGGGATCCGATCCTGGATCAGCAGACGCTCGTCATCGCCATCTCCCAGTCCGGCGAGACCATGGACACCCTGATGGCGCTGCGGCATGCCCGCGAGCAGGGCTCCAGGGTGCTGGCGATCTGCAACACCAACGGCTCGACGATCCCGCGCGAGTCGGACGCGGTGCTGTACACGCACGCCGGGCCGGAGGTCGCGGTGGCGTCCACGAAGGCGTTCCTGACGCAGCTGGTGGCGTGCTACTTGGTGGCGCTGTATCTGGGGCAGGTGCGGGGCACCAAGTGGGGTGACGAGATCCGGGACGTCGTCAGGGACCTGTCGGAAATCTCCGGTTCGGTGGAGCGTGTCCTGCGGACCATGGAGCCGGTACGGGAGTTGGCGCGCACGCTCGCCGACAAGAGGACGGTGCTCTTCCTGGGGCGGCACGTCGGGTATCCGGTCGCGCTGGAGGGGGCCCTGAAGCTGAAGGAGCTCGCCTATATGCACGCCGAGGGGTTCGCGGCGGGTGAGCTCAAGCACGGGCCGATCGCGCTGATCGAGGAGGACGTGCCGGTGGTGATCGTGGTGCCGTCGCCGCGGGGGCGGTCCGTGATCCACGACAAGATCGTGTCCAACATCCAGGAGATCCGGGCCCGGGGTGCGCGGACGATCGTGATCGCGGAGGAGGGGGACGAGGCGGTGGCGCCGTATGCGGATCACTTGATCTGGATTCCGGCTACGCCGACCTTGCTTCAGCCGCTGGTGGCGACGGTGCCGTTGCAGGTGTTCGCGTGTGAGCTGGCCACCGCGCGGGGGAATGAGGTGGATCAGCCTCGGAATCTGGCGAAGTCGGTGACGGTGGAGTAGGGCTCGTTCTTCAGGGCCTCAAGGAAGGGTCTGAAGGCTCCGGCCGGGAAACATAGCAACGACTTGGTCGGGGCCTTTGAGTCGCGGACGGCTATGTGCGTGCGGCGGTCGGCTATCTCGACGCAGTTGTTGCCGTCGCCGCCTCCGGAGTAGGACGACTTCCGCCAGTTGTCGGGGGTGGTCACTGTGGGCCTCACAGCTCCTTGGCCAGCCTGTGGATGACGTCACGCGACTGTGCGGGGTCGAGTGACACGCCTTCCACTCTACGGAAGAGCGTTCGAAAGACGTCGAGTTGGGCTTCGGAGTCGATGAAGCCGGTGCCGTGAGGCGCGTCGCGAACGGCAGTGTCCAGTTTCGGTACGGCTCCGCCCGCGAGCATCATGGCGCTCCAGGCCCCGCCGAAGCCGTCCAGGTCGAAGGGAATGACCCGCACTGTGATGTGGTCGGCTTCGGAGAGTTCCAGGACGCGGGCGAGTTGGGCGGAGTAGGCCCCGCCGACGGGGAGTCCTTCCTGCTGGCCATCGAGTCCCAGAAGAAGCGCAACCGCAAGAAGGAGTTGACCTGGCCGTACTACGTCGCGTACCTCCAGTCCAAGTACGGACTGCCGGTACTCCTGACCGTGGTGTGCGGCCGGGCCACGGCCAGTGGGCCGCCGGCCCGTTCGACTGCACAGCGCGTGGCTGGACCGTGCAGCGGACGTATCCGTTGGTCGTGGGTCCGGACAATGTTCCGGTGATCACTGACGCGCGAACGGCCGCCGAGAAGCCTGCGATGGCGGTGTTCTCAGCCCTGACACATGCCAACAGCCCTCACATCGAGGCCATACTGGAGGCGCTGGCCCGTGGCTCCAAGGGGCTGTCTGCTGAGGACTCGGACTTCATCGTCCAGTTCATGGACGCTGCCCTCGCTGGTACTCCCGCCGGAGAGACATGGAGGAAAATCATCATGACGTTCGTCAACTACTTTCCTGGCCGGGGCACCGTCATGGAGCGGGCCTACCTCGAAGGCAAGGCCGAGGGTGTGGCTGAGGGCGAGGCCAAGGGCGTAGCCAGGGGCGAGGCCAGGGGCGTCCTGCGCGTGCTGGAAGTGCGCGGACTTCAAGTCTCCGACGAAGTTCGCGAACGCATCACCAGCTGCACCGACCTCGACCGCCTCAACGACTGGCTCGACCGGGCCGGGACGGTCGAGAAAGTGGAGGACCTGTTCGACGCGGACCCGGAGGGTTCCCCGTGCGCTCCTGAACAGGTCTGACCATGGACGGTTAGGGTGCCCGAGTGAGCATTATCGGGGTCGGTATCGATGTTGCCGAGATTGACCGGTTCCAGGAGGCGTTGGAGCGTACGCCCGGGCTGGTCGATCGGCTGTTTCTGGAGAGCGAGGTGCTGCTGCCCAGCGGGGATCGGCGCGGTATCGCCTCCCTCGCTGTGCGTTTCGCGGCCAAAGAGGCGCTCGCCAAGGCGCTCGGGGCGCCGGCCGGGCTGCACTGGACCGATGCCGAGGTGTATGTGGAGGACACCGGGCAGCCTCGGTTGCGGGTGAAGGGGACCGTGGCCGCCAGGGCCGCGGAGCTCGGGGTGCGGTCCTGGCATGTTTCGCTCAGTCATGATGCCGGTGTGGCCTCGGCGGTTGTCATCGCCGAAGGGTGACGTCCACCGAGGCCCTGGCCACGTCAGCAGATCGACTGCGTGCTGTTCACCAGCGTGTTGTTGCGGAACGTGGTGTTCGTGCCGCACGGGCTTTCTCGGATGGCCGAATTGGTGACCCTCAGGTTCTGGATCGTGATGTCCGCGTTGTTCGGGAATTCCGAGCGGGCCGCCAGGCGGATTTCGCCGCCACCGGTGACTGTGCCGCTCTGGGCGGCGATGTTCACGTTGTAGCAGTTCTCGATGAGGATTGCGTTGTTGCCTGTGTTCGAGATATTCACGCGGTCGATTACCGCGCCGCCGCTCTCAGAGACGCAGAACACGCCCCGGCCGCCGCCTCGGGCCACGACTTCGCCCACGCGGATGTTCGTGGGGTAGCCGCTGCCCACCCGCCCGTTGCGGTTGGCCATGCGGAAGGCGGCGTAGCCGGTGCCGGTGCCCGCTCCGTCCGCGTCGACCTTCGTGACGTTGGCGTTGATCGTCTGGTTGAGGAGGAGGCCCGACTCGCCCACGTTGCGGGCCGTCACCGTGCCGATCGTGATGCCGTCCACGCCGTACGTTTCGACCGCGTGGCTCGATGCGCCGGAGACGTAGGCGTTGTCTATGCGGACGTTGCGCGTCCATTGGGACGTGTCGCCGCGGTTGTCTATGCGGATGCCCAGGCCTGAGGACAGGCGCATGTCCATGTGGCCGAGAATCACGTTCTGTACGTTGCGCATGAAGACGCCGTACAGGGGGCTGCCGGTGACGTTGAGGTGCTGGACCTCCACGTCCCTGGTGCCTCGGGAGTAGATCGGGGCCTGGTCGCCGCTGCCGCTGCCGGTGACGTTGATCGTGCCGCAGACGTCGAGGGTGGTGTAGCTCGGGAGCGAGATGCGGGAACCGGCCGACATCGGTCCTGAGCCCCGTACTACTACTCGCTCCTTGCTCGTGCGGCCGGCCGTGAGGCTGTTGACCGCCGCCTGGACAGCGGAGCGGAGGTCCGTGCCGGTGTGGACCGTCGTGCTGCCTCGGCGGGCGGTCCAGGTGCTGCCGTTCAGGACGGCCTCCGCCTGGTACGAGCCCTCGCCGCAGGCTGCTGCTGGGGCGGCTGGGGCGGCCTTGGCCGGAACGGCCGTCAGGGCGCCCGCAGTGGTGAGGAGGGCGATTGCGGCCGCTGCTGTGGCTGTCGCCGCGGGCCTGCGTGCGGGGAGTGCGGCTCTGCGTCCCATGGGGGGTCCTCCGCTCGTCTTGGTTTCGGTGAAGCGATTCGGGTGCGTCGAAGGCGTTCGACTGAATCGATTCACCGTGTGGGGGTGGGGAGTTTGGCAACGGGGTGGCAAAGCGTCAATGGGTGCGCCGGTGTCAGTGGTGTGCGGGACACTCGGGCGTATGCGTACTGCGTACAACGTGGAGACGGTCCGGGCGGCTGAGCGGGAGTTGATGGCGCGGCTTCCGGAGGGGGCGTTGATGCAGCGGGCGGCGGGCGGGCTGGCCGCCGCCTGCGCGGAGTTGCTGGGGCGGGTCTACGGCAGCCGGGTGGTGTTGCTGGTCGGGAGTGGGGACAACGGGGGCGACGCGCTCTATGCCGGGGCGCGGTTGGCTCGGCGGGGGGCGGGGGTGACGGCTGTGCTGCTGTCGCCGGAGCGGGCTCATGGGGGTGGGCTTGCGGCGCTGCGGCGGGCGGGGGGTTCCGTTGCGGGGGTGGCGGGTGCCGAGGGGTTGATCGAGCGGGCTGATCTGGTCGTTGACGGGATCGTGGGGATCGGCGGGAAGGGCGGACTGCGGGCCGAGGCCGCGCCGTTGGCGGAGGCTGCCGCTCGGGCGCGGGCGGCTGTGGTCGCCGTTGATCTGCCGAGTGGTGTGGACGCCGATACCGGGGAGGTGCGGGGGGCCGCCGTGCGGGCGGACCTGACCGTGACGTTCGGGACGCACAAGCCGGGGCTGCTGGTGGATCCCGCGCGGGAGTACGCCGGGTCGGTGCGGCTTGTCGACATCGGGCTGGAGTTGCCGGGTGGGGGCGCCGAGTTGGAGGCCTTGCAGCATGCGGATGTGGCCGCGCTGTTGCCGGTGCCGGCGCCGGAGAGTGACAAGTACCGGCGGGGGGTGGTCGGGATCGCCGCCGGGTCGGCTCGGTATCCGGGGGCCGCGGTGCTGGCCGTTGCGGGGGCGTTGCGGGGTGGGGCGGGGGCCGTGCGGTACGTGGGGCCCGCCGCGGATGCGGTGATCGCTCGGTTCCCCGAGACGCTGGTGTCGGATCAGGGGCCTCGGCGGGCGGGGCGAGTGCAGGCGTGGGTCGTGGGGCCGGGGGCCGGGGACGACGCGGGCACGGTGGGTGAGGTGTTGCGGGCGGATGTGCCGGTGCTTGTGGATGCGGACGGGTTGCGGTTGGCGGAGGTCGGGGCTGTGCGGGGGCGGAGCGCGCCGACGCTGATGACTCCGCATGCGGGGGAGGCCGCGGCGTTGTTGGGGGTGAGCCGGGAGGAGGTCGAGGGGGCTCGGCTTGCGGCCGTGCGGGAGTTGGCGGGGCGGTATGGGGCGACCGTGTTGCTGAAGGGGTCTACGACGTTGGTGGCCGAGGCGGGGGGTGGGACGGCCGTGCGGGTGAATGCGACCGGGACGGGGTGGCTGGCCACGGCCGGGAGTGGGGACGTGTTGTCGGGGCTTGCGGGGTCGTTGTTGGCGGCGGGGCTTTCGGCTCGGGATGCGGGGAGTGTGGGGGCGTATCTGCATGGGCTGGCGGGGCGGTTCGCGGCGGATGGGGCGCCGGTGGGGGCGTTGGATGTGGCGGGGGCGGTTCCGGGGGCCTGGCGGGATGTTGTGAGTGTGCGTGTGGGGGGCGGGGTGGTGGGGGTGCGGGGGTGAGGGTTTCGCCCCCGCCGCCCCTACCCGTCCCGTCCCTGGGGGCTGCCGCCCCCAGACCCCCGCTTCGGCCCTGAACGGGCCTCGTCCTCAAACGCCGGACGGGCTGATGGTGCTGGCCGGGCTGATGGTGCCGGGCGGGCTGATTGTGTGAGCGGCGCGGGCCAATTGTGCGAGCGGTGCTGCGCGGCACCCCGCGTTCGCCTCGCCGCCACGCTTTTCTGATCGCATGATCAGCCGACCCGCCGCCCGTCGAACAACCCCCCGCACCCTCGCCGTACTCCTCGCCCTCGGCGCCACCCTCCTCCCCACCGCCCCCGCCCCGGCCATCGCCGTACCGCCCCCAGCCCCCGCCTCCGAACGCGAGCTGGTGCCCGGTGTCGCCCCCGGGCACGGTCAGCCCTGGCAGGTCGACACGCCCGATCAACAGCTCGCGCCCACGGTCTACCAACCCACCCCAGGAGAGGACGCCGTCGAGCCCCGCCACGCGCCCGCCGGGGCCTACGCGCCCATCGAGTACGTGCCGTTGGGGGAGGCCGCGGCGCGCGTGGCGTGCAGTAGGCAGGCCGGGCCCTATCAGCGGCAGGTCGAGCGGTGGTTGAAGCTGAGGGTGGACGGGAGGCAGTCGGCGGCGGACTGCGGGGCCATTCGGGCGTTTCAGAAGAAGCATGGGATCAAGCCGGCGATCGGGTTCGCCGGGCCCGTGACCTGGGCGCACATGCAGCTCATCTCCGCCAGGAAGAACCCGAACGCGGCCGGGAAATGCCCCGTCCGGACGCACAAGGTCGCCTGTGTCGATCTCGGCCGGCAGCTGACCTGGGTGCAGCAGGGGAGAAAGGTCGTCTTCGGGCCCGTGCCGGTGCGCAGCGGGCGGGCCGGGTACCGGACGCGGAGCGGGTGGCACCGGATCTACTGGCGGCACAAGAACCACGTGTCGACGCTGTACGGCACGCCCATGCCGTACTCCCAGTTCTTCAGCGGCGGGCAGGCCTTTCACGCCTCCTACGGGTCCGTCTTCAGCACGGTCGGCTCGCACGGATGCGTCAATCTGCGGCTGGGGGACGCCCGGAGGCTGTGGGGTGTGCTGAAGAAGCGGGACTGGGTGTACGTGTGGGGGCGGAGGCCGGGGTCGTAGGGCGCCTCCCTTGGGGTCGGTGGGGCAGGTGTCGAAGGGATGTCCGACCCCTCTGAGACACTGGGCGCGATGAGTACCACTGCACAGCTGCCGAGCACCGCCCCGCTGCGCGGTCGCGCCGAGATCGATCTTGCCGCGCTGCGCGCCAATGTGCGGACCCTGCGTGCCCATGCGCCCGGCGCGGCCCTGATGGCCGTGGTGAAGTCCGAGGCGTACGGCCACGGGGCGCTGCCGTGCGCGCGTGCCGCCGTGGCGGCGGGAGCCGACTGGCTGGGCACCGCCACGCCCGAGGAGGCCCTGGCGCTGCGGCGGGCCGAAGGCATTCCGGCGGACGTCCGGATCATGTGCTGGCTGTGGACGCCGGGCGGGCCCTGGCGCGAGGCCATCGAGGCCGATCTCGATGTCTCCGTGAGCGGTATGTGGGCCCTGCGCGAGGTCACCGAGGCCGCCCGGCAGGCGGGACGGCCCGCCCGCGTGCAGCTCAAGGCCGACACGGGACTCGGGCGGAACGGCTGCCAGCCCGGCGCCGACTGGACCGAGCTCGTCGCGGCGGCCGCCCGGGCGGAGGGCGAGGGGCTCGTCCGGGTCACGGGACTGTGGTCGCACTTCGCCTGCGCCGACGAGCCGGGGCATCCGTCCATCGCCCTCCAGCTCGGCCGCTTCCGGGAGATGGTGTCGTACGCCGAGGGCGAGGGCATCAGCCCCGAGGTGCGGCACATCGCCAACTCGCCCGCCACCCTCACCCTCCCCGAGGCCCACTTCGACCTCGTACGCACGGGAATCGCGCTCTACGGGATCTCGCCCAGCCCCGAGATCGGCACCCCGGCCGACTTCGGGCTGCGGCCGGTGATGACGTTGTCGGCGTCGCTGGCGCTGGTCAAGCATGTGCCCGGGGGGCACGGCGTCAGTTACGGCCATCGGTACACGACCGCCGGGGAGACCACCCTCGGCCTCGTCCCGCTCGGTTACGCCGACGGCATCCCGCGCCACGCCTCGGGGACCGGGCCGGTGCTGATCGGCGGGAAGTGGCGGACCGTCGCGGGGCGGATCGCGATGGACCAGTTCGTCGTCGACCTGGGGGGAGACGAGCCGCCGCCGGGATCGGAGGCCGTGCTCTTCGGGCCCGGTGACCGGGGGGAGCCCACCGCCGAGGACTGGGCGCAGGCGGCGGGGACGATCGCATACGAAATCGTGACCCGCATCGGAACGCGCGTTCCGCGCGTCTATGTCGATGAGGAGCAGGCCGACGGCCGGGGGACGCAGGTCGGCCGGGAACAGCCCCTCGGGGGATAGGTGAACGGGGAACAAGACGGGTAACCCGCCCCGGGACCGGTCCACACGGGGGCCCAGCACCGACAGACGCAGCAGCACCACCTGACCCACCGACCAACGACAACGATCCGGCGAAGAGGAGCGGTACGTGAGCGAGAGCAGTGCGGAGGGTGTCGTCGACGCCGCCGCCGCGGCCGTCGCTTCCGCCACGGGGGTGGCCGGAAACTGGCGCAAGGTGACCGGTATCGCCGGCGCCGCCATAGGAGTGATCGCCGCGGGCGCGGCCGCCGGCGTCGCGATAGAGCGGATGACCGTCGGCCGGGGCATGCGGCGAAAGGCCCGGCTCGCCCTCGACTCGGCGGGGCCGTACGGCGCGTTGCGCGGCACGCCCGGGCGGGCGCACGCCGATGACGGCACTGAGCTGTACTACGAGGTCGACGAGGTCGAGGCCGACGCGGGCGTGTCACCGCGGCGGCGTCGGTTGTTCGGCCGCAAGGCACCCGCGCCGGTCACCGTCGTCTTCAGCCACGGCTACTGCCTCAGCCAGGACTCCTGGCACTTCCAGCGGGCGGCACTGCGGGGCGTCGTACGGACCGTGCACTGGGACCAGCGCAGCCACGGCCGGTCCGAGCGCGGGGCGGCGCAGCTCCAGGAGGGTGCGCCGATCACCATCGACCAGCTCGGCCGGGACCTGAAGGCCGTGATCGACGCGGCCGTGCCCGAGGGGCCGATCGTGCTGGTCGGTCACTCGATGGGCGGCATGACGATGATGGCGCTGGCCGCGCAGTACCCGGAGCTGATCCGGGAGCGGGTGGTCGCGGTCGCGCTGGTGGGTACGTCGTCGGGGAAGCTCGGCGAGGTCAACTTCGGGCTGCCGGTCGCGGGCGTCAACGCGGTGCGGCGGGTGCTGCCCGGTGTGCTGCGGGCCCTGGGGCAGCAGGCGGAGCTGGTGGAGAAGGGGCGGCGGGCGGTCGCCGACCTGTTCGCCGGGATCATCAAGCGCTACTCGTTCGCCTCCCGGGACGTCGACCCGGCCGTCGCCCGGTTCGCCGAGCGGATGATCGAGGGCACGCCGATCGACGTGGTCGCCGAGTTCTATCCGGCGTTCACCGACCACGACAAGACCGAGGCGCTGGCCCACTTCGTGGAGCTGCCGGTGCTGGTGCTGGCCGGGCTCAAGGACCTGGTCACGCCGAGCGAGCACAGTGAGGCCATCGCCGATCTGCTGCCGGACGCGGAACTGGTCCTCGTACCGGACGCGGGGCATCTGGTGATGCTGGAACACCCGGAAGTGGTCACCGACCGGCTCGCCGACCTGCTCACCCGCGCGGGTGCCGTGCCGGCAGGGGCTACCGTGGGTGGCTATGGAAGCACCAGCGGCACCGCACAACCCGGCTGAGTCCGAGCTGATCGTCCACTCGCCCGAGCAGATGCGTGACCTCGGCCGTCGGCTCGCGAAACTGCTGCGCGCCGGCGACCTGGTCATGCTCAGCGGGGAACTCGGCGCGGGCAAGACCACGTTGACCCGTGGGCTCGGCGAAGGGCTCGGCGTGCGCGGGGCGGTCACCTCGCCGACGTTCGTGATCGCCCGCGTGCATCCGTCCCTCGGGGACGGGCCGCCGCTCGTCCATGCCGACGCCTACCGCCTCAGTGGCGGGCTGGACGAGATGGAGGACCTCGACCTCGATGTCTCGCTGCCCGAGTCGGTGGTCGTCGTGGAGTGGGGCGAGGGCAAGGTCGAGGAGCTGACCGAGGACCGGCTGCACGTGATGATCCACCGGGCCGTGGGGGACACGACGGACGAGGTACGGCACGTGACGCTGACGGGTGTCGGCGAGCGCTGGGCTGTGGTGGATCTGGGGTCGCTGTCGGCGTGACGCCTGTGCCCGGCCCCGGCTTCCGGTGAACGTTCCGACAAGACGTCGGCAAGATGTTGCGTCCGGTGTCTCGGACGTGGTCACATGGTATCCAGCCACTGGTTAGGTGTGCCTAAGTTACGCCGACCAGCTCCGCCCCCGGCCCTCAGGAGGCGTCCATGTCGACCACGGACCGCTCGCCGCAGTCGCGGCCCGTCCAGCCCGCCGGGGTGTCCATGCGCGAACTGCTGGCGTCCTGCGCCGCCGCGAACGCGATCTCCACGCCGCCGCGGACGCCGGAGCCGGTGGCTCGCGAAGAACGGGTCGAGCATCGCGACGCCGCGTAGGCGCTCCGCTGGTTGTGCGGGGGTGCGTGGTCGGTTGGGTGCGGGGTCGTTGTGGCGGGGTGCGTGGTCGGTCGGGTGCGGCGTCGTTGTGGCGGGGTGCGTGGTTGGTCGGGTGCGGCGTCGTTGTGGCTGGGCGCGCAGTTCCCCGCGCCCCTGTTCGGCGCGCCCCTTCGGGGCGCTGCCGAACCGTCGCACGTGCTAGCGGATGACTACGACCTTCTGGCCGATCGTTGCGAACTGCCACATCGCGTCTCCGTCCTCCCGTGTCTGACGGACGCCCCCCGTCCGCACCGCCGGGTCGGGTGGCGCCGCTGCGCCGTCCACCGCCGCGCTGAAGCCGATGACCACGCCGTCCACGCTGGTGAAGCGGACGACGTGCTCGACGGGGGTGCCGTCGGAGCCGGTGGTGGTGCCCGAGCGTGACGTCACCGCGTAGGTACCGGGCGCCGGGTCGACCGGGCTGGGCATGACCTTGTACGTGCGCTGGACCCGGTTCCGTGGGCCGACCAGCCACACCCGGTCGTCGTCGAGCGAGTACACCACCCGTTCGCCGGTGCCGGAGTCGCCGGGCAGGGCGGTGGGGTGCCGTTTGTCGCGGGGGGCCTTGGACGCGGTCACCGCGGGTGAGGCGCCGGGACTGTTCGACGAGGCGCTCAGCTCGGCCGGCACCGTCGCGGCCGCCTGGTAGGCGAGGAACCCGACCGCCGTGAGGGCGACCGCCGTCAGCCCGGTCACGATTCCGGCGCTGGTGCTGGCCACGGGCGCCCACCTCCGCGTCGTAAGTCCTGGCATGTGGTTACGTTAGGTGACGGTAGCAGCACTGAAGCGGTGGGTCCCGGCGGCCGTGCCCGAGGTCGGGCACCGTGTCGGAGCCTGCACGGCCCGCGCGCGCCACTGCGTCCGCCACCGGCCACCAGGAGCCGTACGCTGTTTGCGTGCTCTTGCTCGCTCTGGATACCGCCACCCCCGCCGTGACCGTCGCCCTGCACGACGGCACGGACGTCATCGCCTCGTCCAGCCAGGTGGACGCCCGCCGACACGGTGAGCTGCTGCTTCCGGCCGTCGACCGTGTCCTGTCGGAGGCCGGGCTGAAACTCGACGCCGTCACCGGCATCGTCGTAGGGATCGGCCCGGGGCCGTACACCGGGCTGCGCGTCGGGCTGATGACCGCCGACACCTTCGGGCTCGCGCTCGGTGTGCCCGTGCACGGCGTGTGCACCCTGGACGGCCTCGCCTACGCGGCCGACATGGAAGGCCCCTTCGTCGTGGCGACCGACGCCCGGCGCAAGGAGGTCTACTGGGCGCGGTACGCCGACTCCCGCACCCGCGTCACCGATCCGGCCGTCGACCGGCCCGCCGACATCGCCGAGCAGGTCAAGGACCTGCCCGCGATCGGCGCGGGCGCGCTGCTGTACCCGGACACCTTCCCGGTCGCGCACGAGCCGGAGCACGTGTCCGCCGCCGCGCTCGCCCGGCTGGCCGCCGAACGGCTGGAAAGAGGCGAGGAGCTGCCGCCCGCCCGGCCCCTGTATCTGCGCCGCCCGGACGCCCAGGTGCCCAAGAACTACAAGGTGGTCACACCGAAGTGACCGAACCCGTGACGCCCGTGCTGCGCGAGATGCGCTGGTGGGACATCGATCCCGTACTGGCGCTGGAGCGGGACCTGTTCCCCGACGACGCCTGGTCCCGGGGCATGTTCTGGTCCGAGCTCGCCCATGCGCGCGGCCCCGGGGCGACCCGGCGGTACGTCGTCGCGGAGGACCGCGACCGGATCGCCGGGTACGCCGGGCTCGCCTCCGCCGGTGACATCGCCGACGTCCAGACGATCGCCGTCGCCCGCGACTACTGGGGCACCGGCCTCGGCGGGCGGCTGCTGACCGAACTGCTGCGGGCGGCGACCGCGTTCGAGTGCACCGAGGTGATGCTCGAATGCCGGGTCGACAACGTCCGCGCCCAGAAGCTCTACGAGCGCTTCGGCTTCGAGGCGATCGGTTTCCGGCGCGGCTACTACCAGCCCGGCAACGTGGACGCCCTGGTGATGCGCCTGACCGACCCAGCAACCTCTGTACAAGGAACCGAGATCCAACATGGCTGACGAACCCCTGGTCCTGGGGATCGAGACCTCCTGCGACGAGACCGGCGTCGGCGTCGTCCGCGGCACCACCCTGCTGGCGGACGCCGTCGCCTCCAGCGTCGACGAGCACGCCCGCTTCGGCGGTGTGGTGCCGGAGGTCGCGTCCCGCGCGCACCTGGAGGCGATGATCCCGACCATCGACCGGGCGCTGAAGGAGGCCGGGGTCAGCGCGAAGGACCTCGACGGCATCGCCGTGACGGCCGGCCCGGGTCTGGCGGGCGCGCTCCTGGTCGGCGTGTCGGCGGCGAAGGCGTACGCCTACGCGCTCGGCAAGCCGCTGTACGGCGTCAATCACCTCGCCTCGCACATCTGCGTCGACCAACTGGAGCACGGGGCGCTGCCCGAGCCGACGATGGCGCTGCTGGTGTCCGGCGGCCACTCGTCGCTGCTGCTCTCCTCCGACATCACCTCGGACGTCCGCCCCATGGGCGCGACGATCGACGACGCGGCGGGCGAGGCCTTCGACAAGATCGCCCGGGTGCTGAACCTGGGCTTCCCCGGCGGGCCGGTCATCGACCGCTACGCGCGCGAGGGCGACCCGGAGGCGATCGCGTTCCCACGCGGCCTGACCGGGCCGCGCGACCCTGCGTACGACTTCTCCTTCTCCGGCCTGAAGACGGCCGTGGCCCGCTGGATCGAGGCCAAGCGGGCGGCCGGGGAGGAGGTGCCGGTGCGCGATGTGGCGGCGTCCTTCCAGGAGGCGGTCGTGGACGTGCTGACGAGGAAGGCCGTACGGGCCTGCCGCGACGAGGGCGTCGACCACCTGATGATCGGCGGCGGTGTCGCCGCCAACTCCCGGCTGCGCGCCCTCGCCCAGGAGCGCTGCGAGGCGGCCGGCATCCGGCTGCGGGTGCCCCGGCCCAAGCTGTGCACCGACAACGGGGCCATGGTCGCGGCGCTGGGCGCGGAGATGGTGGCCCGGAACCGGGCGGCGTCCAGCTGGGACCTGTCGGCGGACTCGTCGCTGCCGGTGACGGACCCGCACGTGCCCGGGCACTCCCACGACCATGTGCACGAGGTCAGCAAGGAGAACCTGTACTCGTGACAGTCGCGTTGATGTGGGAGGCGCGGGCGGTACCCGGCCGGGGGGAGCAACTGCTGGCGTGGGCGCGAGCCCAGCGTCTGGAACCCGGCCCACTGCGCCGGGAGACCTTCCGCGCGCCGCAGGACCGGGTGCTGGTCATCACGTGGTGGGACGCCGCGTACGACGCCGCCCTCCCTGAACTTCCGGAACCTGACGGGGAGTTGGTGACGCGGGCGGTGCATCGGTGGCGGTTCGAGTCGGTGGACGAGGCCTGACCGGGCCTTCACCCGGCGCTGATCTCCGTTTCGCAGCGCAGGTGCCGGTCCGGGCCGAGGGCGCGTACGGGTCCCGTCAGGGTCAGTCGTGCCGTGTGGCGTACGTCCGTACTGGACGCCGCCAGCCGTAGTTCCAACTCGCCCGGTTCTACGACTCGGCGGCCCGAACGGTCCGTGAACGACGACAGGTCCGGGTGGAAGTGGAAGGTGACCCGGCGAGAGTCCCCCGGCTCCAGCTCCACCCGCTCGTAGCCGATCAGGCGGACGTCCGGGCGGGTCACCGACGCCACCGGGTCGTGCAGGTACAGCTGGACCACCTCCGCGCCCGCGCGGTCGCCCGTGTTGCGGACGGTGACCGAGAGGTCGTACGTGCCGTCCGTCCCGATCGTCGTCTGCGGGTCGCCTTCGGCGTCGGTCCATTCGAACGTCGTGTACGAGCGGCCGTGGCCGAAGGGATACAGCGGCGTCGGATCCAGGTTGCTGACCTCGCCCGCCAGGCCCAGGGGTGGCTGGAGGTACGTCCACGGCTGGCCGCCCGGCAGGCGCGGCACGCTCACCGGGAGGCGGCCCGAGGGGTTGACGCGGCCGGAGAGGACGCCGGCCACCGCCGGGCCGCCCTCCTCGCCGGGGAAGAAGGCCTGCACCACCGCTCCCAGGCGGCCGTGCCAGCGGCCCAGCGCGTATGGGCGGCCGGTGAGCAGGACCAGGACCACCGGGACGCCCGTCGCCACCAGGGCGTCCAGCAAGTCCGCCTGGATGCCGGGGAGTCGGAGGTCGGTCGCGTCGCAGCCCTCGCCCGATGTACCGCGGCCGAAGAGGCCCGCCCGGTCGCCCAGGACCGCCACGCAGACGTCCGCCTCCGCCGCCCGCGCCACCGCCTCCTCGATGCCGGACGGGTCGGGGTCCGCGACCCCGCAGCCTGACGCGAACGTCACCTTCGCGTCGGGGAGTTCCGCGCGGAGTGCTTCGAGGAGCGAGGGGATCTCGATGCCGGTCGGGGTCTCGGGGTGGCGGGGGAGGACGTGGGAGGGGAAGGAGTAGCAGCCGAGCATCGCCAGGGGGTCGGCCGCGCGGGGGCCGACGATCGCGATGCGGGTGTCCGGGGGCAGGGGGAGTACGTCGTCCGGGTTGTCCAGGAGGATCACCGACTCCTCGGCCAGACGGCGGGCCAGGGTCCGGTTCGCCGCCGAGTCCAGGTCGATCCGGTCCTTCGGCTGCTCCGGTTGCCAATCCTCGTCCAGCAGGCCCAGTTCGCACTTCTGGAGCAGGACCCGGCGGGCCGCCCGGTCCACCAGTGACTCGGGTACGTCCCCGGCCCCGACCGCATCGACCAGCGGCCGCCCGTAGCACTTCAGGGTCGGCAGCTCCACGTCGATCCCGGCCGTCAGCGCCGCGTGCGCGGCCTCGGCGGGGGTGCCCGCCACGCGGTGCAGGGTCTGGAGGAAGCCGACGCCGAAGTAGTCCGAGACGACCGTGCCGGTGAAGCCCCAGTCCGTGCGCAGCAGCTCGGTCAGCAGGCCCGGGTCCGCCGACGCCGGGACCCCGTCCGTCTCCGTGTACGCCGCCATCACCGAGCGGGCGCCGCCCTCGCGCAACGCCAGCTCGAAGGGCGGCAGGGTGACGTCCGCGAACTCGCGGGTCCCGGCCCGGACGGGCGCCAGATTGCGGGCGCCGGCGGAGGCGGCGTACCCGGCGAAGTGCTTCAGCGTCGCCACGATCCCGGCCGACTCCAGGCCCCGTACGTACGCCGCGCCGACCGTGCCCACCAGGTACGGGTCCTCGCCGATCGTCTCCTCGACCCGTCCCCACCGCGGGTCGCGGACCACGTCCAGCACCGGCGCCAGGCCCTGGTGCACGCCGACCGAGCGCAGGTCGGCGCCGATCCGCCCGGCCATCTCCTCGACCAGCGCCGGGTCGAAGGTGGCACCCCAGGCGAGCGGGACCGGATACGCCGTCGCGCGCCACGCCGTGAAGCCGGCGAGGCACTCCTCGTGGGCGATCGCCGGGATGCCGAAGCGGTTCGCCGACGCGATGTGACGCTGGGCGCGGGCCAGGGAGCGGGCCCCGGTGGCAGGGTCCACGGGGGCCGTGCCGAAAGGGCGGGTGAGCTGGCCCAGGCCGTGCGTGATCAGGTCGTCGAAGTCGTGGTCGGCGGTCATGTCGTGCTGGTGGGGGGCCACTCCGTCGCCGTCCGCGGTGGCGCCCACCCACACGCCGTAGAGCTGGGCGGTCTTCTCCTCAAGGGTCATCCGGGAGAGCAGGTCCGCGACACGGACGTCTGCGGGGAGGCTGCGGTCACGCCAAGGGGCGGTGGTCATGAAACTCCTGACATAAGGGGCGAGTTCACTTGCCGCCGACGCCCATCAGGCCGCCCACCAGTGCCCGCCGCGCCACCAGGTAGACGGCGAAGATCGGGATGCCGGACAGGACGACCGAGGCGAGGAGCGCCGGGATGTTCACGCCGAACTGGCTGACGTAGTTGAACAGGCCGAGGGTGAGGACGCGCGGGCCGTCGGACTGGGTGAAGATCAGCGGGAAGAGGAAGCCGTTCCAGGCCTGCAGCGCGGCGTAGATGACGACCGTGCTGATGCCGCCCTTGGCCAGCGGGATCGTCAGCTGGAACAGCGTCCGCAGCGGGGATGCGCCGTCCAGCGCCATCGCCTCGTACAGGTCCTCCGAGACGTCCCGCAGGGTGCCGACCAGCACCAGTACCGAGACCGGCATCGTGAACGCGGCCGTGGGGAGGATGACGGCGAGCAGGGTGTCGTAGAGATCGAGCTGGGCGATCAGCAGGTAGAGCGGTACGACGACCGCCTGGGCGGGGATCGCCACGCCGAGGAGGAACAGCTGGAAGGCGGCGTTCGACCAGCGGTCGCGGGTGCGGACGGTGACGTAGGCGAGGGGGATCGAGAGGACCAGGACGATGGCGACGACCGCCACCGCCACGATCGCCGTGTTGCTGAGGAGGTGGCCGAATCCGCTGTTCAGGACGGTGTTGTAGTTGTCGGGGGTGGGATCGGTCGGCGGGCTCAGGGGGTTGCCGGTGAGGGCGCGGTCCTGCGGGGTGAGGGAGGCCGACAGCATCGCGTAGACGGGGATGATGACGATCGCCAGCCAGAGGACGGAGCCGAGGCCCGCCAGCGGGTTGGCGCGTTTCGTCCAGTGCCGCCGGCGGCGTTTCGGGGGTGGGGGCGCGGTCGCGTGGTTCTTCGTCGTCTTCGCCGGGCGCGGCAGGGTGTCGTACGTCATGAACGGCGTCACATCCCTTCGCGCGTGCTGCGCATCGCGCCGAAGCCGGACAGCCGGACGAGCAGGAGGGACAGGCCCGTCGCCGCCAGGACCAGGAAGGACGCGATGGCGCTGGCGTAGCCGAAGTCGTAGCTCTTGAAGCCTGCCTCGTACATCAGGTACGGCAGGATCGCCGTGTCCGTGCCGGGGCCGCCCTTGGTGAGGATCAGGACCGTCTCGAAGTACGTCAGCGAACCGACGACGATCAGCACGGTGGACGTGATGACGGTGTTGCGCAGCTGCGGCAGGGTGATCGAGAAGAACTGGCGGTAGCGGCCGGCGCCGTCGATGGCGGCCGCCTGGTAGAGGACCTGTGGGATCTGGCGGGCTCCGCCCTGGTAGATGAGGGTGTGGAAGGGGATGAACTGCCAGCCGCCGACGAAGACGATCGCGAGGAACGCGCCGCTGGAGGAGCCCAGGATGTCCTTCTGGACGATGCCGAAGTTCGGGTCCAGGAGGGCGTAGAAGAGCAGGGCGACGGCGGTGGAGGAGAGCAGGAGCGGGACGAAGAAGATCGCGGAGAGGACGGCGCGGTTGCGTTGCGGGCCCGCCGCCCAGACGCCGAGGAGCAGCGCCACGACCGTCTGGAAGGCCCAGCTCGCGGCCGTCAGCAGGACCGTCAGCCACAGGGACTGGGTCATGCGCGGGTCGTCGAGGAGCCTGTGCCAGTTGGCCAGGCCCACGGGCCGCGGGTCGCCCAGGCCGTCCCAGGTGGTGAAGGAGAGGTAGAAGGCCAGGGCCATCGGGACGACCGCGAAGAAGGCGAAGAACAGGACGCCGGGCAGGGCCCAGACGACGTGCGGGCGGCCCACCCTGGTGTCCGAGGTACGCCGCCGGGTGGCCGCCGTGCTCACTTCAGCTCCTTGCAGGCCGCCACGAACTCGGCCGGCGAGGACTTCCCCGCGAACAGCTTCCCGATCTCCGTGTGCATCGGTGTGCCCAGCTCGCCGAGCGCCTGGTCCCAGGAGAGCGTGAAGGCGGGGGCCTTCTCGACCATGTCGTACTGGAACCTGGCGTACTCGGGGTTGGGGGCGGAATCGAGGAGCTGGGCCGCGTTGGAGGTCGTCGGGACGTCTCCGAGGTCGATCAGGTCCCTCGCGTACGCCTCGGAGGCGGCCTCCTTGAGGAAGGCGATCGCCAGATCCTTGTTGCGGGTACGGGAGTTGACGGACCAGTAGTTGGTCGGGTTGCCGACGACGTTGCGCACGTCGCCGGTGCCGCCCTCGATCTCGGGGAACGCCGCCCAGCCGAGGTGCTGTTCGGCGAAGTCGGGGAACTTGCCGAGCTGCGTCGAGTACTCCCAGGAGCCCATCAGGTGCATCGCCGCCCTGCCCTTGGCGAAGACCGCGGGTGCGCCGCCGTTGACGTACGACACGGACGTGAACTTGTCACCGAAGGCGCCGTCGTCGACCAGCTCCTTCACCATCTCGGCGGCCCTGAGGACCGCCGGATCGCCCCAGCCCTGCGCGTCGCCGTCCTGGATCCGCCGGAAGACCTCGGGGCCGCCGATACGGTCGACCAGGTACTCCAGCCACATCAGCTCGGGCCAGATGTCGGAGCCGCCGAGCGCGAACGGCGTGATGTTCGCCTTCTTCAGCTTGGCGTTGAGGTCGAGGAGCTGGTCCCAGGTGGTGGGCGGGCGCAGCTTGTGCTCGGCGAAGACGGACTTGTTGTAGAAGAGGATCACCGGCTGCATGCCGCGCATCGGTATGCCGTAGTGGCGGCCCTTGAGGTCGCCGGCCGCGAGGACGGAGGGCAGGAAGCCGTCCTTGAGTACGGGGTCGTTCTCGATCGTGTCGGTGAGGTCGACGAGCTTGCCCGCCTCCTCGTACGCCCGGATCGAGCCGCCGCCCCAGTTGAAGAAGACGTCCGGGGCGCTGGGCGAGCCCATGGCCGTACGCAGCTTGGGGGAGTAGTCGGAGCCGGGTACCTTCTCCAGCTTCACCGTGCCGCCGGCCTCCTTGGCGGCCGCCGACTTGTTGAAGCGTTCCACGGCCGCCTGCTGGACCTTCACCGCGTCGTCGCCGTACACGAAGGCGGTGATCGTGCCGCCGTCGCCGCCCGCACCGCCGCCGGAGCCGCAGGCGGTGAGGCCGGGGAGGCCGGTGGTGAGCAGGGTGGTGGCGCCGGCGCCGAGCAGCCGGCGCCTGCTGAACGTGCGCCCGCCGGCGGACGACGTGGTGGACCCCATGAGACAGCACCTCTCGGGAGGGACGTGCGTGTGGACGGTCATGAATGCTTCGAGTCGCGAATGCTTTGAGAGCGAATGTTTCGAAGAAGAACTCGAATGTTCCGGGAACGTAAGGCGCCACAAGGGGACCGTCAAGAGGTCGCGCAGAGATACGATCGCTGCCATGACAGCCCCGGAATCCGCTGAAACGCAGACGGCGCGGCGGTCCGCGCAGACCGCGACCCTCGCCGAGATCGCCCGCGAGGCCGGGGTCTCCGCGCCGACTGTTTCGAAGGTGCTCAACGGCCGGGCCGATGTCGCCCCGGCCACCCGCAACCGCGTCGAGGAGCTGCTGCGCACCCACGGCTACCGGCGGCGCCGGGCCGAGGCGACCCGCTCACCGCTGATCGACCTGGTCTTCCACGAGCTGGAGAGCGCCTGGGCGCTGGAGGTCATCCGGGGCGTGGAGAACGTGGCACGGGAGGCCGGGCTGAGCGTCGTGCTCTCCGAGAGCGCGGGGCGGCTGACGCCCGGGCGGACCTGGGCCGACCAGGTCGCCGCCCGCCGTCCGCACGGTGTGATCCTGGTGCTGAGCGAGCTCGACGAGTCCCAGCGGGCACTGCTGACCAGCCGTTCCATACCGTTCGTGGTGATGGACCCGGCCGGCGACCCGGGCACCGACGTGCCCTCGATCGGCGCCACCAACTGGCAGGGGGGCCTTGCCGCCACCCGGCATCTGGTCGACCTGGGCCACACCCGCGTCGGCGCGATCACCGGGCCGTCGCGGATGCTGTGCAGCCGGGCCAGGGTGGACGGCTACCGGGCGGCGCTGGAGACCGCCGGGCTGCCGGTCGACCCCTCGCTCATCGTGACCGGCGACTTCCATCACGACGCCGGCTACCGGCTCGGCCTTCAGCTGCTGCGCCGCCCGGACCGGCCGACCGCCGTCTTCGCCGGCAACGACCTCCAGGCGCTCGGGCTGTACGAGGCGGCGCGTGAGCTGGGGCTGCGGGTGCCTCAGGACGTGAGCGTGGTGGGGTTCGACGATCTGCCGGTGGCGCGCTGGGTGGGGCCGCCGCTGACGACCGTACGGCAGCCGCTGACGGAGATGGCCGAGGCCGCGGCCCGGCTGGTGCTGGAGCTGGGGCGCGGGGACGGGGCCGCCGCCGCGACGCGGGTGGAGCTGGCGACGAGCCTGGTGGTGCGCAGCAGTACGGCGGCGCCGGGGGTGGCCGAAAGCTGACGTATTGACGGGTGGGGCCGGCGCCTCAACACTCCTCCGAAGTCAATCGGATGCACCACCGAAACTTTCGGAGGCACCCGCACATGATCCCGCACATGATCCCGCACATGAGATCCACGCGCTGGGCGTCGCTGTTCACCGGTGTCGTCGCCCTCGGCGCCTTACTGGTCGCCGCCCCAGCCGCCCCAGCCGCGCACGCCGCCGACCCGCCCCTGCGCGACCTCGCCGCCGCCAAGAGCAAGATCATCGGCACGGCGGTCACCGGCGGCAAGCTCACCGGTACCTACGCCGACATCGCGGGCCGGGAGTTCAACTCCCTCACGCCCGGCAACGCCATGAAGTGGGAGTCGGTCGAGCCGAGCCGGGGCACGTACAACTGGGCCGAGGCCGACCGGATCGTCGACTTCGCCGAGGCCCACGGTCAGCAGGTACGCGGCCACACCCTGGTCTGGCACAGCCAGAACCCGAGCTGGCTGACGGGCGGATCCTGGACACCGGCCCAGTTCAGCGCCCTCGTCCAGGACCACATCACCACCGAGGTCGGCCGCTACCGGGGCCGCGTCGACGCCTGGGACGTGGTCAACGAGCCCTTCAACGAGGACGGCACCTACTGTCAGAGCTTCTTCTACAACCACCTCGGCCAGGACTACATCGCCCAGGCCCTGACCTGGGCCCGGGCCGCCGACCCGGCCGCCAAGCTGTACATCAACGACTACAACGTCGAGGGCGTCAACGCGAAGAGCACCGCTCTCTACAACCTGGTCAAGTCCCTGAAGGAACGCGGGATCCCGATCGACGGCGTCGGTCTGCAGGCCCACTTCATCCTCGGCCAGGTCCCGTCGACGCTCCAGCAGAACATCCAGCGTTTCGCCGACCTGGGGGTCGACGTGGCCATCACCGAGCTGGACATCCGGATGCAGGTTCCGGCCACCGACGCCAAGCTCGCCCAGCAGGCCGCCGACTACCAGGCCACGATGAACGCCTGCCTGGCGGTCACGCGCTGCACCGGCGTCACCGTATGGGGCTTCACCGACTCCGACTCCTGGATCCCGGACTTCTTCGAGGGGTACGGGGCGGCGACACCGTACGACGAGAACTTCGCGCCGAAACCGGCGTACTACGCGATCGCGCAGTCGCTGGGCGGCACCGGTGGGGGCGGCGGTGGTGACCCCACGGACGGCTGTACGGCGGCCTATCGCGTAGTGAACCAGTGGAGCACCGGTTTCACCGGCGAGGTGAAGGTCTCCTGCGCGGGCGCCTCGCTCTCGTCCTGGAAGGTGAGCTGGACGTACGGCGCGGGCCAGCGGATCACCCAGGCCTGGAACGCGAACTGCGCGCAGACCGGTACAACCGTCAACTGCTCCAACGCGTCCTACAACGGGGCGGTCCCGAGCGGAGGTTCGGTGACCTTCGGCTTCAACGGCTCCTGGAGCGGCAGCAATCCGGTACCGACGGTGACGCTGGGTTGAGAAGTCTTAGATTTTCCCAAGAAAGCGGGGTTCGCGTCCCCGCCCGCAACAATTCGGACGTACGTTCCTGTCCGTGACGGGACACATAACGGAGCACGACGGGGACGGGGACGAGGGCCGAAGAGGGGGAGGCCGGCGGTCGGGCGGGTGGAAGTCCGCCGGTCTCGCCCTCGCCGCCGTCCTGGCGCTCGGCGGCGCCGGGGCGGGCTGGGTCTACTGGCAGCTGAACGACAACATCCAAAGCGTCGACATCAACAGCGCCCTCGGCGACGACCGCCCGGCGAAGCCGACGCCCTCCGCCGCCGCGTCCGCCTCGACGCCGCCCGGAGAGGCGCTGAACATCCTGGTGCTGGGCTCGGACTCGCGCAGCGGCGCCGAGAACCAGGCCCTCGGGGGCGGCGACAGCTCCGGCGCCCGGTCCGACACGGCGATGGTCGTGCACCTCGACGCCGGGCGCACCGAGGGCACCGTCGTCAGCATCCCGCGCGACACCCTGGTCACCCGCCCGTCCTGCCCGCTGGAGTCGGGGGGTGAGTCGGCCGAGGCCTCCAACGTCATGTTCAACAGCGCCTACTCGGTGGGCGGTCCGGTGTGCGCGGTGAAGACCGTCGAGTCGATGACGAACGTCCGGATGGATCACTACATCGAGATCGACTTCGCCGGTTTCGCCAAGCTGGTGGACGCGCTCGGCGGGGTCACCGTCACCACCGAGGAGGACATCGACGACGAGGACAGCCACCTGACCCTGCCCGCCGGCACCCATCACCTCGACGGCGAACAGGCCCTGGGCCTCGCCCGCACCCGGCACGGCATCGGCGACGGCAGCGACTTGGGGCGCATAGGACTCCAGCACCAGCTGGTGAAGGCGCTGCTGGAGCAGATCGCGTCGGCCGGCCTGCTGTCGGACCCGACCCGCCTTTACGGGGTCGCGGACGCGGTCACCGGGAGCCTGACGACCGACACCGGCCTCGACTCGCTGACGGAGCTGGTCGAGCTCGGGCAGAGCCTGCGGGGCCTGTCGCCGGACGCCATGGAGACGGTGACGATGCCGGTGGTGACGTCGGCCTGGGACCGGAACCGGGTGGTGGCCCAGGAGCCGGAGGCGGAGCAGCTGTGGGAGTCGCTGCGCTGACGTGAATGTGTAATCGGGCGGACACGGAGAGTTTCGCTCCGCCATAATGGATCTGTGCTTCGGGGGCCGTTGAGACGGGCGCGTACGCGCCGGCGCCTTGTCCGCGACGGCCTCTTCGCCGCCGTCGGGGTGGGGGCGACCGGCCTGGCCACATCCATGCTGGCGGGCGAGGACGCCAATGCAATCGCCACGGTGGCCAGTCTGTTCGTGGGCATCGCGTCACTGCTCCTCGCCCTCGCGGACTTCTTCCGGCCGGCACCCACCTCACCCGACCCGGCCGAGTACGCCGACGACCTCGCGCGCACGCTGAAGGGGCAGTGGCTGGAGGAGGCGGAGGCGCGGCGGCTGCGCGACCCCCGGGTCCTGCCGCTGGCCTGGGCGGCGACGGCCCGGGGGGTCGCCGACGAGCCGCGCGTCGGCGGGGTCAGGGTGGTGCGCCACCGCCTCGACGGCCGCCTCACCGGGCGCTTCGAGCAGGTCACCTCCCAACTGGCCGAAGGGTACGATCAGTTGGCGCAGGGCAGGCTGGTCGTCATCGGCGAGCCCGGAGCGGGCAAGACCGTGCTGGCGTTGCTGCTGACCCTGGGGCTGCTCGACGCCCGTGCGCCGGGCACGCCGGTCCCCGTCCTGCTCCCGGTCTCCTCCTGGGACCCCCTGCGCGAGCGCCTCGACGACTGGATCGTGAACTCCCTCGCCGTCCCGCACTACAGCGGCCGCCCGGAGATCCCGCGCACCCTGCTGGCCCACGGACTGCTGCTCCCCGTACTGGACGGCCTCGACGAGATCCCCGAGTCGGCCCGGCGCGGCGCGATCCGCGGCATCAACCACGCCGTCGGCGGCGAACGGCCCGTCGTGGTCACCTGCCGGTCCGTGGAGTACGAGGAGCTGATCCGCGGCGGCGCGCCACGACTGCGCCAGGCGCCCGTCGTGGAGGTGCTGCCGGTACCGCCCGCGGACGTCGTGGCGTATCTGCGGGACACGGAGTGGCCGGAAGGCGTGGTGTGGGACGAGGTCTTCGCCCGCCTGAGCGCCGAGCCGGACGGCCCGCCGGCGGAGGCCCTCTCCACGCCGATGATGGTGACCACGGCCCGCCTGGTGTACCAGCGCGGCGGCGCGGATCCGCGGGAACTCCTCGACCGGGACCGCTTCGACTGCCGGTACGCCGTCGAGGACCACCTCACCCACGAAGTGGTCGACGCGGCGTATACACCGGATCCGCGGTCGCCCGAGGAGGCGGGGGTGCGGCAGCGGTGGCGGCCCGAGCAGGCGCGGCGCTGGCTGACGTTCCTGGCCGGGTATCTGCACGATCACCGGGAGCGTGATCTGGCCTGGTGGTCGATGAGCGGGCGGTTGCTGCCGAGGTGGGTGGGGTCGGTGGCCGCGTTGCTGCTGGGGTTGGTGGTCGCCTTCGGGGCGTCGGTGTGGGTGGCGGTGACCGAGGAAATCCACGGGGCCAAGGCGTTCAGCCCGGTGGTGGCCCTGACGCTGGCGATCGGAGCGGGCTTCGCGCTGATCGGTTCCATCGTCTGGTACATGGTGGGCGATCCGCTGCCCGGGCGGCTGGTGTGGTCGCCGCAGGGGTCGGCGGCGCGGCTGCGGCGGGGCTTCCGCAGCGGCGTCGTGCTGTGCGTGGCCTTCGTCGTCCCGGTGGCCGGGTCCGTCACCCTGATCCTCGTCCTGGACTCCACCCTGGGACCGGGGACGCTGCAGGGCGCCGAAGCGGTCGCCACCCTGCTCGCCGTCTGCGTCGCCATCGGGACCGTCATGGGCCTCTCCCTCGCCGCGCACAGCTGGCTCAACGCCCCGCCGTCCCGCGCGACTCAGGTCAATCCCGCGAACTCCCTCGCGCAGGACCGGCGTTCGGCGTTGTGCGGGGCGCTGGTCGCCGGTGCGGTCTTCGGCGCGACCGGGCTGCTCGGGCTGCAACTGGGGCTGCTGGGCGGTGGCCTGCTGTTCCGGCTGGTCAACGACTGGCCGGGTTGGCCGGGGGACGGTGAGACCGGGGACTACGCCGAGCAGGCATGGCGGGAGTCGAGCCGGGGGTACGGCATGGAGCACTTCGGCTTCGGCGTGCCGTACCTGCTACCAGCGACGCTCTTCGCCCTCCTCGTGCTGCTGTCCCGGGCCTGGCCCCGCTTCGTCCTGACCCGGCTGTGGCTCGCCGCCCGCGGCAGGCTGCCCTGGCGGCTGATGGAGTTCCTCGCGGACGCCCGCCGCCGGGAGATCCTGAGGCAGTCGGGCGGGGCCTACCAGTTCCGCCACATCCGCCTCCAGGAGGCCCTCGCCGGCCGGCCGACCTACGACGAACCCGGGCCTTCGGCGGGCCGGTGGGAGTCGGCGGTCGTACGGCGGCGGGTGGTGCTGGCGGCGGGGGTGGCGGCGGCGCTGAGCGGGACGGGGGCGGTGATCGCGAACCATCGGGACGAGAGCGAGGTGACGTTCTGGACGCCTGCGGGGACCTGGGTTACCACGCTGGCGTTCCGGCCGGGGACCGGTGAGGTGTTCTGGGGGGACTACTACGGGAGGATCTGGTCGGGCAGCCGTTACGGGCGACAACACCGGGTGGCCGGGGCACCTCCTCCGTACAAGGAACCCGAAGGGTACGACGGGGACGTGGCCGCTTACGCGATGGCCTTCCACCCGGACGGTGGCATCCTCGCGCTGCAGCGCGGGGGGCGGCTGCAGGTATGGGATGTGCGGGAACGGCAGCCGGAACGTGTCTATTCCGGGCCGCTGAGCGAGCCGGTCGCCTCCCTCGCGTTCGCGCCGGACGGCGACTACCTGATTGGTGTGCCGGACGGTGACTTCGGAGTCTTTCGACGGCAGGTTGACGCCGACGGCCAGTTCCACGAGACCAAGCACTTCTTGACCTCGGTCTCGGTCGGCGCGGTCTGCTTCCTCCCCAAGGGTGGTCTGGCCGTCCTTCACGAGGCGGCGCGCGTCCGGATGCACACCATGCCGGAGCTGGACTCAGGACAGAGTCTCAACCCCAACACGAAGGTCGTCGGAGACGGTGGCACGTACTCCATGACCGCCAGTCCGCGCGGCGACTTCCTGCTGGTGAGGGGTGACGAGGGGAGCCAGCTGTGGCAGCTCCTGGACAGCACCTGGGAACCCGCCGGGACGCTCCCCGCCATGACCAGCGCCGCCTTCCATCCAACGGCACCGGTGCTGGCCTTCGGCCGGGCGACGGACGATGAAAGCTCGATGGTGCCCGACGGCACCATCGAGCTGAGGACGGTGCCGGCGTGGGCCCCTGTACCCACCCTCCACGGACACATGTCCGAAGTCACCTGCATGACGTTCGACGCGAACGGCGACTGGCTGGCAACGGGCAGCAACGACGGCACGGTCCGCCTGTGGGACACCAGCCGCCTGAAGCCCTGAAGCCCTGAAGCCCTGAAGCCCTGAAGCCCTGAAGCCCTGAAGCCCTGAAGCCCGGAAGAAAGAAATCCGGCACGAGTGTCGATCCACACGTCCCCCGTTCGACGCATGGATGAGAGCACCACAACCGATGACTCAGGGAGACACCATGCCCCGCTACCTCTCACTCGTGCGGATCGACGAGAAGAACGCCCCCGCCGAAGGCCCCAGCGCCGAGCTGATGCAGCGGATGGGTGAGCTGATCGAGGAGATGACCAAGGCCGGCGTGCTGCTCGACACCGCCGGGCTGACCCCGACCGAGCAGGGCACTCGCGTGCACTACGAAGGCGGGCGGATCTCCGTCACCGACGGGCCGTTCACCGAGACCAAGGAGGTCGTCGGCGGATACGCCCTGATCCAGGCCAAGGACAAGGCCGAGGCGGTCGAGTGGACCAAGCGGTTCCTGAAGGTGCACGAGCCGCACTGGACGGTGACCTGTGAGGTGCGCGAGGTCGCCGAGGGCTGAGCCCCGCCTCGGCCTTGCTTGGCTCACGGCCACGCGGGGTGTTCGATGGTGGGCTGTGGAAGCACAGCCCACCGCCGACCCGCGCGGCACCGTCGAAACCGTCTTCCGTATCGAGTCGCCCCGGATCATCGCCGCCGTCACCCGGATCGTCCGGGACGTCGGCATCGCCGAGGAACTCGCGCAGGACGCGCTGGTGGCCGCCCTGGAGCAGTGGCCGCGCGACGGCGTGCCCGACAACCCGGGCGCCTGGCTCATGACCACCGCCCGGCACCGCGCCGTCGACCTGGTCCGGCGCCGGGAGAACTACGCCCGCAAGCTCCAGGAGATCGGCCGGGACCTGTCGGACGTGGCCCCGCCGGAGCAGCCCACCGACCCCGACGACATCGACGACGACCTGCTGAGGCTGGTCTTCACGGCCTGCCACCCGGTGCTGTCCCCCGAGGCCCGCATCGCCCTCACCCTGCGCCTGCTCGGCGGCCTGACCACGGCCGAGATCGCCCGCGCGTTCCTGGTCCCGGAGCCGACGGTCGCCCAGCGCATCGTCCGCGCCAAGCGCACGCTGGCCGCGCGGAACGTCGCCTTCGAGGTGCCGTACGGCCCCGACCGCGAGGCCCGCCTGGGCTCCGTACTGGACGTCATCTACCTGATCTTCAACGAGGGTTACGCCGCCACGGCCGGCGACGATCTGCTCCGCCCGGGCCTCTGCGAGGACGCCCTGCGCCTGGCGCGCGTCCTGTCCGCCCTGATGCCCAAGGAACCCGAGGTGCACGGCCTGACCGCGCTCCTGGAGTTCCAGGCGTCCCGCACGGCCGCCCGCACCGGCCCGCACGGCGAGCCCGTCCTGCTCAAGGACCAGGACCGCAGCCGCTGGAACCGTCTCCTCATCGCCCGCGGCATCACGTCCCTGACCCGCGCCGACGCCACGGCCACCGGCGTCCCGGGCCCGTACGCCCTCCAGGCCGCCATCGCCGCCTGCCACGCCCACGCGTACACCTACGAGGAGACCGACTGGCGGCGCATCGCCACCCTGTACGGCCTGCTCGCCGCCCGCGCCCCGTCCCCGGTCGTCGAACTCAACCGCGCGGTGGCCGTCTCCATGGCCGAAGGCCCGGCCCCGGCACTGGACATCGTCGACGCCCTGTCCGCCGTACCCGCCCTGCGCGACTACCACCTGCTGCCGAGCGTCCGCGGCGACCTGCTGACCCGCCTCGGCCGTACGGCGGAGGCGCGCGCGGAGTTCGAGCGGGCGGCGGCGCTGGCCCGCAACGAACGGGAGCGGGAGATGCTGGAGGAACGGGCGCGGGAGTGCGGCTGACGGTCAGCCCGCCGGGTGTCCGATCAGCATCGTCGGCGCCCCCGCCACCCGTGTCAGGAACACCGTCGTGGAGTTCGGCCCCTGTGGCTTCACCTTCTTGCGCAACTCCTCAGGTTCCACCGCCGACCCTCGCTTCTTCACGGTCAGGATCCCCACCTCCCGCTCCCGCAGCAGGGCCTTCAACTTCTTGACGCTGAAGGGGAGTCGGTCGGTGATCTCGTAGGCGGTGGCGTACGCGGTGGGGCGGAGCTCGTCGGAGGTGACGTACGCGATCGTCTCGTCGATCAGACCGCCGTCCAGCTCGGCGGCCACCTCGGCGACCAGGTGGGCGCGGATGACGGCGCCGTCCGGCTCGTAGAGGAAGCGCCCGACGGGGCGTACCGCCGGATTCGGCAGGCCGCGGGAGCGCAGGGTGCGGGGGCCCGGGAGGAGGGTGGCGCGCACCAGGCCGGGCTCGGTGCCGAACCAGAGCACCGCCTCCTTCACATCCCCGCCGTCCGAGATCCACTCCGCCTCGGCGGCGTCGGGCACGGCCTCGTGCGGGATGCCGGGCGCGACCTTGAGGGCGGCGTGCCGGGCGGTCGTAGCCACCTGGACGGCCCAGGAGAGCGGGGGCGAGTAGGCCTCCGGGTCGAAGATCCGGCCCCGGCCGCCCCGGCGCGCCGGGTCCACGAAGACCGCGTCGTACGCCCACACGTCCACCTCCGTGACGTCGGCCTCCCGCACCTCGATCAGGTCGTCCAGCCCCAGCGCCTCGGCGTTCGCCCGCGCGGCGGCCGCCGTCAGCGGGTCGCGGTCCACGGCGAGGACGCGGATCCCGGCGCGCGCGAGGGCGATGGCGTCACCGCCGATCCCGCAGCACAGGTCGGCCACGGACGTCACGCCCAGCTCGCCGAACCGCCGCGCGCGGTACGCCGCCACGCTCGCCCGCGTCGACTGTTCGACCCCGTTGGGCGTGAAGTACATCCGCTCCGCGTCCGCCGCCCCGAACTTGGCCACCGCCCGCTGCCGCAGCCGCGCCTGGCCGAGCGCCGCCGACACCAGTTCGGCCGGGTGGTCGCGGCGCAGCCGGGTGGCGACGGCGAGTTCCTGGGCGGGGTCGGTGCCGCGTACCTCGTCGAGGAGGGCCCGGCCTTCGGGGGTGAGGAGAGGGGCGAGGTCGTTCACCGGGTCATTGTCGGCCAGTCGGTGGATGGTGTGCCTCCGGCGGCGGTGTCGGCGCGGGTTCGGGGGTGGGGCCTGGGAGGATCCGGCTCCATGCGAGTAGTAGTACAAAATGACAAAAATAGGACGCGAGGGCGGAGCGGGAAGACGACGATCAGAGTCGGAATCGCCGTACTGACCGCCGCCGCCATCGCCTCGGGATGCGCACGGGGCGACGACGAACCGCCCCCGCCCCTCAAGGCACCCCCGGCCCGCGCACTGGACGGCTACGCCGGCAAACTCCGCGCCGACCACGCCGCTCTGGCCGCCGCCGCACAACGCTGGGGCCTGAAGCAGACCCCGCTGCGGCCGCCGCCCCCGCCCGCGAAGAAGCCGACGATCACCACCCGCGCCGGCTTCGAGGTGGACGAACACGAGGAGCAGGGCCTCCCGCCGGTCTTCACCACGATCCCGACCAAGCAGAAGGTCGTCTTCCTCACCATCGACGACGGCGCCGAGAAGGACCCGGCGTTCCTGCGGATGATGACCGAGCTGCGGATCCCGTACACCGCGTTCCTCAGCGACTACCTGATCAAGGACGACTACCGCTACTTCAGCCACATGCAGTCCAGGGGAGTGGTTCTGAACAACCACACCCTCCACCACCCCTACCTGCCCGACCTCTCCTACGCCGACCAGAAGTACGAGATCTGCGGCATGCAGGACGTCATCGAGAAGCGCTACGGCGCACGCCCCCTGCTGTTCCGCCCGCCCTTCGGCAACTACAACTCCGACACCCTGCTGGCCGCCAAGGACTGCGGCATCGACTACGTCCCGCTGTGGAACGAGGAGGTCTTCGTCGACCACTGGGACTACCGCGAGTGGGACCGCGACATCCACCCCGGCGACATCGTCCTCAGCCACTTCCGGGGCAAGGACGACTGGGACGGCGGGATGCCCGACATGATCCGCGCCTTCCTCGACAAGATCACGGCGAAGGGCTACGCGGTGGGCCGCCTGGAGGACTACCTGTGACTCGGCGTGGGCGGACGGCCGCGGCCGGGGTGTTCCTGGTCCTGCTAGCCGGCTGCGCCCTGCCCGACGCCCCGCCCGAACGGGCCGCCGTCGAGGCGGGGGCGGCACCCGGCTCGGCCGCCTCCCAGCCCCCGCCCCACCGGCGCTGGGGCCTGGCCTCGCCGCTCTCCCCACGCCCCTCGCCCCTGCGCCACCCCAGGCAACCGGCGGACGGGCTCCCGCCGGTCCTGGACCACGTACCGACCGCTCACAAGGTCGTCTTCCTCACCTACGACGACGGCGCCGAGAAGGACCCGCGCTTCGTCGACATGGTCCGCGAGCTGCGGCTCCCGGTCAGCATGTTCCTCACCGACAGCGTCGCAGGGCCCGGCTACGGCCACTTCGCGCGGCTTCGCTCGGTCGGCGCGAGCGTCCAGAACCACACCCTCGACCACGCCGCCCTGCGCGGACTGCCGTACGCCGGCCAGCGCGCCGAGATCTGTGGGCAGCAGCGCAAACTCCACGCCCGCTTCGGCGTCCGCCCGCATCTGTTCCGGCCGCCCTACGGCACGTACGACACGACGACCCGCCGGGCGGCAGGGGACTGCGGCATCGCGGCGATCGTGCTCTGGCGCGCCACGATGAACGCGGACGACCTCACCTTCACGAAGGGCCCCGCGCGCCTGCGCCCCGGCGACATCGTCTCGGTCCCCTCGACCGAGACCACGACCCCGACGCTCCGCGAACGCACGACCCGACTCCTGCGCCGGGTCCAGGAGGCGGGCCTGACGGTGGGCCGCCTGGAGGACTACGTCTGAGCTCCTCGCCCGCCCGCAGCAACGCCGGGCGGCTGCGGAAACGTACACAAGCACGCACCGTACGCCGACGCGCCGCAGGCAATTGGCACTCCGCTTGACCGAGTGCTAATCCCAGTCATAGTCTCGGCTCTGGCACTCCCCCCTGGAGAGTGCCAAACAAGCGACGGGCAGGTCCGGCACCCGCGACGACGGATCGACCTGGTCGCCACCTCAGACAGTTAACCCCGTGAGATCTCCGAAGGGGGAGGTCGGATCGTGACGACCGCCAGCTCCAAGGTTGCCATCAAGCCGCTCGAGGACCGCATCGTGGTCCAGCCGCTGGACGCCGAGCAGACCACGGCCTCTGGCCTGGTCATCCCGGACACTGCCAAGGAGAAGCCCCAGGAGGGCGTCGTCCTGGCCGTGGGCCCGGGCCGCTTCGAGGACGGCAACCGCCTTCCGCTCGACGTCAGCGTCGGCGACGTCGTTCTCTACAGCAAGTACGGCGGCACCGAGGTGAAGTACAACAACGAGGAGTACCTCGTCCTCTCGGCTCGCGACGTCCTCGCGATCATCGAGAAGTAATCACCTCACGCAACACACCGTTCTGAGCTGCGCCCCTGGCCCCCGCGACCGATAACGAAGCCGGGCGCCCGGGGCGCAGTTTCTTTACCGCAGACTTTCCGAGAGGGCTCCCGCTGCCATGGCGAAGATCCTGAAGTTCGACGAGGACGCCCGTCGCGCCCTCGAGCGCGGCGTCAACAAGCTCGCCGACACGGTCAAGGTGACGATCGGCCCCAAGGGCCGCAACGTCGTGATCGACAAGAAGTTCGGCGCCCCCACCATCACCAACGACGGCGTCACCATCGCCCGCGAGGTCGAGGTCGAGGACCCGTACGAGAACCTCGGCGCCCAGCTGGTCAAGGAGGTGGCGACCAAGACCAACGACATCGCGGGTGACGGTACGACCACCGCGACCGTGCTGGCCCAGGCGCTGGTCCGCGAGGGCCTGAAGAACGTCGCCGCCGGCGCCTCCCCGGCCGCCCTGAAGAAGGGCATCGACGCCGCCGTCGCCGCCGTCTCCGAGGACCTGCTGGCCTCGGCCCGGCCGATCGACGAGAAGTCCGACATCGCCGCCGTCGCCGCGCTGTCCGCCCAGGACCAGCAGGTCGGCGAGCTGATCGCCGAGGCGATGGACAAGGTCGGCAAGGACGGTGTCATCACCGTCGAGGAGTCCAACACCTTCGGTCTGGAGCTGGACTTCACCGAGGGCATGGCCTTCGACAAGGGCTACCTGTCGCCGTACTTCGTGACGGACCAGGAGCGTATGGAGGCCGTCCTCGACGACCCGTACATCCTCATCCACCAGGGCAAGATCTCCGCCATCGCGGACATGCTGCCGCTGCTGGAGAAGATCATCCAGTCCAACGCCTCGAAGCCGCTGCTGATCATCGCCGAGGACGTCGAGGGCGAGGCCCTCTCCACCCTCGTCGTGAACAAGATCCGCGGCACCTTCAACGCCACCGCGGTGAAGGCCCCCGGCTTCGGCGACCGCCGCAAGGCGATGCTCCAGGACATGGCGACCCTCACCGGCGCCACGGTCATCTCCGAGGAGGTCGGCCTCAAGCTCGACCAGGTCGGTCTGGACGTCCTCGGCACCGCCCGCCGCGTCACCGTCACCAAGGACGACACCACGATCGTCGACGGCGCCGGCAAGTCCGAGGACGTGCAGGGCCGCGTCGCGCAGATCAAGGCCGAGATCGAGGCCACGGACTCCGACTGGGACCGCGAGAAGCTCCAGGAGCGCCTCGCGAAGCTGGCCGGCGGCGTGTGCGTGATCAAGGTCGGCGCCGCCACCGAGGTGGAGCTGAAGGAGAAGAAGCACCGTCTGGAGGACGCCATCTCCGCGACCCGCGCCGCGGTCGAGGAGGGCATCGTCTCCGGTGGTGGCTCCGCGCTGGTCCACGCCGTGAAGGTCCTGGAGGACAACCTCGGCAAGGAGGGCGACGAGGCCACCGGTGTCGCCGTCGTCCGCAAGGCCGCCGTCGAGCCGCTGCGCTGGATCGCCGAGAACGCCGGCCTCGAGGGCTACGTCATCGTCTCCAAGGTGGCCGAGCTCGAGAAGGGCAGCGGCTACAACGCCGCCACCGGCGAGTACGGCGACCTGATCAAGTCCGGCGTCATCGACCCGGTCAAGGTCACCCGCTCCGCCCTGGAGAACGCCGCCTCCATCGCCTCCCTGCTGCTGACGACCGAGACCCTGGTCGTCGAGAAGAAGGAAGAGGAGCCGGAGCCGGCGGGTCACGGCCACGGTCACGGCCACGCGCACTGACACCCAGCCGCTGTAGCTGCAGGAGAGGCCCGGCACCCGATGGTGCCGGGCCTCCCCGTTTCCCCTTCGCGGGCCTTCCGGTGACCCCCTGCCCTATTTCTCCAGCTCCTCGAACATCCCCAGCTGCTCCATCAGCCCCAGCCGGTCGTACTCCCACCAGCCCTCGACGAGCTTTCCGTCCCCACCGCACCGGAACACGGTCGTCCCCGTCATGGAGACGTCCTTCCCGGTGGCCGGAATCCCCAGGAACTCGCCCTTGTGCGTGCCCTTCCAGAACCACCGCGCACACACCCGGTCACCCTCGGCGATCAGATCCTCGATGCTGAACTCGAAGTCGAAGCCGTCCCGCCACACCCGCAACTCGCGCCGGACATGATCCATCCCGATCACGTCCTCCACACTCGCCGGGTCGTGATCGTGATAGTGCTCGCCCATCACCTCGTCGAGCGGCGGCAGCTCCCCGGGCGTCGCCATCAGCTCGAAGTACCGCCGCACCGTGGCACTGAACAACTGCTGGTCGCGCACCACGTCCAGGTCCGTGAAGGTCGGCATCTCGTCGCACAGCGCGACCATCTCGTGAAAGATCCGATCCGTCTCCGGAAGATTCGAATTCCGCATCGCCTCTTCGTACGACGGGAACTCGACGATCTCGATGAAGTGCGAGGCGTCGGACCGGTCCTTCCCGATCACACTGTGCGTCGCCGTCCGCTTCCCCTTGGTCTTCTCGACCCATGCGTCCATCAACCGGTCCAACTCCTCGAACCGGCTGGTCTTGCAGTCGATGACCTGCACAAACGTCATGGCGCCACCTCCGGCCCCCCGGTCGGGTGATATGCCAATTTTAGTGGGGTATGGGCCCCTGGTTCTCCTCCGCGCCGGAGCAATCCGGAGTGCCGCAGACGATCG